>PFEX01000226.1 GCA_002783145.1 Rhodobacteraceae bacterium CG17_big_fil_post_rev_8_21_14_2_50_65_11 | reverse complement strand
CCCGCGCATCCGCCTTTCTTGACGCCGATGCGCAGGCCCTGCGAGCCGCCCGAGGCCATCAGCCGGGCGATCTGGGTTGTCGCCGCGTCGGTCAACGTGACAGCCTGTTTTCCGGGAATGCCGAACATGGGGGTAATCCTTTTGCTGCTACACCGGACCTAAGCCCGCACCGACGCCACATCAATCCCGTGTCAGGGAAGACCTTGAAATCTCACATGAAGCCAAGCTCAAGCCTTGCCTCGTCGGACATCATCTCCATTCCCCACGGCGGATCCCACGTAATCTCCACGTTCACATTCTTGACCCCGGCGACCGGCAGGATCGCATCGGCGAGCCAGCCCGGCATTTCGCCCGCCACGGGGCAGCCCGGTGCGGTCAGGGTCATGGTGACGTCAACCTCGTTCTCAGGGCTTATGTCAAGCGTGTAGACAAGGCCGAGATCGAAAATATTGACAGGAATTTCAGGATCATACACCGTCCGGCACGCCTCGACGACCGACTCGTAAAGCGGGTGTTCGGTGCTGGATGGCTTGATCAGGGGGGCGCCTTCGAACTGCTCTTGCATTGCGTGCCTTCCGACTGGCTGGTGGCATTGTTGAGCAAAGATATAAGGAAACCGCCCGGCCACGTCCAGAGGCGGCGACCCGGCAAAATTGACCGTCGCCCCCGGCGCACCTGATCTGTCCGCCATGCCGACCCGAGATCCGCAGCCCCGCGCAAGAGGCCGCCGGAATGCCAACATTCGAGGGGCAGGGGGGTTGCCATCCCCGCGATGCTGCCTTAAGGGCGCATTTACTTCACAGGCGAAGGCGGGCCTTCGGGGGAGACATCCCCGCAAGGTCCACCGGTTGGGGCGTCGGGACAAGCCTGCGCACCCTGAACCTTCGCCCAGGCGCAAACCGGAAAGGAACTCTTATGGCGCTTCCCGAATTCTCCATGCGTCAGCTCTTGGAAGCTGGCGTTCACTTCGGCCACCAGACGCAACGCTGGAACCCGCGCATGGGACCGTATATCTACGGCGAGCGCAACGGCATCCACATCATGGACCTGACGCAGACCGTCCCGATGCTGGACCAGGCGTTGCAGGTGGTGCGCGAAACCGTCGCCAAGGGCGGCAGCATCCTGTTCGTCGGCACCAAGCGCCAGGCGCAAAAGCCCGTCGCCGACGCGGCGGAGCGTTGTGCGCAGTTCTACATGAACCACCGCTGGCTTGGCGGCACCCTGACCAACTGGAAAACCGTTTCGAATTCCATCCGGCGCCTGAAGTCGATCGACGAGGCGATGGAAGGCGGGCTGGAAGGCCTGACCAAGAAGGAACGTCTTCACATGGAACGTGACCAGGCGAAGCTTCAGGCCTCGCTGGGCGGGATCCGCGAAATGGGCGGCTTGCCCGATCTGATCTTCGTCATCGACGTGAAGAAAGAGGATCTGGCGATCCTTGAAGCCAAGAAGCTTGGCATCCCCGTGGTCGCCGTGGTCGATACCAACTGCTCGCCCGATGGCGTGGATTACATGATCCCCGGCAACGACGATGCGGCGCGCGCCATCAACCTCTATTGCGATCTGGTCAGCCGCGCCGCGCTTGATGGCATGACCGCGCAGATGGAAACTGCGGGCATCGACCTTGGCGCGCTGGAAGAGGGCAACGTCGAGGAATCCATTGCCGGCGAAAGCAAAGGCGAAACCGCCCCCGCCGAGGGCTGAACCGCCGTCACGCAACCGACACATGGACCGGCCTCTGGCCGGTCCGGACCGTTTTCGTTCTAAAGGAGCAGACCCATGGCAATTTCCGCCGCAATGGTCAAAGAACTGCGCGACTCCACCGGCGCAGGCATGATGGACGCCAAGAAGGCACTGGTCGAAACCGATGGCGACATGGACGCCGCCGTTGACTGGCTACGCACCAAGGGCCTTGCCAAGGCCGCCAAGAAATCCGGCCGTATCGCCGCCGAGGGTCTTGTCGCCGTCGCGGTCGAGGGCGGCGCCGGTATCGCGGTCGAGGTCAACTCGGAAACCGATTTCGTCGGCAAGAACGCCGAATTCCAGGGCATGGTCAGCGAAATCGCTCGCGCTGCGACAGGCGTTGCGGATGTCGAGGCGCTGGCCGCCGCCGACCTCGGCGGCAAGACGGTTGCCGACACCCTGACCGACAAGATCGCCACCATCGGCGAAAACATGACCCTGCGCCGGATGGCCAGGATCGAGGGTGAAACTGTCGTCAGCTACGTGCACAACGCCGCCGCACCCGGCATGGGCAAGATCGGTGTACTGGTCGCGCTTTCGGGCGGTGACGAGGCACTTGGCAAGCAGATCGCCATGCACATTGCCGCCGCCAACCCTGCCGCCCTCGATGAGGCCGACATGGACCCGGCCGTGGTCGAAAAGGAACGCCATATCCAGATCGAGATCGCCCGCGAATCCGGCAAGCCCGAACAGGTAATCGAGAAGATGATCGTTGGCCGGATGAAGAAATTCGTGGCCGAATCGACCCTCCTGAACCAGGCTTTCGTTGTGAACCCCGACCTGACTGTCGGCGACGCCGCGAAAGAGGCTGGCGCCACCGTCACCGGGTTCGTCCGGCTGGAGCTCGGCGAAGGCATCGAAAAGAAGGAAGAAGACTTCGCAGCCGAGGTTGCGAAGGCCGTCCAGGGCTGAGGCCGGGACGAGGGCAGGGGCTTTGGGAGGGGCCCCTGCACCTGAACATGTCGCGAGACGAAAAGCGCGGTGCCGTCCGGGGACAATGGACGGCACCGCTTTCGTGTTCACCATGCGGCCGCCCGGTCACGGGAAGGACCGAACCGCTGGCACATGTCCCCCGGCAATCTGGGTAGGGACAAGGGATAACCGGGGTGGAACTGGACCGCCAAGCCGGTAATTGATCCTGGCGGCCCGATGCTCCCGACCAAGGAAATCCCGGTCGTCACTCACGGAACGTCGCCTACATGACGTATCGTCAGGCGCAGGAAAAGTCAGGATATCCCTACCTTGGAAGGGTTTCTCTCCGATCGCGGCGCCCTGCCTCTTTTATGAGCGGTTTGCCGGGGTCAACGATGAAAATCTGGTTCAACACGGATGCCTTGCGCACCGCCTGCGCGGTGGTCTCGACGCGCAGCGACTCCCTTGCGCCGCGCAGGTGCTTGTCCACCGTCGCCGGTTTTCGACCGATGAGCACGGCGATATCCTGCACCGATTTTCCGTCAGCGACAAGTTCCAGAACCTCGCTCTGGCGCCGCGTCAGCATGCGGCTTTGGCCCGTCGCGGGGAGTTGGGTGATGGCAAGGTGCGCGACGTGGTTGAGGGTCTCAAGCTCGTCGCCCCGATCGCGCCAGATCGCATCGACGTCGTCCTGCGTCAGTCCGGGCCGCGCCGCCAGCCCGATCCCGCCGACCGCGCGCTTGATGGCGATCGGGAAAGAGATCGTGTAGCCCGCCGTTACATTGAACCGCTGGTTCAGGTCGCGCACCGCGCATTCGCCCCTCGACCGGGCCAGTTGCCCGTTCATATACCGCCAGCTGATCGAACCGACATTCTGCGCCGCCCATTTGGTCATCGGGGCGTCGCGAAACAGGCCATTGCCGATATAGGCGTCGATATAGTCGGGGTGGTGGTTGGTCAGGATCAGCGCGTCGTCGGGATCGCTGAAATGGCTGCCAGCCTGAAAGCATGTATAGGCGTAAAGCAACCGGTCGAACCCGAATCCGGCCATGAGGCGCGTGTGGTATTCCCACAAGTCCTCGATTGAGCGCGCCGTGAGGTAGGGCCGCTGGCGTTTCATGCACACGTTTCCAACGTGGCGCAGATCGAACGCAAAATACCCATCAAACAGGATGACTTCATTACCAGGACCCTCATGTCACTACTTTTGTATAGCAATTCGCGGGCGCGAAGGTCGAGACGATCGTCGTTGTATGACACTTCTGTGATCGAGAACTTTCGTGTCGATGCTCAAAACACTTATATGAAAGGAAAAACATATTGGTGGCGGCTGCCGGGTTTGCCGGTCGGTTTCGTGTGAGATGGTCTATATTTAACATAATCATGATTACAGGACTTGTCATGGCGCTAGTGTAGCCCCATCCGTCAGCCCCATCCGTCAGCCGAGACTCGTCACCCAAAGGATCGTTGCATCCTCCGGACTGGTGGAAATCACGTTGTGGCCCATCGTGGCGTCGTAATAGGCGCTGTCGCCGCGCCGCATGTCCACCGGCGCGTAGAATTCGGTGATCAGGCGGATCTCGCCAGTCAGCACGTAGAGGAATTCCTCGCCCGCGTGGCGCACCCATCCGTCGAACTCCTCGAAAGCCCGGGCGCGGATGCGGGCACGATACGGCAGCATCGCCTTCTGGGTCAGCTGCGGTGCCAGCATTTCGTGTTCGTAGGTGGTGGTCGGGTGCGGCGCGCCGTCGCCGGTCTTGGTGACCGCAAGCCGCCCGTTCACACGCGGGTTGGCTGTCGGCGTGAACAACTGCGGCACCGAGATATCCAGACCCAAGGCCAGTTTCTTCAGCGCGTCGTAGGTCGGCGACATCTGCCCGTTCTCGATCTTCGACAGCGTCGAACGCGCCAGCCCCGCCTTTTGTGCTGCCTGTTCCAATGTCCAGTCACGCGCCTTGCGCAGCTCACGCACGCGGCGGGCCAGGTCAACGGGTTTCGGGCGGTCTTGTTCGCCGCTTTCGCGGGCAAGACGGATCAGGCTGGGTTCATCGGGAAAATCCATGACCAGGGAAGTAGCGCGCGACCATGGGGCTTGCAAGCGCGGCGCCCGCGCCCTACCCCCTTGGCCCATGTCCGCACCCTTGCCCGAAGGCTTCAACCTCGCCAACCATGTGCTGAACGCGGCCCGCGTGCGGCCCGACAAGGTCGCGCTCGCGGTTCTGTCGCCCGCACGGGCCAAGCGGTGGAGTTTTGCGGCGCTGGAGGACCGGGTGTTGCGCATTGCCTCGGGGCTTTTGGCGCAGGGGCTGACACCGGGCGACCGGGTGCTCCTGCGGCTCGGCAACACCCCCGACTTTCCCGTGGCGTTGCTTGCCGCGATTGCCGTCGGGCTGGTGCCGGTGCCAACCTCAGCGCAATTGACGGTGCCGGAGATATCCCGGCTGGCCGATGCGATCGCGCCACGCCTGATCCTGGCGCAGCCCGGCATCGCCCTGCCGGATCCGCTGCCCGGCCCGGTCGTTCCCGATCTTGACGCGCTCGCCACGCATCAGCGTGCCACCTACCGGATGGGCGATCCCGACGATCTGGCCTATCTGGTGTTCACCTCGGGCACTTCCGGGCGCCCGCGCGCCGTGGCCCATGCCCACCGGGCAATCCTTGCGCGAGCGATGATGCATGACGGCTGGTATGGTCTGCGCGCCAGCGACCGGCTGCTGCATGCCGGGGCCTTCAACTGGACCTTCACGCTCGGCACCGGGCTGCTCGACCCGTGGAGCGTGGGCGCCACCGCGCTGATCCCGGCCGAAGGCACCGATGCGACCGCCCTGCCCTTGCTGCTCAAACGGCATGACGCGACGCTCTTTGCCGCCGCACCGGGGATCTACCGGCAGATGCTGCGCGCCGGCCTGCCATCTCTGCCGCATCTTCGCCACGGCCTCAGCGCCGGGGAAAAGCTGCCCGAGCTGCTACGCGAGGGCTGGCAGGCGGCGACCGGTACCACGATCCACGAGGCGCTTGGCATGTCGGAATGCTCCACCTTCGTCTCGGGCAGCCCGGACCGCTGCGCGCCGCCGGGTACGCTGGGGTTCGCGCAACCGGGGCGGCGCATCGCCATCCTCGACGCGGGCGGCGATCCGGTGGTGCCGGGCGAAACCGGAACGCTCGCCATTCACCGAAGCGACCCCGGTCTGATGCTTGGCTATGAGACGCAAGATGGCCGCGAGCTGCCGCTGACCGGCGACTGGTTCGTGACCGGCGACATGGTGCATGAACGCCCCGACGGGGCGCTGGTCTATCACGGGCGCGCCGATGACATGCTGAACGCCGGCGGTTTCCGGGTCTCGCCATTGGAAATCGAAGCCGCTTTCGCGCCGCTCACTGGCGATTGCGCCGCCGTTTCGGTGGAAATCCGGCCCCAGACGCATATCATCTGCCTTGCGCACTGCAGCGACCAGGACGAGGACGCCCTCAACCGCCATGCTGAAACCTGCCTTGCCCGCTATAAGCAGCCAAGGCGCTATCACAGGCTCGACGCGCTGCCGCGCGGAGCGAATGGCAAACTGAACCGAAGGGCGCTGGTCCAAGCCCTGAAGGAGGCCCCGTGATCAAGCTCGATATCCTGTCCGACCCGATCTGCCCGTGGTGCTATATCGGTAAATCCTATCTCGACCGGGCGCTGTCGAAGGCTGGCGATCAGCCCTTTGTCATCGAATGGCACCCGTTCCAGTTGAACCCCGAAATGCCGGCGGAGGGCATGGACCGCCGCGCCTACCTGGAGGCGAAATTCGGCGGCAAGGAGGGCGCGGTGAAGGCCTACGCTCCGGTTGTTGCCAATGCCGAAAAGGCCGGTCTCTCGATCAATTTCGAGGCCATCGCGCGCACGCCCAACACGCTCGATGCACACCGGCTGATCCATTGGGCGGGGATCGAAGCGCGCCAGACGGCGGTGGTTTCGGCGCTGTTCAAGGCCTATTTCGTCGAGGGGCGCGATATCGGCGCCCGCGACACGCTGGCCAAGATCGCGGGCGAATGCGGCCTCGACGCTGCCATGATGGCGGAGCTGCTGAACGGCGAGGCCGATGTCGCGGATATCCGCGCCCGCGACACCAATGCGCGCGAACGCGGCGTGACCGGCGTGCCCACCTTCATCATCGCCGGTCAGCACGTGCTGACCGGCGCGCAGCCGCCCGAGCTTTGGGCGCAGGTGATCGACGAGGTGCAGGGCCTCTTGAAAGACGCGAAGTGAGCGCCGGTTTCCTGCTCGGCCTTGGTGCGACCGCGCTTTGGGCGCTGCTCCTCGCACGGTCGGATCGTCGGCCGGGGCGCGGGCCATGGCCGCCTGAACGCGGCAATCTGCCGAGCGCCGCCTGGGCCTGGGGGCTGACCACGCTGATCTATGTCGGCCTGATCCAGACATGGGGCCAGCCGCCCGCCCTGCCCGCCTGGCTGCGCGTCGGTGCTGGCCTGCCGCTGATCGGTCTTGGCGGACTGCTGCATTCATGGGCCACAGCGGCACTCGGGCTGAAGGGCACCAGTGGCTGGGATGTCGGCGTTGTCACCAGCGGGCCCTACGCGCTCTGTCGGCATCCGCAATACCTCGGCCAGATCGGCAGCCTTGCCGGGGTCGCCCTCTTGATCGGCTCGTTTGAAAGCCTCGCCCTGGGTCTTGCCGCCTCGGCGATGCTGCGCTTCGGTGCGCGCGTCGAGGACCGCGCGCTCGCCGCGCGCCACCCCGATCGCGTCGCGGCCTATCGCGCCCGCACCCCGTTTCTCTTACCCCGCGTGAGCCGCCCATGACCCCACCGCACCGCCGCCTGTCGAAGGCAGAGTTCATCGCCCTGATGGGCGTCATGTTCGCCACCATCGCCTTTTCCATCGACGCGATGCTGCCCGCGCTGCCCGAGATCGCGCGCGACCTGGGACTTGAGAACGCCAACCACGCGCAGCTTGTGCTGACCTCCTTCGTCTTCGGCATGGGGGCGGGCACGCTGGTGGCGGGGCCGCTGTCGGATGCGTTCGGGCGGCGACGGATGATCTTCATCGGTGCCGGACTTTACGTCACCGGTGCGATTCTGGCCTATTTCGCAAGCTCGCTGGAATTGCTGCTTGCAGCGCGGGTGTTGCAGGGGCTGGGCGCCGCCGGGCCGCGGGTGGTGTCGATGGCGATGGTGCGCGATCTTTATGCCGGGCGGCAGATGGCGCAGATCATTTCCTTCGCGATGCTGGTCTTCATGGTGTTTCCCGCCGTCGCGCCGATGATCGGCGCGGGCATCATCGCGTTGGCGGGCTGGCGGGCTATCTTTATCGTCTTTTTGCTGTTCTCCGCCCTCTCGGTCGGCTGGCTCGGCCTGCGCCAGCCCGAAACCCTGCCCGAGGCGGCGCGCCGCCCGTTGCGCTTTACCCCGCTGCGCCAGGCGCTGATCGAGGTCCTGCACCACCGGCAGGTGATGATGTCAATGGCGATCCAGGTGCTGATCTTCGGCATGCTGTTTGGCACCATAAGTTCAATCCAGCAGATCTTCGATCTCACCTTCGGACGCGGCGACAGCTTTCATTTCTGGTTCGCGGGGATCGCCCTGATGTCGGCCTGGCCGCCGCTGGTCAACGCGGCGCTGGTGATGAAACTGGGGATGCGGCCGCTGATCCGCAACGCGCTCGGGGTGCAGATCGCTGCCACGCTGACGAGCCTCGGGCTTCTGGCGAGCGGCGCGGTGGCGGGAGATGTGGCGTTCTGGGTCTACTACCTGTGGACGGCCTCGATCTTCGCCGCGACGGGGTTCACCATCGGCAATCTCAACGCGCTGGCGCTGGAGCCGATGGGCCATATCGCGGGGATGGCGGCAAGCGTGATGAGCGCCCTTGCAACGCTTGGCGGCGCGCTTCTGGGGGCCGGGATCGGTCAGTTGTTCAACGGCACCCCCCTGCCCCTGATGGGCTGCGTGCTTGTTGGCGCGTCGGTCGCCTTTTCGATCGCGTGGCGCCTGCCAAGGGAAGCGCACTGAACCGCCGCGCTTGACGCACGCTCCCCGGCCGATGAGCCGCCCGAACCGGGCGCGCGAAGAGGCACCCTACCCCGCCGCTTTCACCTTCTCCGCAAGGTCGCGGGCAATGGCGAAGGCGCCCTTGATCTTGTCGCTGTCTTTTTTCCAGTCGCGCCGCACCACGATCTTGGTGTCGCGCACCTTGGCCAGCCCGTTCTGCGCCTGCACGAAGTCCACCAGTCCGGCGGGATTGGCAAATTTGTCGTTGTGAAACTGGATCGTCGCACCCTTCGGCCCGGCATCGAGCCGGGCAATCCCCGCCCGCTTGCACATCGCCTTGATCCGCACCACAAGCAGCAGCGTGTTGACCTCCTTGGGCAGCGTGCCGAAGCGGTCGATCAACTCCGCCGCGAAGCCCTCGAGCTCCACTTTCGTGGTCAACTGGCTAAGCCTCCGGTACAGCCCCAGCCGCACGTCGAGGTCGGGCACGTAGCCCTCGGGGATCAGCACCGGCACGCCGAGATTGATCTGCGGCGCCCATTGCCCGTCCTCCTCGATCAGCCCTGCCATGTCGCCGGCGCGGATCTTGGCGACCGCTTCCTCCAGCATCGACTGGTAAAGCTCGAAGCCCACCTCCTTGACATGTCCCGACTGTTCCTCGCCCACCACGTTGCCGGCGCCGCGAATGTCGAGGTCCTGGCTGGCGATGGTGAAGCCCGCGCCAAGGCTGTCGAGGCTGCCCAGCACGCGCAACCGCTTTTCCGCCGCAGGGGTCAGTTTAACCCGCGGCTTCGTCGTCAGGTAAGCATAGGCGCGGGTCTTGGCGCGCCCCACCCGGCCCCGGATCTGGTAGAGCTGCGCCAGCCCATACATGTCGGCGCGGTGGATCACCATCGTGTTCGCGGTCGGAATGTCGATGCCACTCTCGATGATCGTGGTAGCCAGCAGCACATCGTACTTGCCGTCGTAAAAGGCGTTCATCCGGTCATCGAGCTCGCCCGCTGCCATCTGCCCATGCGCGGTGACGAAGCTGACCTCGGGCACCTGTTCACGCAGGAAATCCTGTATCGCCGGCAGGTCCTCGATGCGCGGAACGACGTAGAAGCTCTGCCCACCCCTGTAATGTTCGCGCAAGAGCGCCTCGCGGATCGTCACGGCATCGAACTCGCTGACATAGGTGCGGATCGCCAGCCGGTCGACCGGCGGCGTGCCGATGATCGACAGGTCGCGCACCCCGGACAGCGACATTTGCAACGTGCGCGGGATCGGTGTCGCCGAAAGCGTCAACACATGCACCTCGCTGCGCATTGCCTTCAGGCGTTCCTTGTGATTGACGCCGAAGCGCTGTTCCTCGTCGACGATGACCAGCCCAAGATTGGCGAAGCGGATGTTCCTGGCCAGAAGCGCATGGGTGCCGATGCAGATATCGACGCTGCCATCCGTCAGCCCCTTGCGCGTGTCAGCCGCCTGTCTCGCTGGAACAAAGCGTGACAACTGCCTGACAGTAATGGGAAATCCCCGAAACCGTTCGGCAAAGGTCTGGGCGTGTTGGCGCGCCAACAGCGTCGTCGGCGCGATCACCGCGACCTGCATCCCGCTGGCCGCCACTGTGAAGGCGGCGCGCATCGCGACCTCGGTCTTGCCGAAACCGACATCGCCGACCACCAGCCGGTCCATCGGACGACCGCGTTCCAGGTCACCGATCACATCACCGATGGCTGAAAGCTGGTCTTCTGTTTCCTCGAACGGGAAGCGGGCGCAGAACGCCTCCCACATGTCGCCGGGAGGTTCCATCACCGGCGCGTGGCGCAATTCGCGTTCTGCGGCGATGCGGATCAGCTTATCGGCGATCTGCCGGATCCGTTCCTTGAGCTTCGCTTTTTTCGCCTGCCAAGCTCCTCCGCCGAGCTTGTCCAGCAGGCCTTCCTCATGGCCGTATCGGCTGAGAAGATCAATGTTTTCAACGGGAAGGAACAGACGATCGCCGCCTGCGTATTCCAGCGCGATGCATTCATGCGGCGCGCCCATCGCGGTGAGGGTTTCCAGACCCGTGTAGCGACCGACCCCGTGGTCGACATGCACGATGAGGTCACCGGGGCTGAGGCTCTGCGCCTCGGTCAGGTAGTTCTCGGCCCGTCTTGTCTTGCGCCTCGGCCGGATCAACCGGTCGCCCAGCACGTCCTGTTCGGAAATCACCGTCAGCTCATCAGCGGTAAAGCCCTGCTCCAGCGGCCAGACGGCAAGGTTAACGGATCCTTTCGGCAAATCGACGGATCCGTCAGGAATCTCTGAAAGCCCGGTCAGATCCTGATCTTCCAAGAGCCCCCTGAGACGTTCCCGCGCCCCGTCGGACCAGGAGGCAATGATCACCGCGCTTTGCTGCCGTTTTACTTGAATATGATCCGCCAATGCCTCGAAAAGACCGATGTTTTCTTGCTGGCGCTCCGGTGCGAAACTGCGCCCGATCCGCCCGCCCGCATCCAC
>PFEX01000241.1 GCA_002783145.1 Rhodobacteraceae bacterium CG17_big_fil_post_rev_8_21_14_2_50_65_11 | reverse complement strand
GGCCTGCGCCCCAAGCCCGAACGACAGGCGTTCGAGGCTGTGTTCGCCCGCGATGGCCTGATCCCGACGCGCGCGGCAATGTTCGAGGACGACCCGCGCAACCTCGCCGCGCCACACGCGATGGGGCTGCGCACGGTCCATGTCGCGCCAAAGCCGGAGCCTGCCGACCACATCCACCACCACACCGACGATCTGGCCGGCTTCCTGTCCCGGCTGATGATCTGAACCCGCGCCACCGGTCCGCTTCTCGCCCAGGCCTTTTTTGCCGATGAGCACCGCGAAGAGGGCACGGATCGCGGCGCGCGACAGCGCCTGCGAAACACCCGCTGCGACCTGCTGCCACGCTGCGACAGCCCGGCTCATGGCGATGGCCGACCATCCCCCTAAGTCGGTGTCAGGAAAACAGGAGTCCAGAATATGTCTTATATCCCCAACGGTGATCGCACGCCGCTCCTCTACCGCCTGCCGATCCTTGGCCGCATGATCCGCGAAACGCTGGAAGGCGATGAAGACACGCCGTTCTATGCGCTCGCCGCCGTTCTCAGCCTCTGGGCCATCGCGGTGATCACGTTCGGCTACCCCGGGCTGATCACCGGGGCCCTGATCATGACCGCGACCATTCTGTTGATCCTGATCCGCCTGACGCGCGGATGACAGCCCTGTACCGCGCGGGCCCTGGGGACGGTGGGGCCATCTGCCGCTTGGACCTGCCCGGACACGCGTCCTATCTATCGTGCGTCCGCAACGAGGAAGGGCGACGAATGCCCGAGATCACCAAAACAGACATCCTTGTCTCCGGCGGCGGCGTCGCAGGTTTGACGGCGGCGGCGACCTTCGGATCCGCCGGGTTTTCCGTCATCTGCGTCGATCCCGCCCCGCCGATCACCGACATGACGGCGGAAGGATCGGATCTGCGCACAACGGCGCTGCTGCAACCGGCCCGCGCATTCCTGATGCGCGCCGGGCTGTGGGAGCGACTGGCGCCCCACGCCAGTGCCCTGCAGATCATGCGCGTGGTCGATGCCGGGGGCGCGGCGGCGGAGGCCCGCAGCACCCACGATTTCAATGCTGCGGACATTTCCTCCGACCTGCCCTTTGGCTGGAACCTGCCCAACTGGCTTCTGCGCCGGGAAATGGTGGCGCGCCTGGCCGAATTGCCGAACGTGGATTTCCGCCCCGGCACCGGCACCGCCGCGCTGCTGACGCGCGAGCGCGAGGCGCTGGTCACCCTGTCGGATGGTGCCCGGGTGCGCGCACGGCTCGTCATCGCGGCCGATGGACGCAATTCGCCGGTGCGCGAGGCGGTGGGCATTTCCGTCAAGACGACGCGTTACGGGCAGAAGGCACTGGCCTTTGCGGTCACCCACGATCGGCCTCATGACAACGTGTCGACCGAGATTCACCGCTCCGGCGGACCATTCACGCTTGTCCCTTTGCCCGACCACGAGGGTCGCCCTTCCTCCGCCGTGGTCTGGATGGAGCGCGGGCCGGAGGTAATGCGCCTCGCGCGCCTGCCGGTGCCCGCCTTCGAGGCGGAAATGACGGATCGTTCCGCCGGCCTCTTCGGGCCGCTCTCGCTGCTGACCCGGCGCACCGTCTGGCCGATCATCAGCCAGATCGCCGAACGCATGCAGGCCGAACGGGTCGCCCTCGTGGCGGAGGCTGCGCATGTGGTGCCTCCGATCGGCGCGCAGGGCCTGAACATGAGCCTTGGCGACATGCGCGCGCTGCTCGACCTTGCCGAGGCCGATCCGGATGGCCTGGGATCGCGCGCCATGCTGGCCGCGTACCACAAGGCCCGCCACGCCGAGGTGCGCGCCCGCGTCGCCGGGATCGACGCGCTCAACCGCGCCTCCATGGTCTCGACGCAAGCGCTGCGCGACATGCGGATGCGGGCGTTGCAGGCGTTTTATTCGGTCAAGCCCGTGCGGACCACGTTGATGCGCGCAGGGCTGGGGACGGGGCGCGTCGGGTAGCCCGGTTTCGTCGCCTCCGGCGTCGACCCGCGCCCTCTTCGCTTGCGCTCATCGGGCGAAATGCGCAACGCCCCGGTCACGGGTTCACAGAGAGGTCGGAGCGGGCGCTGCCCCCCGCCGCTTTTCAGGCGACACCCCCAGGGTATTTATGCCACGGTGAAAGCGCAAGGTCAGGTCATGGCCCTGTCGAACGCCGCCTCCAACCGCGCCACGGTCGCGTCCACGTCATAGAGCTTGTCCAACCCGAAAAGCCCGATCCGGAAGGTCGAGAAGCCCTGCGGTTCATCCACCTGCAAGGGCACGCCAGCTGCGATCTGCACGCCTTCGGCCGCGAATTTGGCGCCGGATTTCACACCTGGATCATCGGTGTAGCTGACCACCACACCCGGCGCACCGTAGCCCTCGGCCGCGACAGACCGGATGCCGCGTGCTGAAAGCAGCGCGCGCACCTTGCCTCCCAATTCCCACTGCGCGTCACGCAAGCGTTCGGTGCCGTAGTCCAGCGTCTCGGTCATGGTGTCGCGGAAGGCCTTCAAGCCATCGGTCGGCATGGTGGCGTGATAAGCGTGACCGCCGCCCTCATAAGCCGCCATGATCGCGCGCCATTTCTTGAGATCGGCGGCGAAACTGCTGCTCTCTGTCGCTTCCATCCGTGCCAGTGCCCGATCCGACAGCATCACCAGTCCGGCACAGGGCGTTGAAGACCAGCCCTTCTGCGGTGCCGAGATCAGTACATCGACTCCCGTCGCTTTCATGTCGACCCAGGCGCAGCCAGAGGCGATGCAATCGAGCACCATGAGCGCGCCCACCTCATGCGCAGCCCCGGCCAGGGCCGCAACGTAACCATTCGGCAGGATGATCCCCGAGGAGGTCTCCACATGCGGGGCAAAGACCACGGCGGGCTTCTCGGCATGAATACGCGCCACGACATCCTCGACCGGGGCCGGCGCGAACGGCGCGGTGGCCTCGTTCCCAACCTGCCGCGCCTTCATCACGACGCTTTCGGACGCGATCCCGCCCGCCTCGACGATCTGGCTCCAGCGGAAGGAGAACCAGCCGTTGCGCACCACCAGCACCTTTTCGCCGCCGGCGAACTGCCGTGCCACCGCCTCCATCGCGAAGGTGCCGCCGCCGGGCACGATCGCCGTGGCATCGGCGCCATAAACCCCGCGCAGCCCGGAATCGATGTCGCGCATGACCGCGCAGAACCGCGCCGACATGTGGTTGAGCGAGCGGTCGGTGAAGACCACCGAGAATTCAAGCAACCCGTCCGGGTCGACGGTTTCAAGCAATGCGGACATCCGATCCTCCCTCTTGCATCATTCTGCCTTCTTCTTGGTTCAAATACTCATAATCGGGCGCCCGACGCCAGAGGCGACCTCGGGTCCGGGCGCCGAGGCGGGATGGCGGGTGGGGCGAGGCCGCAGGCCAGCGTCACCCCGCCATCACCCGAGCGGCCCCGGGCGGCGTTCTTCCGACAACATCACGTTGGCCTCGACATTCCCGACACCCGGCAGGGTCATGATGCGCCGCCGCAGGACCCGCTCGAAATCCGGCAGGTCGCGCGCGACCACCCGCAGCCGGTAATCGTAAAGCCCCAGCACGTGCTGCACCGTCTGCACCTCGGGGATCGCGGTCACCGCACGTTCGAAATCCTCCAGGCTCACCCGGCCCTTGGTGGCCAGCTTCACGCCCAGGAACACCGTCACCCCGAAGCCCAGCTTTTCGGCGTCAAGCTCCAGCCGCCGGCCAAGGATCACCCCTGCCGTTTCCAGCCGCTTCATGCGCCGCCATGTCGCGGGCTGCGAGAGGCCCAGCCGGCGGGCCAGAGTCGCACTTTTGAGCGTGGCGTCGGCCTGCAGCGCGCGCAGGATGGCGCGGTCGGTGTCGTCGAGCTCGATCATAGCGGCAGGGTCTCGGCATCCTTGATGGTGGCGACATGCATCAGCGCCTCGATATCGGCGATATGCGGCAGGGCGAGGATACGCTCGCGGTAGACCTGCTGGTAATGTGCCATGTCGCGGGCCAGCACCGACAACCGCGTATCGACCCGGCCAAGGAAGGTCTGGATCTCCTGCACCTCCGCGATCTCGCGCGCGGCGGCGAGGAATTCGTCGAAGGCTCGGGGCTGCGTCTTGTCGAGGGTGATGCGCAGGCTCACCTCCACCGTGTAGCCAAGCGCGGCCCGGTCGATCACCGCCCGGGTGGCGCGAATCACGCCCGAGGCCTGCAACCGGTCGAGCCGCTTGTAACAGGTGGCAGGTGCCAGCCCTACGGCCTCGGCCAGATCCGCCACCGGCATGTCCGGGTTGGCCTGCAACCGGCGCAACAGGCGTCGATCCGTATCTGTCAGCATGAATTTTTCACTTTTTACGAAAACGGCACATGTTTTTCTACGAAACTGTGCGCCAATTTCCAAGATACATACGAATTCGCGCCCAGCCTCGCCTAGGGTCCGACGGAATGCAAACCCGCCCAAAAGAAGGAGCGACCGACATGCGCGTGTATTACGACCGCGATTGCGACATCAACCTGATCAAGGACATGAAGGTGGCCATCCTCGGCTATGGCAGCCAGGGCCACGCTCACGCGCTCAACCTGCGCGATTCCGGCGCCCGGAATGTCGTCGTGGCGCTGCGAGAGGGCTCCGCCTCCGCCGCCAAGGCCGAGGCCGAGGGCCTGAAGGTCATGGGGATCGCCGAGGCCGCCGCGTGGTGCGACCTGATCATGTTCACCATGCCCGACGAGCTTCAGGCCGAGACTTACCGCAAATACGTTCACGACAACCTGCGCGACGGCGCCGCGATCGCCTTTGCCCACGGGCTCAACGTGCATTTCGGCCTGATCGAGCCCAAGCCCGGCGTCGACGTGATCATGATGGCGCCGAAAGGCCCCGGTCACACGGTGCGCGGCGAATACACCAAGGGCGGCGGCGTGCCCTGCCTTGTCGCCGTCAACAACGACGCCTCGGGCCGGGCGCTGGAGATTGGCCTCAGCTATTGTTCCGCCATCGGTGGCGGGCGGTCCGGCATCATCGAGACCAATTTCCGCGAGGAATGCGAAACCGACCTCTTCGGGGAACAGGCGGTTCTGTGCGGCGGTTTGGTGGAACTGATCCGCATGGGCTTCGAGACGCTGGTCGAGGCGGGTTATGCGCCTGAAATGGCCTATTTCGAGTGCCTGCACGAGGTCAAGCTGATCGTCGACCTGATCTACGAGGGCGGCATCGCCAACATGAACTACTCGATTTCCAACACCGCCGAGTACGGCGAATACGTCTCCGGGCCGCGCGTCTTGCCCTATGATCAGACCAAGGCCGAAATGAAGGCCATCCTGCGCGACATCCAGTCGGGCAAGTTCGTGCGCGATTTCATGACCGAAAACGCCGTTGGGCAGCCGTTCTTCAAGGGCACCCGGCGGATGAACGACGCCCACCAGATCGAGGAAGTGGGCGAGAAGCTGCGCGCCATGATGCCGTGGATCTCCGCCGGCAAGATGGTGGACAAGGCGAAGAACTGAGTCTTCTGCCCTGACAGCAAGCGCGCGACGGGGCGCGCGACGGGGTGCGGGGCGGGAAACCGACCCGCGCCTTTTTCGCACCAAGAGGCCCCGACTGACGGCTTGTGCCCCGGCGCGCGCTCTGGAACAGTCGCGCGCAGACCAAGAAAGGAGCGCGCGACATGACCGAGATCAGCGGGATCACGACGGGCATTTACCTGACCCGGCTGCTGGCGCTCTACGGGGTCGATACCGTGTTCGGCATCCCCGGCGTCCACACGGTGGAGCTTTACCGCGGCCTGCCCGGCACCGGTATCCGCCACGTCACGCCGCGCCATGAACAGGGCGCGGGTTTCATGGCCGACGGCTGGGCGCGGGTGACGGGCCGGCCCGGACTCTGCGTCATCATCTCCGGCCCCGGCATGACCAATATCGCCACCGCGATGGCGCAGGCCTACGGCGATTCTGTCCCGATGCTGGTGATCTCATCGGTCAATGCCCATGGCCGCATGGGCAGCGGCGAGGGCTGGTTGCACGAATTGCCGAACCAGCAGGCGCTTGTCTCGGGGGTGACGGCCTTCAGCCGCACCATCCACCGGCCAGAGGAGCTTGCCCCGGCGCTGGCGCAGGCCTTCGCGCTATTCGAGGGCGCGCGCCCGCGACCGGTTCATCTGGAAATTCCCATCGACGTGATGACCGCGCCCGCCGACCACCTGCCGCTGCCCGCAGCCCCGATGCGGCTGGCGCGTCCCGCACCCGACCGGGACGCGCTCGACCGGGCGGCGCAGGCGCTGCACGAGGCCGAGGCGCCGGTGATCCTGGCCGGTGGCGGCGCGCGGCGCGCCGTCGGGATGCGCGCACTGGCCGAGGCGCTGGACGCGCCGGTGGTAATGACGGCCAATGCGCGCGGGCTGCTGGCGCCGGGCCATCCGCTTGCCGTCTCGCTGTCCCCCTCGCAGCCCGAAACGCGGCAACTGGTGGGATCGGCGGACGTCGTGTTGGCGCTTGGCACCGAACTGGGGCCGACCGATTACGACATGTATGAGGACGGCGGGTTCGCGGTGCCCGGTCGCCTGATCCGGGTGGACCTTGACCCCGTGCAACTGGCACGCGGCGCGGCGCCGGAGATCGGCATCGTTGGCGATGCGGCGCTGACGGTCGACGGCCTGCTGGATCGGGCGGAACCGGGGGCCGCGAAGGATGGCGCGGCGCGGGCGGCGGCGGCAAACCTCGGGCGCAGGACGCTCGACAAGGGCATGCGCGGCGATCTCGTGCTGCTTGACACCATCCGCGACACGCTGCCCGGCGTGATCATGATGGGTGACAGCACGCAGGCCGCCTATGCCGGCAACCTCGGGTACGAGGCCGCGCGCCCGGCCAGTTACCACAGCTCCACCACCGGGTTCGGCACGCTTGGCTACGGCCTGCCCGCCGCGATCGGCGCGGCGCTGGCCCATGACGGTCCGGTGGTGGCGTTGGTGGGCGATGGCGGTTTCCAGTTCACCGCGCCGGAAATGGCCAGCGCAGTGGAGGCGGAGACGCCGGTGATCGTGCTGCTTTACGACAATAAGGGCTATGGCGAGATCAAGACCTTCATGGAAACCGGTGGCATCGCCCCCATCGGGGTCGATCTGCACACGCCCGATCTTTGCGCGCAGGCCAAGGCAAGCGGCTGGCGCGCGGCAGAAGCCGACGACCCCGAGGCGCTGCCGGGGCTGTTGCGCGACGCCGCCAGGGCGACGCGCCCGACCCTGATCCGCTACACCGACACCCTGCGCGAGGCGTTTCAGGCGCGGCTCTGATCCCCACCGTGCGGCGCCCGCCAGTCGATGACCGGCCCGGCGGGACTGATGCCGAGGGGGGGCGCTTGAAGGCGCGTTGATAGGCCACGTCGAAGCGCGCCAGCATCGCGAAGCGGCGGATATCGGCCTCGGTGGCATGTGATCTTGGATGGCATGTGATCTTGCGGGCAACCATGGTGCAGAGCGCCCCGCGCGGAGTCACGCGCGCAGCCACCCGGCACCGCGATGTGCAACTCATGTTCGAGCGCCGGCGCCGCCCCCGCCGCGAGGATGACCAAGCGTCAGCCAATCCATGGCCGATGACAATCGCACCGCGAACGCCTACCTTGTCTTCGAGCCCAGCAAACCCGGTGAGGTCAGCCATGCGATTTTCGGTGAACGGCACAGCGCACGAGGTGGATGTCGAGGCCGACATGCCGCTTTTGTGGGTGCTTCGTGACGAGCTTGGGATCACGAGCGTGAAATACGGATGCGGCATCGCGCAATGCGGCGCCTGCACGGTGCATGTGGACGGCATCGCCATGCGGTCCTGCCAATTGCCCGCCGACACGCTGGAAGGCGCCGAGATCACCACGCTCGAAGGGTTGGCGCCGGGCGAGACACTGCACGCGGTGCAACAGGCGTGGATCGCGCACCAGGTGGCGCAATGCGGCTATTGCCAGTCGGGACAGATGATGCAGGCCGCCGACCTTCTGGCCACCACGCCCGACCCGACCGACGAAGACATCGACAGCGTGATGGGCGGCAACCTGTGTCGCTGCGGCACCTATCCGCGCATCCGCGCCGCGATCCACGACGCCGCCGCGCGCCTGAGGGAGGGCTGAGCCATGAGCAGACTGGGAAAGATCGCGCGCCGCACCTTCCTCGTGGGGGCTGCCGCCTTGGCCGGCGGGGTCGCCTTCGGCACCTACATGGTGCGCCGCCCGCACGAGAACCCGCTGGCCGAGGGGCTGGGCCCGGACGAGGTGACGTTCAACCCCTGGATCCTCGTGGGGCCAGAGCGGATCACCCTGATCACCCCGCATGTCGACCTCGGCCAGGGCACGGCGCATATGCAGGCGATGCTGCTGGCCGAGGAGATGGACCTTGAACCGGGAGGCTTCGAGACCGATTTCGGCGCGCCCGCCGCGGCCTACTGGAACACCGCAATGTCCGGGGACGCAGCGCCCTTCCGGGTCAGCGACGACAGCCTGATGGCGCGCGGCACGCGCACCGCGATGGACGCGGCCTTCAAGGTGCTGGGCATGCAGGTCACGGGCGGCTCGAGCTCGTCAGCCGACAGTTTCGACAAGCTGCGCGAAGCCGGCGCCATGGCGCGCGAGACACTGAAGCTGGCCGCCGCGCAAGAGACCGGCATCGCGGTTGATCGTCTCTCGACCGAGGCCGGGGCGGTGGTGCTGCCGGGCGGCGACCGCATCCCCTATACCGACCTTGCCGCGACCGCCGCAACGCTGGCGCCGGTGACGGATGTGGCGCCGAGGGCCGCGTCGAACTGGCGGCTGATCGGGCATGAGACCGAGCGGCTGGATATCGTCGCCAAGTCCACCGGGCAGCAGGCCTACGGGATCGACCTTTCCATCGACGGCATGGTGCATGCCGCGGTGCGCGTGAACCCGCGCCGGGGCGGGCTGAACGGCTATGACGCAGGCGCCGCGGCGGCGATGCGCGGGGTTCAAGGCATTGTCGCGGTGACGAACGGCGTCGCCGCCATTGCCGACAACACCTGGCGCGCCTTTCAGGCGGTGAACGCCGTGGCGTGCGACTGGGCGTCCGGCCCCTACCCTGACGAACAGGCCGACCATTGGGCGGCGGTGGAGGCGAGCTTCACCGAGGATCGGCTCGACCGCGAATGGCGCAGCGACGGCGACGTCGCGTCGGCCCTGTCCGGGGCGTCGATCGAGGCGGAGTATCGCGCGCCTTACGTGGCGCACCAGCCGCTGGAGCCCCTGAACGCCATCGTGCGCGTCACCGACGAGGGCGTCGAAGTCTGGACCGGTCACCAGATGCCGCGCTTCCTGCAACAGGTCGTGGCCGGAGTCACGGGGCATGACGCGGACCAGGTCACGCTGCACAACCAGTATGCGGGCGGCAGTTTCGGCCACCGGCTGGAATTCGAGCATGTGCGGCTGGCCACCGAGATCGCCGACCAGATGCGGGGCACGCCGGTCAAGCTGACCTTCCAGCGAGAGGAGGATTTCGCCCAGGATTTCCCCCGCCAGATCAGCATGGCGCGGGCGCGCGGCGCGGTTGCCGGCGGGCAGGTCTCGGCCGCCGATATCCAGATTTCCAGCGTTTCGTCGACGCGCAGCCAGATGGGCCGGATCGGGCAGGCGGTTCCCGGTCCGGACGGCCAGATTCCGGCGGGTGTGTGGAACGCGCCCTACGCGATTGCGAACTACCGGGTGCGCGCCTACGCGGTGCAGGAACTGGCACCGACGTCAAGCTGGCGCTCGGTCGGGGCCTCGTCGGCGGGGTTCTTCGGCGAGAGCTTCCTTGACGAGTTGATCCATGCCGCCGGCGCCGACCCGCTGGAAGAACGGCTGCGGCTGGCCAGTGGCCCGCGCGCAATTGCGGTGCTGGAGGCGGTGGCCGAGATGTCGGGCTGGGGCCGCGACCTGGCCGAAGGGCGCGGGCTGGGCGTTGCCATGGTCGAAAGCTTCGGCGTGCCCACGGCGGAGGTGATCGAGGTCGAGGCGACCGATCGCGGCATCCGCATCCATGACGTCTGGGTCGCGGCGGAGGTGGGCACCGTGATCGACCCGGTCAATTTCGAGAACCAGGTGCAGGGCGGCGTGATCTGGGGCCTTGGCCACGCTATCAATTGCGAGATCACCTATGCGGGCGGCGCCGCGGAGCAATCCAATTACGATCGGCACGACGGCATGCGCATCTGGCAGGCGCCGCGCATCGCGGTGCGCGCGGTCGAACTGGGTGGCCCGGTGCACGGCATTGGGGAGCCTCCGGTGCCCCCCGCAGCCCCGGCGTTGGCCAATGCAATCTTCGCCGCGACCGGGCAGCGCCTGCGCGAGATGCCCTTCGTCCGGGCGATGGATTTCGTCTGATCGGGGACGCCGGCGGGTATTGACCTTCCCGGCGCGCGCGCGTCATGTGCCGGGCGGTCAGAGGAGCCCCGGAAGATGACCCCCGACATCACCCGCGCAAGCTGGCTCATGGTGCTGGCGCTTGGCCTCACTTGGGGCGCGACCTTTTTGGTGATCGAGCTTGCGCTGACCGGAATCACGCCGTTCTGGCTGGCCGCCGGGCGGATCGGCTTTGCCGCGATGCTGATGCTGGCGGTCTGGGTGCTGCGCGGCGGGCGGCTGTTCCTGACCGGCGCACGCGACTGGCCGGCGATGCTCTTCGTCGGGGCGCTCAGCTCGGCGGTGCCCTTCATGCTGCTGAGCTGGGGGCAGCAATTCGTGACTTCGGGCTTTGCCGGCGTGTCGATGGCCGCGGTGCCGCTGATGGTGCTGCCGCTGGCGCACCTGCTGGTGACGGGCGAGCGGATGACGCTGCGCCGTGCGACGGGGTTCGGGGTCGGGTTCGCGGGTGTGGTGGTGCTGATCGGCGGGCAGGCCTTCGCCTCCACCGGTGTTGCGCAGGAGCCCCTGGGGCGCGCCGCCTGCCTTGGCGCGGCGGGGTGCTATGCGATCAGTTCGGTGGTGATGCGCCGGCTGCCCGCAGTGGACCCGATCGGGCTGGCCACCGTCCTTTTGCTGATCGGGGCGGCCATCGTGCTTCCTGCGGCTTG
>PFEX01000227.1:15286-19694 GCA_002783145.1 Rhodobacteraceae bacterium CG17_big_fil_post_rev_8_21_14_2_50_65_11 | reverse complement strand
CTCGGCGGTGGCGGGGGGGGCTTCTGACTGGTATGCGGTGGGGCAAGGCGTTTCTGGCAGGGCTATGCATGATCGGTCTGGCCGCGTGTGAACCATCCGCGCGGCTTGATCCGTTGAACGAGGGCCCGGAACCGCCCGAGGACGTGACCGTCCTGCGGGGCGGAGTCGATCCGATGGTCGTGGGTCATCGCCTGATGGAGGCCGGCGAATACCAGCTTGCGCTGCGCAGCTACCTGCGCGCGGCGGGCACACACGGGATGACGCCCGAAACGCTGACCGCGCTTGGCACCGCCAACCTCAGGCTCGGGCGGCTGGGCCAGGCCGAGGATCTTCTGCGCAGCGCCACCCGCGACGGGCCGGATTTTGTCCCGGCATGGAACAACCTTGGCGTCGTACTGATGGAACAGCGCCACTGGGGCGAGGCGCAGCAGGTCTTTCGCCGGGCTTTCGCGCTCGACAGTGGCGAAACCGACTCGATTCGGGAAAACCTGCGCTTGGCTATCGCGCGAATGGAAAATTCCGGTTATAGTCAGGCTACAAACAATGACAGCTTCGACCTGGAGCGTCGTGGCGGGGGGCGGTATGTCCTTCTCTACAGCCAGTGATCGACGCGGCGAGAGCAGTAAGAGGCCGCAGATGCGACCAATGATCCGGATCACGGCGGTGATGTCTGTGGCGCTTGCCTTGGCGGCTTGCGACCAGACGGGCTCTGCCGAAGTAGAGCGCGCGCTTGATGGCGTGAATGTCATCGACGAAACCAACCTCAGTCAGATCATGCTGACCTCGGCTGACCCGGACGAGGCGGTCGCCTATTTCCGCCGGTCCAGTGCCGAGAACCCCGACCGCATCGACCTGCGCCGGGGGCTGGCCAGCAGCCTCGTGCGCGCCGGTCAGTATACGCAAGGTGTCGCGACCTGGCGCGAGGTGGTGGCAAGCGACGAGGCAACGGACGAGGATCGCGTCGAATACGCGGGCGCACTGATCCGCACCAATGACTGGGACGCGGCCGAGGCGCAGCTCGACACCGTGCCGCCGACCCATGAAACCTATCAGCGTTACCGGCTGGAGGCGATGGTTGCCGACAGCAACCGCGAATGGACCCGCGCCGACAGCTTCTACGAAACCGCCGTTGGCCTGACGACGACGCCGGCGGGGGTGCTGAACAACTGGGGCTATTCCAAGCTGACCCGTGGCGATCACGCGGCGGCGGAGCGACTCTTTGCCGAGGCGATCCGCTACGACCCCGACCTCTTCACCGCCAAGAACAACCTCGTTCTGGCGCGCGCCTCGCGCGGGCAATACACCCTGCCGCTGGTCGAGATGACACAAGTGGAACGGGCGCAACTTCTGCACACCATGGCGCTTGCCGCCATCCGGCGCGGCGATGTCGATATCGGGCGCGGCCTGCTGGAAGACGCCATTGACACCAATCCGCAACATTTCGAGGCCGCCGTTCAGGCGCTGCGCACGCTTGAAGCCCAAGGATAATCCGCCATGACCCTTGCCATCGCCCCCATGGAAGCCCTCTGGTTCCTGCCCTTCGTTCTGCCGATCTGCATCTGGGTCGCGCTGTCCGACCTGCGCGAGATGCGCATCCCCAATATCAGCGTTCTGGCGCTGGCGGGCGTGTTTCTTGTCATCGGGCTGGCGCAGGTGGCGCTGGAGGTCATGGCCTTCAGCACATGGTATATGCGCCTCGTGCAACTTGCGGTCGTGCTGCTGGCGGGTTTCGTGGTCTCCTCGCTGGGCCTGGTGGGGGCGGGCGACGCCAAGTTCGCCGCCGCCATGGCGCCGTTCATCGCGCCGGGCGACTACCTGATGTTTCTGGTGCTTTTTGCCGCCATGCTGATCGGATCGTGGCTGACCCATCGCACCGCCGGCATGGTGCCGGCCGTCCGCCGGGCAACGCCGGGCTGGGTCAGTTGGGATCGCGGCAAGCTGTTCCCGATGGGCGTTGCGCTGGCCGGCGCCCTCGTGGTTTACCTCGCACTCGGCGCCATCGGCAGCGGTGTCTGAACGCGCCGGGACCATCGCAACAAGACCACTGGCCGGGGGCGGCACCAGTCAAGAAGGGTCCGACCCGATGAACATGCAAGCTGCCGACGCCACCTCCTTCGCGCCGCCACCGCTGCGCAAGCTGGAGGATACCGGCCTGCAAATGGTGATGATGCGGGATATCCTGCTGAAAACCATCTTCCGCAAGAACATCGAACAAGCGAGTGCCATCGCCGAGGCGATCGCCCTGCCCCTGCCGCTGACACAGGCACTGATCGACACGCTGCGCGAAATGGGCCTGATCCAGGCCATGGGCACGTTGCACGCGACGTCAAGCTCGGAAATGGGCTACCAGTTGACCGACGCCGGCAAGGCGCGCGCGCTCGATGCCCTCTCGCAGTCGGAATATTACGGCGCCATGCCGGTCCCTCTGCAAGCCTACAAGGACCAGACCAAGCGCCAGTCGGTCAGGAATGTGCGCATCACACGGCAGGCGTTGCAGGCCAGCATGGGCCACCTGATCCTGCCCGAAGGCATGATCGACCAGCTTGGCCCCGCCGTCAGTTCCGGCCGCTCGGTGCTGATGTATGGCCCCCCCGGAAACGGCAAATCCTCGATCGCCGAGGGCATTCGCGCCGCCCTTGGCGACTGCATATACGTGCCCCACGCGATTTCATATGCCGGGCAGGTGATCACCCTGTTCGATCCGATCGTGCACACGCCTGTCAAGGCTGAACGGACCGATGTCAGCAGTCTGCGCCACCCGTCAGCGCGCCACGACACCCGCTATATCCTGTGCAAACGGCCAACAGTGATGACCGGGGGCGAATTGACGCTGTCGATGCTCGACCTCAACTACAATGCCATCTCGCGCACCTACCAGGCCAGCCTGCAACTCAAGTCCACCGGAGGCGTCTTCATCGTCGACGACCTTGGCCGGCAGGAAGAGGCGCCACAAGCCCTGATCAACCGCTGGATCGTCCCGATGGAGGCGCAATACGATATCCTCACCCTGCAATCGGGCGAGAAATTCGAGGTGCCCTTCGACACGCTGGTGGTGTTCTCGACCAACTTCCACCCCAATGACTTGTTTGACGGGGCGGCGCTGCGCCGGATCTTCTTCAAGGTCAAGATTGACGGGCCGACGCAGGCGCAGTTCCTCAAGATCCTCGCCATGGTGGCCAAGAAGAAGAAGGTGCCGCTGGACGAGGCATCGCTGTTGCATCTGCTCAAGACAAAATATCCGACCGTCGAGAATCTCTACGCCAACTATCACGCGCCCTTCCTGCTCGATCAGATCATCGCGATCTGCGAATTTGAGGGCATCCCCTACCAGATGCGCCCCGATCTGATCGACCGGGCGTGGGAAAACCTCTTCGTCAAGCAGGAGATGATCGCGCATTGAGGCCCGGGACGGCTTGCAGCGGGGGCGCAAGCCGCGCATCCACGGGCCGCGGTGCGTCATCATGCCGGAGGCATGGCTTCGGCATGGCGGTGCGCAGCGGCCTGCGGCCTTGGACCCGCGCAGAAATCACGCCGCCCGTGGGGCTCTTTCGTCCGAATGCTTGCTGCCCTACCCCGTCAGGCTTTGCAACACCTCGGCCGCCGCCGCATCGGGCGAAATCCGGCCCTCGCCGACAGCGGCGCCAAGCTCGGTCATCAAGGCGCGCATATCGCCATCCCCCCAAAGCCGCGCCAGCAACCCGGCGCGCACTTCCTCTTCGAACCAATGGCGCGCCTGTTCGGCCCGGCGCCCATCCCAATGGCCGGTTTCCTTGCGCCAATCGGCAAGCGCCTGCATCTCGGACCACGCACCCGCCAGCCCCTCCCCGGCCATGGCAGAGACCGGCACCGCCTTTGGAAAGCCATCGGGGTCCTGCGGGCGCTTGCGCAAAAGCCGCAGCGCCCCGGAATAGTCCGATACCGTGCGCAGCGCCGCCGGTTTCAGGTCGCCATCGGCCTTGTTGACAAGGATCAGGTCCGCGATCTCCATGATTCCGCGCTTGACGCCCTGCAACTCGTCGCCACCCGCCGGTGCCAGCAGCAGCACGAAGAGGTCGCACATTTCGGCCACCATGGTTTCGGACTGGCCAACGCCCACGGTTTCCACGATCACCACGTCGAAGCCTGCCGCCTCGCACAGGGCAACCGCCTCGCGGGTGCGCCGTGACACGCCGCCGAGGTGGCTCATCGAGGGCGAGGGGCGGATAAAGGCGTTTGGTTCCCGGCTCAAATGATCCATCCGCGTCTTGTCACCCAGGATCGAGCCGCCCGAGCGCGTCGAACTGGGATCGACCGCCAGCACCGCCACCCTCAACCCTTGGCCCACCAGCATCATGCCAAAGCTCTCGATGAAGGTGGACTTGCCCACCCCCGGCGTGCCCGAAAGTCCGATCCGCAGCGCCTGCCGGCC
>PFEX01000227.1:12494-15187 GCA_002783145.1 Rhodobacteraceae bacterium CG17_big_fil_post_rev_8_21_14_2_50_65_11 | reverse complement strand
CAGATCGTCGGGATTTCGGCTATCGGTCATGGCGGCGCGGTCTCGTTTCCGGGTACTCTTTGCGCCCCGGTTCTGCCCCGCGCTTCGGGGCATTGTCCAGCCCCGCGCCGCGATGTATCCGCAGCATCGTCTTGCTGCGGTTGACCGCGCCGCACCGGCAACGGTTTATGACATGGACCCTGACCACAGATCGGACCCGATCCCGTGACCTGCCTGCCCATCGACCCCGTCCTGCCCGATCTTGTCGCAGCGCTTTCGACCAATGGCCGGGCCGTGTTGCAGGCTCCGCCGGGCGCGGGCAAGACGACGCGGGTGCCGCTGGCGCTGCTGGAGGCCGGCTGTGTGCCCGGCCGCATCCTGATGCTGGAACCCCGCCGCCTCGCCGCCCGCGCCGCCGCAGAACGCATGGCCGAGACGCTGGGCGAAGCGGTCGGCCAGACCATCGGCTACCGGGTGCGCGGCGACAGCAAGGTAGGCAAGGCAACGCGGGTGGAGGTGGTGACCGAGGGCATCCTGACCCGCATGGTGCAGGCCGATCCGGACCTGCCCGGCATCGGCGCGGTGATCTTCGACGAATTCCACGAACGATCCCTCAACGCCGATCTCGGCCTCGCCCTGACATGGGAGGTGCGCGGCGCCCTGCGCGCGGACCTGATGATCCTGGTCATGTCCGCCACGCTCGACGCCGCGCCGGTGGCCGCGTTGCTCGACGCCGCGCCGGTGATCACCTCCGAAGGCAAGGCCTTCCCGGTCGAAACCCGCTGGCGCGGCGCGCCCGCGCGCAAGGAAGACCGGTTCGAGGCGACCATGGCCGCCCTGATCCGGCAGGCACTTGACGAAACGGAGGGCGGCATCCTTGCCTTCCTGCCCGGCGAGGGGGAAATCCGTCGCACTGCCGCCAGCCTTGACGGCCTGCCCGACCACATCACCCTGCACCAGCTTTTCGGCGCCATGCCGCTTGCCGCGCAGCGCGCCGCCCTGCGGCCCGAACCGACAGGCAAGCGCAAGCTGGTGCTCGCCACCGCCATCGCCGAAACCTCGCTGACCATCCCCGACATCCGCGTGGTCGTGGACGGCGGCCGCGCCCGCCGCGCCCGGTTCGATCCCTCGTCAGCCATGTCGCGGCTGGTGACAGAGGCGGTCAGCCGCGCCGAGGCGGATCAGCGCCGGGGCCGCGCCGGCAGGGTCGCCCCCGGCACCTGTTATCGCAACTGGACCAAGGGGGCCGAGGGCGCCCTGCCCGCCTTTCCGCCGGCCGAGATCGAGGCGGCGGATCTTGCAGCCCTCGCCCTCGACCTTGCGCTCTGGGGGGCGGGCGACGGCACCGGCCTTGCCTTTCTCACCCCGCCGCCGGCTGGTGCCCTGGCCGAGGCGCAAGCGCTCCTGCGCGATCTTGGCGCACTCGACGACACCGGCACCGTCACGCCCCACGGCAAGGCACTCTCGGCGGTGCCTCTGCACCCGCGCCTCGCCCATATGCTTGCGTTGGGCGGCAAGGGGGCCGAACGGCTCGCCGCACTTCTTTCCGACCGCGATCCGCTGCGCGACCGGGGCACCGACCTTGCCCTGCGCTTGCGCGCACTCGACGACCCCGGCGCAATGAAGGCCGACCGGGGCGCCATTGCCCGCATCACGCAAGAGGCCGGACGCCTCGCCCGTTTCGCCAAGGGCCCACGCCGCAGCCTCGCCGAACAGGCCGCGCTCGCCTATCCCGACCGCATCGGCCTTCGCCGCAAGGGCGACGCGCCGCGCTACGTGCTGTCGGGCGGCAAGGGCGCGCTGATGCCCGAGGGCGATACGCTGTCCGGTCAGCGCCTGATCGTGGCGACGGACCTTGACGGCAACCCGAGAGAAGCGCGCATAAGGCAGGCCGTGGCGCTGAGCGAGGCGGAGTTGCGCGGCCTCTACGCACCCCGCATCCACTGGGTGCAGCATTGTGACTGGTCGCGCCGCGAACGCCGCGTGCAGGCGCGAGAACAAGAGGTGTTCGGCGCCCTCACCCTGCAAGACCGCGCATGGAAAGACGCCCCGCAAGAGGCGATGACGCAGGCGCTCTTGACCGGCCTCCGCGATCTCGGCCTCGACGTGATGAACTGGACGAAACCGGCCCGCCTGCTGCGCGCGCGCCTGCGCGCATCGGGTCTTGTCGAGACCTCCGACGCGGCGCTGCTGGCCACGCTCGACCGCTGGCTCGCCCCTTACCTCACCAATGAGACCAGCGCCGAGGACCTCAAGCGTTTTGACCCGACCGAGGCGCTGAAATCCCTGCTCGACTGGCCGCAGCACCAAGCCCTCGATCGCCTCGCGCCCGCGCACTGGACCACGCCAATGGGCCGCAGGGCCGCGATCGACTATTCCGGCGACACACCCCAGGTGGCGCTGCGCCTGCAAGAGGTGTTCGGCACCACCGCGCATCCCACCGTCGGGCAGGACCGCCAGCCGCTGCGCATGGTGTTGCTCTCGCCCGCAGGCCGACCGGTTCAGACCACGACCGACCTGCCGGGGTTCTGGCAAGGCAGCTACGCCGATGTGCGCAAGGACATGCGCGCGCGCTACCCCCGCCACCCGTGGCCAGAGGATCCAATCCAGGCCGACCCGACGCTGCGCGCCAAGCCGCGCAAGGGCTGATCTCTTGCGCCCCGGCCCGGCGCATGCAAATGAACGAAGCATGAACGGCCTACCCTTCCCCTTCG
>PFEX01000227.1:1095-12420 GCA_002783145.1 Rhodobacteraceae bacterium CG17_big_fil_post_rev_8_21_14_2_50_65_11 | reverse complement strand
ACCGACATCGCCGCGACAGCCCCCGCCACGGTGATTTGCCTTGGCGACATTTTCGACGACCTTGTGGCCATGCAGGCACTGGAGGCGGGCGCGCGCGACCGCCTCGCCGCGCTGATGGCGGGCCGTCGCTGGATCTGGATCGCCGGCAATCACGACCCGGGCCCGGTGGAGCTTGGCGGCAGCCATGTGGCAGACCACCGAGAGGGCGCGCTCACCTTCCGCCATATCGCCACCGACGCAGGTGGCGAGATCTCCGGCCACTACCACCCCAAGGCGCGGCTTGCCTTGCGCGGGCGCTCCATCACCCGGCGCTGCTTCCTGCGCGACACCATGCGCCTGATCCTGCCCGCCTATGGCACCTATACCGGCGGGCTCTACAGCCACTCCGACACGCTTGCGACGCTGATGGCCCCCGGCGCGCAGGCGATCCTGCTGGCCGATCCGCCGCTCGTCGTGCCGATGCCGCGCTGATCCGACGTTGCGTCGCGGGCCACGCCCCCTTGCAGCCAGCCCGGCAGCAGCGGCAAGCTGCAAGACAAGAGAGGATCGGCATGAACCAACAACGCATCCGCGACAGCTTCGCCAGACAAGGCCTGATGAAGACGCTTGGCGCAACGATCGACGCCATTGCGGAAGGCCGCGTCATCCTCAGCGCTCCGCTCCAGCCTGAAACCTGCCAACAGCACGGCTTTGCCCATGCCGGCCTGACGTTCGCGCTTGGCGACAGCGCAGCGGGTTATTCAGCGCTGACAACCATGCCCGAGGGGGCCGAGGTTCTCACCGCCGAGATGAAGATCAACCTTCTCGCTCCGGCCGACGGCATCCGCCTGATCGCCACAGGCGAGGTCATGAAACCCGGCCGTCGCCTCGTGGTGACCCGTGCCACGGTGGACACCGAATATGACGACGGCCGCCGCAAGACCGTCGCGATCCTGCAAGGCACGATGGTGCCGGTCACTGGTTGACCCCGGCAACAGAACACCGCCAGCTTCACCTTGGCAAATATACCTTGGTGGGTGGGGGGAGGGCGGCGCCCCTCTGCAGCCTGCATCCTGAACAGGCCAAGCGGCAGCGCGCCCTGCCGACCGCCGATGAGCGATAGCGAAGAGGCCCGGATCGACGCGGTCCGAAACCGCGGTGAAACAGCAAGTCACATGCACACGGAGGGACAGCCCGCGCCTCCCTGATGTTCGCTCGTCAGGCGGTCAGCCCCTCGGGTTCTTGCAGCCCGTTCGCCCGGCTGCACGCGGTCAGCGTGTTGGCCAGCAGGCAGGCGATGGTCATCGGTCCGACGCCGCCCGGAACCGGCGTGATCGCGCCGGCGACCTCGACGGCACTGACGAAATCAACATCGCCGACAAGCCTTGTTTTTTCCGGGTTTTCAGGATGTTGAATGCGGTTGATCCCTACGTCGATCACCGTCGCACCGGGCTTGACCCAATCGCCGGGGATCATCTCGGGGCGGCCCACGGCGGCAACCAGAATATCCGCCCCCCGGCACACCGCCGCAAGATCCCTCGTGCGGCTGTGCGCGATGGTCACGGTGCAGCTATCGCCCAGCAAAAGCTGCGCCATCGGCTTGCCCACGATGTTCGACCGCCCCACCACGACCGCGTTCATCCCAGACAGGTGTCCATGGTGCTCGCGCAGCATCATCAGGCAACCGAGCGGCGTGCAGGGCACCATGCTTTTCTGCCCCGTGCCCAGAAGCCCGACGTTGGAGATGTGGAACCCGTCCACGTCCTTCGCCGGATCGATCGCGTTGATCACAAGATCGGAATTCATGTGGCCGGGCAGCGGCAGCTGCACGAGGATGCCATGCACCGCCGGGTCATTGTTCAGCGTGTCGATCAGGGCCAGCAGGTCGGCCTCGCTGGTATCGGCGTCCAGCCTGTGCTCGAAGCTCGCCATCCCGGCCTCGACCGTCTGCTTGCCCTTGGAGCGGACATAGACCTGGCTCGCCGGGTCCTCGCCCACCAGCACGACCGCGAGGCCGGGCGTCACCCCGTGATCCTCCTTCAGTCGCGCGACGTGCCCGGCAACCTGCGCGCGCACCTTTGCTGCAAAGGCCTTTCCGTCGATGATGGTGGCGCTCATGGCTCTCTCCCTTTTTGCCTGCCGTATCAGAACAGCCCTTCGACAAGGCCTTCCTCGTTGATGCGGATGTTCTGTGCCGCAGGGGTCCGCGGCAGGCCCGGCATGGTCATGATCTCGCCGCAGATCACCACGACGAAACCGGCCCCCGCCGACAGCCGCACTTCGCGGACCGGCACCGAGTGACCGGTGGGCGCGCCGCGCCGCTCGGGGTCGGTGGTGAAGGAATACTGGGTCTTGGCCATGCAGACCGGCAGGTTGCCATAGCCCTGATCCTCCCATTCCTTCAACTGGTTGCGGATCTTGGCATCGGCCAGCACCTCGTCGGCGCGGTAGATCGCGGTGGCTACCCGTTCGATTTTCTCAAAGAGGCTCAGGTCGTCGCGGTAGAGCGGCGCAAACTGGCTAATGCCGCTGTCGGCAATCGCGGCCACGCGCGTCGCCAGCTCTTTCGTGCCCTCCGAGCCTTTGGCCCAGTGCTGGCACAGAAACGCTTCGGAGCCTTGGGTTGCGACATAGTCCTTGACCGCCTCGATCTCGGCATCGGTGTCGGTGACGAAATGGTTGATCGCCACCACCACCGGCACGCCGAACTGCTTGATGTTGCCGATATGGCGACCAAGGTTGGCGCAGCCGTTCTTCACCGCGTCTACGTTTTCCGCGCCCAGATCGGCCTTGGCCACGCCGCCGTTCATCTTCATCGCGCGCACGGTGGCGACCAGCACCACGCAATCGGGGGCGAGGCCCGCCTTGCGGCACTTGATGTTCATGAACTTCTCGGCCCCCAGATCAGCGCCGAAGCCCGCCTCGGTAACCACGTAATCGGCCAGTTTCAGCGCCGTGGTGGTGGCGATGACGGAGTTGCAGCCATGCGCGATATTGGCGAACGGACCGCCATGCACGAAGGCGGGGTTGTTTTCCAGCGTCTGCACGAGGTTGGGCTGCATCGCGTCGCGCAGCAGCACGGTCATCGCGCCATCGGCCTTGATGTCGCGCGCATAGATTGGCGTCTTGTCACGGCGTTGGGCGACGATCATGTCGCCAAGGCGGCGTTGCAGGTCGGCAAGATCGTTGGCGAGGCAGAGGATCGCCATCACCTCGGAGGCGACGGTGATATCGAACCCGGTCTGGCGCGGAAAGCCGTTGGCCACCCCGCCAAGCGACGTGACGGTATCGCGCAGCGCCCGGTCGTTCATGTCAAGCACCCGGCGCCACGTCACCCGACGTTCGTCGATCTCCAGCTCATTGCCCCAGTAGATGTGGTTGTCGATCATCGCCGACAGCAGGTTGTGCGCGCTGGTGATGGCGTGGAAATCACCGGTGAAATGCAGGTTCATCTCCTCCATCGGCACGATCTGCGCATACCCGCCACCGGCGGCGCCGCCCTTCATGCCGAAATTGGGGCCGAGGCTGGCCTCGCGGATGCAGATCGCGGCGTTCTTGCCGATGGCGTTCAGCCCGTCGCCAAGGCCGACGGTGGTGGTGGTCTTGCCCTCGCCCGCCGGCGTCGGATTGATCGCCGTCACGAGGATCAGTTTGCCGGTCTCACGGTCCTGAACCGAGTTGATGAACTCCTGGCTGACCTTGGCCTTGTCGTGGCCGTAGGGCAGCAGGTGATCGGACGGAATGCCAAGCTTTTCGCCAATCTCCTGGATCGGGCGCTTGTTCGCTTCGCGGGCGATTTCGATATCGGTCTTGAAGGCCATTTTCATCAGTCCTGTTGGCAGGGGCGGTTTGCTGGACTCACCCTTAGCGAGAATGCCCCGGCCGGACAGGGGCGTTTCCGACCTTTTCGGGGCTTCATCCGCCAATTCCGGTTTCCGATCTGCGGCGCGATGCGTCTTTTTGAACCTTTCGCGCGCAGGCTGCGACCCATGCACATCAAACGCCGCCAATATGCACTGGGGAAACATCATGTCTGCACCCATCGTTCTGATTCATGCCGGTTTCGGCTTCGGTCTCGTCCTCGGGCTGACACTGCTGACTCTGATCTGATCCGCGGCGCGGCCATGCCCGTGCGGTTAGGCCCCTCGTGCGCGCTCCAGATGCGGCCAGACGGGTTGATCGGGGATATGCAGGCGCAACGCATCCCCCACCGACAGTACGCCTTCCCGTTCCACCCACGCCGTCACGCCACGCCGACCTTTCGCCGCCTGCTTGAACGCCTTGCCGTTGCCCGGCCCCTCCGCGTTGATCGGTTTCGCGGGCAGGTGGCAGGGCCGGTTTTCCATATCCACCACCAGCGTCACGCCATCGGCCCCCTGCAAACGCGACGAGGGTGGGACGCGGGTGAAATCGGGAATGCCCTCGATCACCAGGCTGGCACCGGTGAGGGCGGGGTCGAGCCTGTCCACCCCCATGATCCGCGCAATGGCTGCCAGGTCCTCGGCGCTCAGGATCGTGAGTTGCCGCACGTTGCGAATCTCGGTGCCCTTTGGGTGCTGCGACACCACCCGGCTACAGGATGGCCGGGTCAGCCCGGCATGGGTTTCGCCCGCATACCCTGCAAAGCCAAGCGCCATTTGGGCAAGCGGGCGCGAGGGAAGCCCTTCCTCGCGGTCGGGATTGGCCCCCAGCCAGACGATGCGGGCGGCAAACTCGGTGGGCATAAGGGCGGGCATGGCGATCCTCTTTCAGGCTGTGCCGCAGGTGACCCGACGAACGCCCGGTCTGCAAGTCGGAAAACGGCACCGAAACAGGGTGAAATTCTTTTCACGCGTGTTAGGCTCAGACTTGCAAAAACCCGGAGGACCAAGAGATGAATCAGGACGATTTCGTGAAGGCGGCCAAGCAGCAGCTGGAAGGCTGGAACGCCGAGATCAAGAAGATGCAGGCAGAGGCCGAAAAGATGCAGGCGCAAGGGCAGGCCGAGATCAAGTCGCAGTTGGCCCAGATGGAAGAACAGCGCGACAAGATCAGGCAACAGCTTGAACAAGCCGGTGAGGCCAACAAGGCAGCGATGCAGGACATGCAGTCCGGCTTCCAGGAGGCCTGGAATTCCCTTGAGAAAAGCATGAGCGACGCGCGCAAACGCTATTTCGGCGGCTGATCGGCGCTGCTTCGTCACAAGCAAAAGCCCCCGGTGTTTCTGCACCGGGGGCTTTCATTTTTCAACCATAGGCGCCGTGGTCAGTTGGTCGGTTCGGGCTCCATGCCGCCATCGTCCGCCGGTTTCGCCTTGGGCTTCGTCTTGGGAATCGCCGTGATCGAGGCGCTTCCGCCGGTATTGGCATCATCGTCGTCCTCGCCCCGGTTCAGAGGCTCCCCTGCGATCACCTTGGTGATTTCGCTGCCGGTCAACGTCTCGTATTCCAGAAGACCCTGCGCGAGCCGCTCAAGATCATCGTGCTTTTCGGTCAGGATGCGCTTGGCGGTGTGGTAGCCCTCGTCCACCAGCTCCTTGACCTTGTCATCAATGATCTTCTGCGTTGCCGCCGAATGTGAGGAGCCGCCACCATAGGCCCCGAGATAGGACTGTTGTTCGTTGGCGTAGTCCACATATCCAAGCTCTTCCGCGAACCCGAACTGCGTCACCATCGCGCGCGCGATCTTCGATACCTGCTGAATGTCGGAGGCCGCGCCGGAGGTCACGTTTTCAAGCCCGAAGGTCAATTCCTCCGCAACACGCCCCCCCATCGCCATGGCAATCTTGGAGGTGTACTTGGTGTAGGTCACGGACAACTGGTCGCGCTCCGGCAAGCTCAGCACAAGGCCAAGCGCACGGCCGCGCGGGATGATCGTTGCCTTGTGGATCGGGTCGTGCTGCGGAACGTTGAGGCCGACGATGGCGTGCCCGGCCTCGTGGTAGGCGGTCAGCTTCTTTTCGTCCTCGGTCATGACCATCGAACGACGTTCAGCCCCCATCATCACCTTGTCCTTGGCGTTCTCGAAATCCTCCATCGTGACGAAGCGCCGATTGATCCGGGCCGCCATCAGCGCCGCCTCGTTCACCAGGTTGGCAAGATCGGCACCCGAGAATCCTGGGGTGCCGCGCGCGATGATGCGCAGATCCACATCCGGGCCAAGCGGCACTTTTCGCGCATGAACGCCAAGGATCTTTTCGCGCCCCTTGATATCGGGGTTGGGCACCTGCACCTGCCTGTCGAAGCGACCCGGACGCAGCAGCGCGGGGTCGAGCACGTCGGGCCGGTTGGTCGCAGCGACGATGATGATGCCCTCGTTCGCCTCGAACCCGTCCATTTCCACCAAAAGCTGGTTCAGAGTCTGTTCGCGCTCGTCATTGCCGCCGCCATAGCCGACCCCACGCGACCGGCCCACGGCGTCGATCTCGTCGATGAACACGATGCAGGGTGCATTCTTCTTGGCCTGCTCGAACATGTCACGCACGCGGCTCGCACCGACACCGACGAACATTTCCACGAAGTCGGACCCCGAGATGGTGAAGAACGGCACGCCGGCCTCACCGGCGATGGCGCGGGCCAGCAGCGTCTTACCGGTGCCCGGCGGGCCAACCAGCAGAGCGCCTTTCGGAATCTGGCCGCCAAGGCGGCTGAATTTCTGCGGGGTGCGCAGGAATTCAACAATCTCTTCAAGCTCTTCCTTGGCCTCGTCGATGCCGGCGACCTCGTCGAAGGTGACGCGGCCCTGCTTTTCGGTCAGCAGCTTGGCCTTGGACTTGCCAAAGCCCATCGCCCCGCCTTTTCCACCGCCCTGCATCCGGTTCATGAAAAAGATCCAGACACCAATCAGCACCAGGATCGGCAGCCACATCATCAAGCCGGCAATAAAGCCCGACTGTTCCTGCGGGCGCACCTCGATGCGCACATCGCTTTCCCGTAGAATCGGGGTAACATCCACTTCTGCCGGCCGCACCGTTTCGAAGTTGCCCTGACCGGTGGTGAACTGGATCGTTTCACCGTCGATGATCGCCGCACTCACCGACCCGGCTTCCACCCGGTCGATGAAATCGGAATAGGACACGGACCGGGCGTTCATCGTGCTCTGGTTTCCGCTGAACAGGTTGAACAGCGCGAGGATCAACAGAAACAGGATGACCCAGAAGGCGATATTTCTCGCATTGCCCAAGAGTGTTCTCCTTGCATAGGTGCCCGGGGAACATCCGCGCCGGACACTTTTCTAAAATAGGCATGCAGCCCCTGACTTCAATGCGATTTTATCGCCGCGTGGAATCCCGCCGATGCGGCATATTCGCAAGTGATTTCGCCGGTGTTGAACAGATCGGGCGCGGCAAGCAGCCGATCGCCCGCCCAGACACCGGGCCACGACAGAAGCGCCGCATGCGGCAGCAGCGCCGGACGGGCGATCCGTGCAAGGCCCGCCTCGCCCAATGCGCGGATGGTCGCGCCGGGGTGATGCGGCGCCGAGATGCGCCAGCGACCATCCCAGAAAACGCGCCCGTCCGCAGGCACCGCAACACCGTCTACAGCCCTGAATTCCCTTACGATCAAAACCCGGCCCCTGCCCGGCAGAAACCGGCAGCCCTGCAACGTCCCGCCCTGCCCGGCAAGCACGTTGCCCAGCACCCCCGACAGCGACGCCAACCGAGGGCGGTAACGTGCACCAGACAGGCAGGCCAGCCCATGCGCCAGCAGACGCAGGCGGGTTTCCTCTTCCACCCCGGAAAGCCGGTCGCGGTCGAAGATCAGGAGGCCGTGCCGGTCGGTCACGATCGCTTGTGCGACATCGGCGGCGCGGGCGGTCAGCGCCTGTCGTGCCCGCGCCATTGCCTTCGCCGTTTCCGCCAGCCTGCTCGCGTCGATCCCGAACGGCGCAAGTTGCGTCAGCAATCGGCGTACGCGCACCCGGTCGTAGCGCGGGTCGTCATTGGTCGGGTCTTCGATCCAGCGCATCCCTTGCCGCGACAGCCAGATCCGCAGATCGGCCCGCGCCTCGCCCAGCACCGGGCGCAGGATGGCGTCCTGCCCGAAGCGCCCCTCCGCCATGGCGGAAAGCCCGTCCACCCCCGATCCACGCGCCAACCTCATCAGCACGGTTTCGGCCTGGTCGTCGAGCGTATGACCCAGCAGGATCGCGCCGATCCCCTGACGCGCGCAGAATTCGCGCATCAGTCCGTAGCGCGCTTCACGGGCCGCAGCCTGAAGGTTTCCCTTGCCGTCCCATCCAGTCCAACGGAGCGTATCGTGCTGGGCGCCCATGCGCATCGCTTCGCGCGCGACCAACAACGCCTCATCCCCTGCCTCGGGGCGCAATCCGTGATCGACCGTCAGCGCATGGATGCGGCACCCCCGCTCTGCCGCCCATGCGCAGGCCAGCCCAAGCAGCGCCAGCGAATCCCCCCCGCCCGAGACGGCGACGGCAAGGCGATCTGGCGGCTGCCCCGCCAGAAGCCGCGTCATCGTGGCGGCGAAACGAGCCTCAAGGCTCAAGTGCAGCCAAGCCGCGCCATCGTCGCCCGCGCGTCCTCGACAAGGGGCGAGGCCGGATAGCGGCGCTCCACCTCCGCAAGGGTCAGGCAGGCCTCGTCACGCTGGCCAAGCTCGCCCAGGCTGACGCCCAGGCGGTAGAGGCTCTGCGGCGCGCGCGGTGCATCGGGGGCACCGGAAAAGCTGGCAAGGTAAGCCCGCGCCGCCCGGTTCCACGCACCTTGTGCGGCCTCGGCCTCGCCGCGCCAGAAATGCGCCTCGGCACTCAGCGCGCCGCCGGGATAGGTCTGCGTGTAGGCGTCGAACCCGGCCGCGGCGGCGGCGTAATCACCGTCCTGGTAATCGGCCATGGCGGCGTTGAAATCGCTCTGCTCCGCCTCGGCCAGCGACGGGCCAGAGATGCTGGATGTCGTCGGCAGGGTCGAGGGCAGGCCCGACACCGCGCCGCCGCCAAGCGTCGGCGTCTCACCAAGCGAGGCGATATCGCAATCGGCCTCCAGTTCGCACAGGCGAAACTCCAGGTCGCCGATCCGGTTGGTGCCGTCAGACACGAGGGAATCGACGCGCAGTTGCAAGTCCTCGGTGGCGCTGGTCAGGCGGCGCAATTCGCCCTCGATCGCATCCACCCTGTCAATCGTGCCGCCACCGGGAACACCCGTGGGGCTGCCGGTGGTCGACAACTCCGTCCGCAGGCGCTGGATCTCGACCCAGAGCACGGAGAGTTCCTGCCGGATGTCGGCCAGCGTCTGTGCTCGGTCCTGTGCCGGGGCGATCTGCGCCGGCACCGCCAGCAGACAGGCAAGGATCAGCGCGCGCCACATCGCGTCAGGCCCCTGCGCCCGCTTCCAGAACCGTCACCGCACGACGGTTCTGGCGGTAGCAACTTTCGGCAGAACAGATTTCCAGCGGGCGTTCCTTGCCATAACTGACGGTGGTCAGGCGGCTGGCGGAAATCCCTCGCGTGATGAGGTAGTCACGCACCGACGCGGCCCGGCGCGCGCCAAGTGCGAGGTTGTAATCGCGCGTGCCCTGTTCGTCGGCATGGCCTTCGATCACGGCGCGGAATTCCATGTTGCGCAACATCCAGTCGGCCTGCGAATCGAGCACCGCGCGCGCTTCGGCGTTGAGCGTGGACTGGTCCACCTCGAACAGGACACGGTCGCCCACGGTCTCGTTGAAATAGGCGACCGAATTGGGATCCTGTGTCGCGCCCGCCCCGGCGCCCGCGCCACCGCCAAGGCCGCCCCCGGCGCCGAACTGGTTTCCACCACAGGCCGACAGCGCAAGCACCGCGACCAGAAGAGTTGTCTTGAGAAGAATGTTCATGCTGCGTCGTCCTCGATCATGCGTTTTTCTTTGCGTCACTTTACCATGTGGCAGGCGATCTGAACATGCCCCGCAGCTCAGCGCAGAAGCGGTGACCATGCGGGGTCGGACGCCATGCCGGGGGTGGACACCCGTTGCAGGTTGCGCCCGGAGATATCGACCGAGTAGATTGCCGGCGCGCCATCGGCGCCGGCGGTTTCACGGGTGAACATGACCACCCGACCGTTTGGTGCCCATGTCGGCCCCTCGTCAAGGAACGAAGACGTGAGCAGCCGTTCCTCCGAGCCATCGACGCGCATCACCCCGATATGAAAGCGCCCGTCCTGCTGGTTCGTAAACGCGATCATGTCGCCACGCGGCGACCAGACGGGGGTGCCATAGCGACCTTCGTTGCGGCTGATCCGGCGGCCATCGCCGCCGCTTGTCGGTATGATGTAAAGCTGCTGCGTGCCGGAGCGGTCGCTTTCGAAGACGATCTGGCTGCCATCGGGCGAGAAGCTCGGCGCGGTCTCGATCGAGGGCGCATCGGTCAGGCGGCGGCGCTCGCCGGTTTGCAGGTTGAGCACGTAGATATCGGTGTTGCCGCCACGCTCGGCCGAGAAGATCACGCTGCGCCCGTCTGGCGAGAAGCGGGGGCTGAAGCTCATCGTCAGCGTGTCATCTTCCAGCGGGCGGGCGCGCACCGAGGCGAGATCCATGATGTAGATCCGCGGAATGCCGGTTTCATAGCTGGTGTAGAGAATGCTGTCGCCGTCGGGCGAAAAGCGCGGTGCCAGCACCAACGACCGGCTGTCGGTCAGCTGCTGCAGGTTCGCGCCGTCGTAGTCCATGATCGACAATCGCCGCAGTCGGGCATTCTTGGGCCCTTCGAGGGTGACGAACGCGACCCGGCTGTCGAAATAGCCGCTCTCGCCGGTGATCCGCTGATAGACATTGTCGGCCACCCGGTGCGCCATGCGCCGCCAGCTGTCCGGGCTGCCGACGAATTGCAGGCCAGAGCCGAGCGGCTGCTGCGAGACCACATCGAACAGGCGGAACCGCACCACCAGTTGTCCGCCCTCCATAGTGACCGATCCGGTGATCAGCGCCTGCGCGTTGATCGCCTGCCAGTCTTGCCATTGCACCGGGCTGTCGAAGCTGGTGACGCCGGAAATATGGGCCTCGCGCGGCACCTCGCGGAACAGGCCGGTGCCGGTGAGATCGGCGGCGATCACGCGGGTGATGTCGGTGGCAGCATCCTCGGCGGCGCGGCTGCCAGCGATAAACTGCGGCAATGCGAAGGGCAACGGTTCGATCACGCCCTCGGTAATCTCGATGCGCAGCGGGCCGGGGCTTTCCTGCGCTGCCACGGCGGCCGAAAACGCCGCACCGATCGTCGTCAGCAGGGCAAGGATAATCGTCTTGAGCGGACTCATGTTGGCCTGAACTCCTGAAACGGGACGCCTGTTCGCGATAATATGGCTGCCAGTATAACGCAGACAGGCCGGTTCGAAACCCGCTGCGTGGCGGCAAGCACTTGCTCGGCCTGCGGAACGAGGCG
>PFEX01000227.1:794-1039 GCA_002783145.1 Rhodobacteraceae bacterium CG17_big_fil_post_rev_8_21_14_2_50_65_11 | reverse complement strand
CCAGCGGTCATAGCTTTCGCCCGGCAGGTCGAAACCGCGACCGCCGCATCGCAGAATCGCACGCCGCGCGGCGTCGTAGGCATAGTCGGCCCCGGCTTCGGTGCCTTCCAGAATCTCGACCAGTCGAATTGATCCGCCAACCGGCGTTCCGTCCCGGTTCAGGCTGAACCCGACCACGACCGTCGTGCGCAACGCCTCTGTCGAGACGGTGCCAAGATTCCAGCAGGCGCCAATGGCAAGCCGCA
>PFEX01000227.1:0-782 GCA_002783145.1 Rhodobacteraceae bacterium CG17_big_fil_post_rev_8_21_14_2_50_65_11 | reverse complement strand
GCCGGATCGGGCGCGGCGGGCGCGGCGGGCGCATCGGTCACGGCCTCCGCGAGGGCGGCATTGATCGCGTCCTCCAGCGGTTCGCGGGTCGCAACGTCCGGCGCCGGGTCCGGCGTCGGGGCCTCTGTCGCGGTGCGCACCGGGCGCGCGGGCGGGCGGACGGACGTGGTCGGCGCCAGCGACGCGGCGGGCGTTTGCGCCTCGGTCACGATCTCGGTCGTGGCCTCCTCGGGCGCGGTCGGCGGCTGCGCGGGGTCCGGCGCGGCAGTCTCGGACGGTTCGGGCCGGGGCGAGACCACGGGCGCGGTATCGACATCGGGCGGCGGCGCCGGTGCCGGGGTCGGCGCGACGCGCGGCGCCTCGACCGGGGCGGGGCTGTCGGAGGCGGCGGCTTCGCGGTCTTCGGCGGGCGGGCTTGGCAGCGCCGCCATGTCGTCCTGCACCTCCGTTTCGGGCGGCGGCATGAGGGCCGCGACATCCGGCTGGCTGTCCGGCGGCGGCGGCGGCACAGGGTCCGGCGGCGCGGCCTGCTGCGGCGCCTCCTCCTCGACCTCGGGGCGTTCCGGCGGCGCGGCGGCCTCGGGCTGCGGCACCGGCTGCGTCGGCTGGTCGACCACCGCTGGCACGGCACCTGGCGCCTCGAACATCGCCTCGAATTGCTGCGGCGAGACGAGGGTCACGCCCGTCACCTCGAATTCCGGCTCCTCGCGGTCAGACAGGAACGACCCACCGACCACGGCCCATAGCAGGATCGCGGCATGGATCCCGCCCGAAGCATAGAG
>PFEX01000148.1:10912-11787 GCA_002783145.1 Rhodobacteraceae bacterium CG17_big_fil_post_rev_8_21_14_2_50_65_11 | reverse complement strand
GCCGAATGGGCGCAATATGCCGCGCGCTGCCGGGTGCGCGTGGATCCGCGACGCCACATGAACGCCGCCAGCCTGCGCCCCGAGATCGCGCCCTGCGTGGAAGCGGGCCTGCTGGTCGAGACGACCTACCCCGGAGACCGGGCGGTCTACCGGGTCGAACCGGAGGTCGCCTTCACGCTCCTGCGGGACGCGGACGCGCGCTATCACCTGGACGAGCTCGTGGAGGGGGTGCGCCAACAGGTGCGCGCTTCGCGCAGCTTCGCCTTCGGCACCGAGGGCCGGCTGACGGAGATCGGCCTCGAGCTGCTGGTCGCCTTCAGCCGACGCGACGCCGAGACGAGCCGTCGGCTCACGCACGAGGTGTCCGCACAGAACTTCTCGTTGGAGTCGAGCCCAGGACGCTGGCTCTCGACCTGGCTCGGTCTGCGGCCCGAGCCCGAGCTGCTGGCGAGGGTTCATCCCGAGGCGCGCGGCAGCTACCTCGGCTACGCGCTGGGCCTGGCGGTGAGCTCCCTGGTGGATGTGGGCCCGAGCGTGATCGAGGCCGCGATCGCCGCGACCGGCGCGGAGCTCCACCTGCACGCCGCGCGCTACCTGTGCATGCGCGGCAGCTTCGACGAGGCCCGCGCCGTGAAGGGCCTGCCCAAGGGAGGCGAGGCCTTGATCGAGCTCTCCGCCTGCGTCTGGGACGGAGACTATGAGGGCGCGCGCGACGCCGCGGAGCAGGCGCTGAAGAGCGTGAAGCGCCGCAAGCACAAGCAGCTCACGGGCACGGAGGGCGTGCTGCTCCAGTTCGCACGCGTGGCCGGGACGGACTCCACGGGTCCGGATTGGGAGGGCATCAAGCGCGACAGCCAGGCCGCCCACGCGGCCAA
>PFEX01000148.1:0-10898 GCA_002783145.1 Rhodobacteraceae bacterium CG17_big_fil_post_rev_8_21_14_2_50_65_11 | reverse complement strand
ATGCCAAGCCCGTAACAACACCCCATGAACGGCACGTCACCCTTGGTGATGCGGGGCATCAGGCCGAGGATCTGCGCCTCGATCCGCGCCTCCTGCGGGGTCTTGTCGGCCGGGGCGTCGGAGACGCAGCCCGGCCCGCCGCCGACGATCACGCCCGAATAGTCTGCCAGCACCAGACCGCCCGGCAGGTCGCGCTGATCGAGCCGGATGCGGTGCACCTCCTCCGGCGCCAAACCGCCGCGCGCCAGAAGCGAGGCAAACTCCTCGTCGGCGGCCTCGTCCTCGGGGCGCAGTTGCAGGATCAGGAAGGGCTTCATCGCGGCGCGCCCCCGGACTGCATGGCCGCAACCGCCTGCGTGAGATCCGCGATCAGGTCGCCCGCATCCTCCAGCCCGATGGACAGGCGCAGCAGCCCGTCGGAAATGCCAAGCGCGGCGCGCCTTTCTTCCGTCAGGCGCTGATGGGTCGTGGTCGCCGGGTGGGTGACGATCGACTTGGCGTCGCCGAGGTTGTTGGAGATCAGCACGATCCGAAGCGCGTTCAGCAGCCGGAACGCCCCCTCGCGCCCGCCCTCCACCTCGAACGACACCACGGTGCCGCCCGCCTGCATCTGCGCGCGCGCCAGATCGTGCTGCGGATGGTCGGGCCGGAACGGGTAGATCACGCGCCGGAGGCCCGCAAGGCCGGACAACGCTTCGGCCACCCGGAACGCGCTGTCGGCCTGCGCGCGCACCCGCAGGTCCATCGTTTCCAGCGATTTCAGCATCACCCACGCGTTGAACGGCGACAACGCCCCGCCGGTATGCTTGAGATAGGGCTCGACCGTCTTGCGGATGAATTGACGCGTGCCGCAGATGACGCCGCCAAGGCAGCGCCCCTGCCCGTCGATATGCTTGGTCGCGGAATAGACGATGACGTCCGCCCCCAGCACACCGGAGCGTTGCAGGACCGGCGTGACAAAGACATTGTCAGCGATCACCAGTGCGCCGACCGCGTGGGCCATGTCAGCCACCGCGCGGATGTCGATGACTTCCAGCGTCGGGTTGGAGAGCGCCTCGAAGAACACCGCCCTGGTGCCAGGTCGGATCGCGGCGCGCCACTGGTCCAGATCGGTGCCATCGACGAACGTGACCGCGACGCCGTAGCGGGTCAGGACATCCTCCAGGATGTAGAGGCACGAGCCAAAGAGCGCCCGCGACGACACCACGTGATCGCCCGCTTTCAGCAACGAGGTCAGTGCGCCGTTGACCGCCGCCATGCCGCTTGCTGTGGCGAAGGCATCCTCGGTGCCTTCCAGCGCGGCGATCCGGTCCTCGAACATGGCGACGGTGGGGTTGCCGTAGCGGGCATAGATGAACTCGTCCGCACCGGCCTCGATGAAGCGGGCCTCGGCGGCCTCGGCGCTGTCATAGACGAAGCCTTGCGTGAGAAAGATCGCCTCGCTCACCTCGCCATACTGGCTGCGGCGGCTGCCGGCATGCACCGCGCGGGTGCGCGGCGAAATATCATCGGGAAGGGGTCTGCGGCCTTCGGTCATCGGTCTCGGTCTCCTGCATGTCCGGGGTTACGGAAACCCCGAACCGGTGAACGGTCGGGGGCAAGAGCCGTGAACGGCGCCGCGCGACCTCTTTAGCGGGATGTTTAACGTGGCCCGCAATCCGGTAAACAAATCGCCACGGGGTCAGGGGATAGGCCAGCCCGGATGCAATGGCAAGACCCGCATACACGGAAAGCGCCGTGGCCGGCCAGCAACTGTCATGAAGGCGAAACAGGATCGTCACCGACCTGTTGCGGAGCACCGCTAGATCTGGCGGTGAGGCAATCACGAGCGGGGCAGTGATGGCATTGGTTGCGGTCAATGCGCGCGGCGGAGAGTTGGACGGCGAGGACCGGCTGCGGCAGGCGCTCCTTCGGCCGGGCTGCGCATCGGTCACCGTGATGATCCACGGCTACCGCTTCTGCCCGTTCGGCGCGCCGTCGCACAACCCGCACCGCCATATCCTGTCGGACACACCAACGCGCGATTGCTGGAAAGCCGTCAGCTGGCCCCGGCATCTGCGGCTGACGCAGGAGGGCGCGCTTGGCGTGGCGCTTGGCTGGTCGGCGCAGGGCACATTGGCACAGGCCTATGCCCGCGCCGGGGAGACCGGCACCGCCCTCGCCCGCATCGCGCAGGTCGTCGCCGCCGAACGGCCCGGCCTGCCGGTCAATGTCATCGCCCATTCGCTGGGCGCGCGGGTGGCGCTGTCGGCGCTGCCGGCGCTTCGGGCCGGGGCGCTTTCGCGGATGATCCTGCTGTCGGGCGCCGAATACCGGGGCCGCGCCGCGCAGGCACTGGGCAACCCCGCAGGCCGCAGCGCCCGGGTGCTGAACGTGACCAGCCGCGAGAACCTGCCCTTCGACGCGGCCTTCCGCGCCCTGATCCGCCCCGATAGCTGGCATGACCTGCCGCTTTCGGCCGGGATGGCGGACCGGCATGGCGGCTGGATCGACCTGCGAATCGACGATCCCGCACAGGCGGCGCGGCTGGCGCGCATGGGCTTTCGCCTGCGCCCGCCGGTGGCGCGCTTCTGCCACTGGTCGGGCTATATGCGACCCGGTGTCTTCCGGCTTTACCGGGCCCTGCTGGACGATCCCGGAGGGACGTTGTTCGCGCGGCTTTCGGATGTGCTCGGCGCTCCGCGCCGAAGGCCCCGCAACTGGCCACCCCGATCTGATACCTGCCCGGACACGTGGCAGGTGACAGGTGACAGGTGACAGGCGATGACCACGCTTGATGCGCCGGGGTGCAACACTCCGCCCGCCTGTCACGTTTCGGTGCGCTAACATCTGGTTTTCGCACCACAGCGCGCTTATCGTATTGCGCAAAAGGGAATCTGGCATGAGTTCAAACGGTTTGCAGGGCGTGGCCTTCGTGGCACTGGCGGTCATTATCGTGATGGCCATCTTCGGCGGCTTCGGAGCGGTCTGACATGGCGAAACGCTACGGCGGAAAATTCAGCCCCGACCCCGACAGCAGCGAGGTCGAGGCACCGCAGACCCGGCCCGTCGAGGCCAGCTTTCGCGGCCGCGCCCCGGCGCGCCATGCCGCTCGGATCAACATCCTGTTCCTGCTGCCGCTGCTGATCCTGCCCACCGTGTTCTTTCGCCCGGTCAGCGAAATGATCACCGATTTCGCCGGCGGCGCGGTTCTTCTGCTGGCCGCGTGGCTGCTGCGCGACGGAGTGCGCGCCGAGGATGCCTATAACGAACGCAAGGTCGCAAGGCGCCCGGCCATTCCGCGCAAGATCTTCGCCTCTGTCCTGACCGGCGCGGGCGTCGGGCTACTGGTCTTCGGTGGCCAGTGGACGGTTCTGAATGCCGGGCTGGTCGGCGTTCTGGCCGGCGCGCTGCACCTCTTTTCCTTCGGGCTCGATCCGCTGAAAGACAAGGGGATGGACGGCGTGAACCGCTTTCAGACCGAGCGGATCGCGAAGAAGGTCGAAGCTGCCGAGGCGATGCTCGAAGCGATGCACGACGCGATCGGGCGCACCGGCGACCGGCAACTCGTCTCGCGGGTGGAGGCGTTCCAGGCCACCGCGCGCGACATGTTCCGCACCGTGGAGGACGACCCGCGCGACCTGACGCAAGCCCGCAAATACCTGACCGTTTACCTTCAGGGCGCGCGCGATGCGACGATCAAGTATGTCGACCTGCACGGCACCGCGCGCGACTATTCCGCGCGGTCGGATTACCTTTCCCTGCTGAACGATCTGGAAACCAATTTTGCCGCCCGCACGCAAAAAATGCTGCTCTCTGACCGTGGCGATCTCGATGTCGAGATCGAGGTGCTGCGCGATCGGCTGAACCGCGAGACCCTGCATATTGATACACAAGGACAATGAAACATGAGTGATACTGTGCGCCAACAGGCCGAAGCCGCCGCCGGGATGGTTGACGAGATCAACGCCGCAGTGCTGCCCGACCCCTCCACCGCCCTCGTGCCGCTGGCCGAGGCGCCGGCCCCGGCCGCCGAACAGATTCGCGCGCGCATGGCCGAACTTGACATGACCGACACCAATTCCATCGTCGCCTTCGGGTCCGGCGCGCAATCGGAATTGCAGACCATCAGCCAGGCGATGCTGGAAGGCGTGAAGAACAAGGATGTCGGCCCGGCGGGCGATTCCCTGCGCGAAATCGTCGGCACCATTCGTGGCTTTTCCGTCGACGAACTCGACCCCGGCCGCAAGCGCAGCTGGTGGGAGAAACTGTTTGGCAAGGCCAAGCCGGTGCACGACTTCCTTGCCAAGTATGAGGACGTGCAAGGCCAGATCGACCGCATCACCGACCAGTTGCTGCATCACGAACACACGCTGATGAAGGACATCAAATCGCTCGATATGCTCTATGACAAGACGCTGGCCTTCTACGACGAACTGGCGCTCTACATCGCGGCGGGCGAGGAGAAGCTGAAGGACCTGGACGAACAGACGATCCCGGCGAAAGAGGCCGCGGTGCAGGCCGCGCCGGAAAACGACCAGGTGATGAAGGCGCAGGAACTGCGCGACCTGCGCGCCGCGCGCGATGACCTCGAACGCCGGGTGCATGACCTGAAACTGACAAGGCAGGTGACGATGCAGTCGCTGCCCTCGATCCGGCTGGTGCAGGAAAATGACAAGTCGCTGGTCACCAAGATCAACTCCACCCTCGTCAACACCGTGCCTCTGTGGGAAACCCAACTGGCGCAAGCGCTGACCATCCAGCGGTCAACCAAAGCCGCCCGCGCGGTGCGCGAAGCCAACGACCTGACCAATGAGCTTCTGACCTCCAACGCCGCCAACCTGCGCGAATCGAACAAGATGGTGCGCGAGGAAATGGAGCGTGGCGTCTTTGACATCGAAGCGGTGAAACAGGCCAACGCCGACCTGATCGCAACCATTGAAGAAAGCCTGCAAATCGCCGACGAGGGCAAGCGCCGCCGCTCCGCCGCCGAGGCGGAGATGAAAAAGATGGAGCACGACCTGCGCGACTCGCTGGCCTCGGCCAGTGCCCGGCGCGACGGCACCGGCGACACCGTCGCCACCTCTGTTCCACAGGGCTGAGGCGAAGGGGGCCGTGATGCACAGGCTGTCTCTCGTAGTGTTGGCAGGAACCGCCCTGGCGGTCCTGTCCGCCTGCGAGGCGCCGCCGCCTGAGCAGCCGACACAGCGCCCCGCCGCCCCGGTGGCAGAGCAACCGACGGTGGCACCGTCGGACACGAGCATCGCCTTTGCGCGCTACTATGGCGATGTGCAGCAACGGTTGCTGACCCAGGGCTTGCTGCGCACCGATGGTGGCGGCTCCGACACCCCGATCATCGCGCGCAATCTGGTGGCGAATTTCGAACGGATCGCGCTTTATGACGAATACGCGCTGTCGGACGGGCGGTTCGTCGCGCAACAGACGCCGGCGGCGCTGCGCCGCTGGGAGCGTCCGGTGCGGCTTCAGGCCCATTTCGGTGCCTCGGTGCCGCACGACCAGCGCGACGAAGACCGGGCACGTCTGGCGCGCTATGGCGACCGGCTGTCCGGCATCACCGGCCACCCCATCCGCGCCGTCGGCTCTGGCGGAAATTTCCACGTCCTGTTCCTCAACCGCGACGAACAGCGTGACGCCGGCCCCCTGCTGCGCCGGATCATGCCCAATATCGGCGCCGCCACGATCCGCGAGATCACCACCCTGCCGAGGCACGAATTCTGCGCCGTCTACGCGATTTCCGCGGCCTCTGCGCCGCATGTCTATGTCGCCGCTATCGCCTTCATCCGGGCCGAGCACCCGGATCTGATGCGCCGCTCCTGCCTGCACGAGGAGGTGGCGCAGGGCCTTGGCCTGCCCAATGACAGCCCGCTTGCGCGCCCCTCGATCTTCAACGATGACGAGGAGTTCGCGCTGTTGACGCGCCATGACGAGTTGCTGCTGCGCATGCTCTACGACCCGCGCCTTTCGCCCGGCATGACCCCGGCCGAGGCGCGTCCGGTGCTGCAACAGCTTGCACAAGGGCTGGTTGGCGGGCCAAGTTAGAAGAGTTCAGTTTTTCCCAAGGAGGGGCCGATGTCCATTTTCGATTTCCTGTCCGGCCAGTTCATTGATGTCATTGAATGGACCGACGACACCCGCGACACCATGGTCTGGCGGTTCGAGCGCCATGGTCATGAAATCAAGTATGGCGCCAAGCTGACGGTGCGCGAAGGCCAGGTGGCGGTTTTCATCCACGAAGGCCAGATGGCCGATGTCTTCACCCCCGGTCTCTACATGCTCGAAACCAACAACATGCCGATCATGACCACGCTTCAGCACTGGTCGCACGGTTTCCAGAGCCCGTTCAAATCGGAAATCTACTTCGTCAACAGCAACCGGTTCACCGACCTCAAATGGGGCACCAAGAACCCGATCATGCTGCGCGACCCCGATTTCGGGCCGACCCGCATCCGCGCCTTCGGCACCTACACCGTGAAGGTCCGCGACGCCGGCACCTTCATGACCGAGATCGTCGGCACCGACGGCGAGTTCACCACCGACGAGGTCACCGACCAGATCCGCAACATCATCGTGCAGGAATTTTCCCGCGTGATCGGATCGTGCGGCATCCCGGTGCTCGACATGGCCGGCAACACCCACGACCTCGGCAAGATCATGGCCGAGGCGATCTCTGGCACCATCGCGCAATACGGGCTGGACCTGCCCGAGCTTTACATCGAGAACATCAGCCTGCCCAAGGCGGTGGAGGAGGTGCTGGACAAGCGCACCTCGATGGGCGTCGTCGGCGACCTGAACAGGTATACCCAGTTCCAGGCCGCCGAATCGATGCGCGCCGCGGCCGAGAACCCCGGCGGTGGCGAGGCCTCGGCCGGCATGGGCCTTGGCATGGGCATGGCGATGGCGGGCCAGATGGCGAACGCGATGAACCCCGGCCCGTGGGGGGCCCGGCAGCAGCAACCGCAGTCTGCCGCGCCGCCGCCCCCGCCGGTCGAGCATGTCTGGCATGTCGCAGAAAACGGTCAGACCAGGGGGCCGTTTTCGCGCGCCACAATGGGCCAGATGGCCACGCGGGGCGAGTTGACCCGCCAGACCCATGTCTGGACGCAAGGCCAGGACGGCTGGAAAAGGGCCGAGGACGTGGCGGAACTGGCACAGCTCTTCACCGTGATGCCGCCGCCACCGCCGCCCGGCGTGTGATCCGCGGCTGCACCGCGCCTCGCAACCGAGGCTTGAGGGTATTGTCTTGAAATACCGGCAGCGGCGTCGGAAAGTGCAGCATCTTTGACAAGCGATTTCAGGACGACATGAGTTCAGGACGACATGAGCGATCTGCCCCCACCCCCGCCCGGCACAGCACCCGGCCCGCAAGCGACCGCCGCCCAAGGGAGCAGCGAGGAACACCGCTTCCCCTGCGACCAGTGCGGATCGGATTTTCGCTACGATCCGGCGGCGGGCAAGCTGGTTTGCGACCATTGCGGCAACACGCGTGACTACGACGGCAGCGACCTACCCGAGATCCGCGAGATGGATTTCGAGGCCGCCCTGCGCAGTGGCATCGACGCCGCCGAATACGAGGAAACCCGCGTCACCGCCTGCCCCAGTTGCGGCGCGCAGGTGGAATTCAGCACCGACATCCACGCCACGGAATGCCCGTTCTGCGCCACCCCGGTGGTGACGGATACCGGCACGCATCGCCACATCAAGCCCAAGGGCGTGCTGCCCTTCCAGATCGACGAGCGCGCCGCGCAAAAGGCCATGGCCGACTGGCTGGGACGGCTCTGGTTCGCGCCCGGTGGCCTTCAGGAATACGCCCGCAAGGGTCGCAAGCTCGACGGCATCTACGTGCCCTACTGGACCTATGACGCCCAGACCCGCAGCACCTATCGCGGCCAGCGCGGCACGGTCTATTACGTCAACCGCACCGTGACCCGCAACGGCAAGACCGAAACCGTGCGCGAACAGAAGATCCGCTGGACCAACGTCTCTGGCCGGGTCAGCCGCTTCTTCGATGACGTGCTGGTGCTCGCCTCGCGCTCGCTGCCCAAAAGCTATACCGACCGGCTGGCGCCGTGGAACCTGACCTTGCTGGAATCCTACGCGCCGCAATACCTCGCCGGGTTCCGGGCCGAGGGCTACGCCGTCGACGTGGAGGAAGGCTTAAGTGAAGCGCGCCAGATCATGGACGACCAGATCCACCGTGACATCCGCGCCGATATCGGCGGCGACCGGCAGCGCATTTCCCATGTCGGCACGGATGTTTCCGACATCACCTTCAAGCACATCCTGCTACCGGTCTGGATGGCCGCCTACAAGTACAAGGGCAAAAGCTACCGTTTCGTGGTCAACGGCCAGACCGGACGGGTGCAGGGCGAACGCCCGTGGTCGGCGATCAAGATCGCCATCGCAGTGGTACTCGCCCTCGCCCTTGCCGGGGCCGGGGCCTATCTCTACACGCTCTACCAATAGGCGCCACGGCGCCCGCGCGCCCGGGCTCAGCCTTTCCTGACCTCGATCCGCGTCGCCTCGGGGGTCGTGGGGGCTTTCTTGGCAACGGTGATGGTCAGCACCCCGTCCCTGAGATCGGCGTTGACCCGGCCGGCATCGGCATCCGGCGGAAGGCGGAAACTGCGCGCGAAAGCGCCGTATTGCCGTTCGCTGAAATACCAGGTCTCGCCCTTCTCCTCGCGGGTCGATTTCTTCTCGCCCTTGACGGTCAGCACGCCGTCGTGAACATTCACCTCGATATCCTTGTCCTCGACACCGGGCAGTTCGACCACCACGCGGTAGCTGCCTTCGTCCACCGACGCCTCGGAGGCCGGGGCGAACCAGTCCGCCACCTGCCGTCCCATGCTGCGGAAAGGCTCAAACACCGAGGGCCAGCCCCCGGATGTATGCGTTTTCTCAACCATTGCAGACCTCCTTCGCTTTCCTGCCGAAAGCCTCACAGGTCAGGCCGGGATTCGCCTTGATTTGCGTCAAGATCCGCGCTCCTCTCACCCGACCAGCCATGGAGAAAGACAATGCGCGCCCTGATCCAACGCGTCACCGAAGCCGCCGTCCGGGTGGGCGGCGACACCATCGGCCGGACCGGCCCCGGCCTGATGATCCTCGTCTGCGCCATGCACGGCGACAGCGAACGAGAGGCCGAAGCCCTCGCCGCGAAGATCGCCAGGCTGCGCATCTTTCCCGACGACGCCGGCAAGATGAACCGCGCCCTCCGCGACACTGGCGGCAGTGCTCTCGTGGTCAGCCAATTTACCCTCGCCGCCGACACCTCGCGCGGCAACCGCCCCGGCTTCTCCGCCGCCGCCCCACCCGCCGAGGGCGACCGTCTCTACCAGCATTTTGCCGCCCATCTCGCCAGCCTCGGCATCCCGACCCAGACCGGCCGCTTCGCCGCCGACATGACGGTCACGCTGACCAACGACGGCCCGGTGACGATCTGGCTCGACACCGCCGCCCGGTAACGCCCCTGCGCTTCTTCTTGGTCCAAATACTCACGGCCGAACGCCGCAACCGGCACAGGTCCGGGACCGAAACGACCGCCCCGCCCCGATTTTCCGTGGCAACTGCGGCCCGACGAGGGCCCCGGAGGGGCTTGAGACGGGCCGCGCCCCGTCCTTCACGCCCCAGTATAGGTCCAGCGGTAATGCGGCGGCGTCGGCCCCTTGTTGCGCCCGCCCTGGTTCATCTGTTCCCAGGCATGGGCCAGAATGCCGACCGACCGCGACAGCAGGAACAGCCCGCGCGCCAACGGCGGCGCAAAGCCAAGTTCCGCGTAGATCACCGCCGTTGCCCCGTCGATATTCATCGGCAGGGCAGCGCCCCGCAATGCTGCCAGATGTGCCTCCAGTGCCTGCCCGATACGGGCAAAGCGGCCGTCGCAGACACCCGCTTCGACCGCCTTGGCCACTTCCGCCATCAACGCGGGCGCGCGGGGGTCAACCGGGGTGTGGAACCGGTGGCCGAAGCCGGGCACGTATTTGCCCCGCTCGGCGCGCCATTCGGCCACCACCTCCGGCAGCGCCGAAAGCCCCGCCGTGTCGATGCGCATGTAAAGCTCCACCGCCTGTTCGCCCGCACCGCCATGCACGTCGTCAAGCATGTTGACCGCCGAGGCCAGGGCGCCGTTCAGGGGCAAGCCGCAGGTTACCGCCATGCGTCCCGCCGCGATCGAGGGCGCCTGCGGTCCGTGATCGACCGCCGCCACCAGCGCCGCCTCCAGCAGCCGCGCCTGCCCCTCGCCGGGCAGATCGCCGCGCAGCATCATCCAGATCATCTGCGGGAAACTCACCTGCCCGATCAGGTCCTCGATCTCGTGGCCGCGCAACGCGATGCGCCCGGGCTCCATGTCGATGATCGCGGTGCTCCACCAATCCGATACGTCGCTCATATCACCCCCTCCGCGGCAAGCCGCGAAAGCTCTGCCGCACCAATCCCTATCTCGCGCAACACTTCGCCCGTATCGGCACCCAACGCTGGCGGCCCCGCCGCCACGCTCAGGGCCGCCCCGTCCATCTTCACCCCCGGCCGCAGCACCGTCACGGCGCGGTCCACCCCCGGCACGTCGGCGAATTCCGCCAGCAGCCCCCTTTCGGCCACCTGCGGATGCGCCAGCGCCTCGGGCACGCGCAGCACCGCGCCCGCCGGCACGCCCAGCGCGTTCAGTTCCCGCGCCCAGTCGCGCGGCGCCTTCGCCTCCAGCCGCGCCTCGATCAGCGACCGCAGCGCGTGGCGGTTGCTCTTGCGATTTTCGCGGCTGGCGTAATCGGGGTCGTCCAGCAGCGCCTCCAGCCCCAGATGCCGCGCCAAAGCCTGCCATTGCTCATCCTTGTTGGCGGCGATGTTGACCAGCCCGCCCTTGCAGCGGAACGCGCCCGACGGGGCGGAGGTGGTGTTCT
>PFEX01000221.1 GCA_002783145.1 Rhodobacteraceae bacterium CG17_big_fil_post_rev_8_21_14_2_50_65_11 | reverse complement strand
GAGCAAAGTGGCCGGTTTTTACACCGCCCGCAGCAGGCCTATCCCGCCGCTACCGTGGCAGACTTTTGCACCGCCGTTCTCAGCGATGACACCCAGTGCGCCTTCGGACCGGGCGAGGTAGAGCCCACCGAGTGGGCTGGATGACTCATCAAGCATGTGCAGCGCTTCCGTGGGCCGACTGTGAAGGCGCAATCTGTCATCGCGGCGGCGGCAGCATGACCCCGCTGGAAAACCCCTTCCAAAGCCCGTGGGCGTGTTCAAACATAGCGAATTCGTTTTGAGGCGAGCACCCGACGGCTTCGATTGCCTTGCCATGGCTTTCGTTTTGGCACTAAAACGAAAACAACTTGCGGAGATCTCCATGCCGACCAAGCACAGCACTTCCAGAGCGCGCCGACAGGAAATCCTGCACTGCCTGCGCCAAAACGGGCGGATCGAGGTCGAGACCCTTGCCGAACATCTGGAGACCACCCCCCAGACGATCCGCAAGGATCTGAATTTTCTCGCGGAAGAAGGCAAGATCATCCGGTTTCATGGCGGCGCCTCGCTACTGGCGGGGGTTGAATACACCGCCTTCGATATCCGCAAGGAAGTTGCCGCAGAGCAGAAAGAACGGATCGGGCGCGCCCTCGCGCGGCGGATTCCGAACAATTGTTCGATTTTCCTGAATTCGGGCACCACGACCGCAGCCGTAGCGCGCCACCTGTCGCAACACGCGGGGCTCCTGGTGGTCACCGACAGCGTGCACCTTGCCGACCTGATGCGCACCTATTCCGGGCTCGAGGTCATTGTTCCGGGCGGCAGCATCCGGCAATCAGACGGCGCGATTCTTGGCGATATGGCTGTTGATTTCATCCGCCAGTTCCGCGCCGACTACGCGATCATTGGCGCGGCGGCGATTGGCGCCGATGGTGCGCTGCTCGATTTTGACTTGCGCGAGGCCTCGCTTGCGCGCGCCTTCATCGGATCGGCCCGCCGCATCATCCTCGCTGCCGACAGCAGCAAGGCCGGGGGCACGGCGCCGGTTTGCATTGGGCACCTTGATCAGGTCCACGAGTTTTTTACCGACGATGGATTGCAGGAAGACCTGCGGCGCATGTGCCACGACCTTGGTGTTGAATGTATCACCGCAGACTAGGCCAGATTGGCCAGATCGCACAACCTTCATGGCCGCAGTTTGTTTGGCTTGACGGTTCGCATTGACAAGCATACGAAAGAAACGAAAGCAAAAGCGCGCATAATGCGTTAAGGTCGCGCCACGCCGGGATGCTGAGGGGGGAGCCTGAGCATGATTCATCTGCCGCTGCGGATACTCGCGGCCGTAAACACTGTTTTGTTGCGAGTTGGTCGCAGCGCTGCCTGGATGGCGCTTGTGGTCATGGTCGGGGTGATCCTGCTTCAGGTCTTCTTTCGTTACGTCTTGAACAACGCGCTCGCCTGGCCGGATGAAGCCGCGCGGTTCCTGATGCTCTGGATGACCGGCCTGATCGCGCCCTCGGCCTATCGCTGGGGCGGTTTTGTCGCAATCGACATGGTGCCCGAGGCGCTGCCGCGCGTGCCGGGGCTGGTGCTGAGCCTCGCGCTCTTGCTGGTCTCGCTCGCGGTTCTGGTGATGGGCGTGAAGTTGGGCTGGAACCATACAACCGGGTTCAGCGGCAATTTCAATTCGGGCTCCTTGCGGATTCCGCTCGACTGGTTCGGGGGCGAAATGGTCCGGGTAAAGCTGCGCTATACCTATGCCTCGCTGCTGGTCGGGATGGCGCTTCTGACCCTGGTGAACATCGAGTTGATTCTGCGAGCAGTCACAGCGCTACTTGCCCCCGCCACGAGCTTGCCCCCGACCGATGCACCGATAGACTTTTCGCCGGAGGCTGAATGATGCTGCTTTGGTTTCTGCCTGTCTTTCTCGTCTCGATCCTGATCGGCCTGCCGGTTTTCTTTGCGCTGCTGTTCGCGCCGGGTGCCCTGCTGACACTCAACGGGCAGGAACGCGACCTCGCGCTGCTTTATCGCAACCTTTACAACGGCATGGACAGCTTTCCGCTCATGGCGCTGCCGTTCTTCATGCTGGCGGGCGAGATCATGAACCGCGGCGGCATCACCGCCCGGCTTGTCGAGTTTTCGCAGGCACTGATGGGCCATCTGCGCGGTGGCCTTGCGCATGTGAACATTCTTTCGTCGATGCTGTTCGCGGGGCTTTCGGGTTCGGCGGTCGCCGATGTTTCGGCGCTCGGCTCGACCCTGATCCCGGCGATGGAGAAAAACGGCTACACCCGCCGCTTTGCCGCAGCGGTAACGGCCGCCTCGTCAGTGATCGGCCCGATCATTCCGCCCTCGGGCATCATGATCATTTACGCCTATGTAATGGGCGAAAGTGTCGCCGCGCTGTTTCTTGCCGGGATCGTGCCGGGCATCCTCGTCGGGCTCGGCCTGATGCTGGTGGTCCGGCTTATGGCCGATCGTTACGACCTGCCCAAAGCCGAGCGCATCGTGTCGCCGGGGCAGGTCATCAGCCCGCTTGAGGCATCCATTTCGTTCGTATTGCTGCGCATCGACCTTGCGGGCGTGCTTGTGGCGCTGTTCTTCACGGTGGTAAAGCTTGTTGGCGGGGTCGCGGTAAACGGCTGGGTCATGCTGCTGGTGTTCCTGCCGGTGGCGCACCTGATGCTGGTGCAGCTTCGCCGCGCTGTCAGCGCCGATTTCCGGACTGTCTGCAAAAAGGCCGTCGCGCCGCTGCAAACCCCGGTCATCATCCTGGGCGGCATTCTTGTCGGGGTCTTCACCCCGACCGAGGCTTCGGCCATCGCGGTTTTTTATGCCCTGATCGTATCATTCTTCGTGCTCCGCTCGCTTCGACTTTCCGACCTTCCCGCGATGTTCACAAAGTCAGCGCTGGCATCGGCAACGGTGCTGTTGCTGGTCGGCGCCGCAGTGGCGTTCAAGACGGTGGTAAGCCTTAGCCACGCACCCGAGATGCTTGCCGAATTTATCCTGGGAATGAGCCAGAACCCGTTGATTTTGCTGTTCCTCATCAACGTGCTGCTGTTCGTCGTCGGCATGTTTCTCGATGCCGGCCCGGCGATCATCATTCTCGGGCCGATTCTGGCACCCGTCTTTATCGGGCTCGGGGTGCATCCGGTGCACTTTGCGATGATCATGTCGGTAAACCTCACGGTAGGCCTCGCCACACCGCCGATGGGATTGGTGCTGTTCGTGACGTCGCAAGTTTCAGGCGAAAAAGTGCAAACCATATCCAAAGCGATCCTGCCGTTTCTCGCGATCGAAGTGCTGGTGATCTTCCTGATTACCTACGTGCCTGCGATTTCGATGACACTTCCGCGCTGGGCAGGGTTTGCGCAATGAAACGGCCAAAAGAGCAATCAACAAGGAGGTTCCCAATGCTCAAGACGACGCTGAAATCACTCGTGGTGGCGACCGCGCTCGGGGCGCTTGCGCTGCCGGCGTTCGCCGCAGATTACACGCTGCGCGCAACCGCAAACTCGAACGAGAACGATGAAGACTATGATGGTCTTGTGGTCTTCAAGACCTTTGTCGAGCAAGCCTCGAACGGCAAGATCGCGGTCGAACTCTTCATCGGCACGCAACTTTGCGCGAACGGTGCTGAATGCCTGCAAGGCGTGGCAGACGGCACCATCGACGTCTTCATCTCGACCTCGGGCGGCGCTGCGGGGATCTTTCCCTTCGTGCAGGTTCTGGATCTGCCTTATCTGATGTCGGACGACCGGGTTGCTGAAGCGGTGCTGGCAAACGGTTCCGATTTCATGAACACCATGAAGCAGATGACGCTTGCCGCTTCAAGCAACGCAATCCGCCTGATGACCATCGGCAATACTGGCGGTTGGCGCAACATCGCCAACACCAAGCACCGCGTGCAGGTGCCCGGCGATCTTGCCGGTCTGAAAATCCGCACGGTTGTCGCCGATCTGCCGCAAGAGCTGGTGCGCGCGTTCGGGGCCTCGCCGACGCCGATCCCGTGGCCCGAGCTTTTCACCTCGCTGCAAACCGGCGTGGTTGAAGGCACCAAGAATGGCATCACCGACATCATGAACATGAAGTTCACCGATGCCGGCCTGAAGTATCTGACACTGGATGGTCACGCCTACATGGGCGCGCTGTGGTTCATGAACAACGAACATTTCATGGCGTTGCCCGATGACCTCAAGCGCGTCGTGATCGACGGCTTCTACCAGCTTCAGCAAGCGACCTTCGCTTCGCCGAAGCGCAAGTCGATTCAGGCTTACGAAGACTTTGTTGCGGCTGGCGGCGATATCTATGTGCCGACGCCCGCAGAAAAGGTGACGTTCTCCCAGGCCGCAGCACCGGTTTATGATTGGTTCAACGCGAATGTCGCAGGTGGGCCCGAAGTCTTTGCCGCGCTGAAAACCTCGGTCTCGGCTGCCGAGGCAGAGATCGACGCGGCACGCGCCACCGACATGCAATGACCTGACGCCGGGGCCGCAGACCGTGCGGCCCCGGCTCACCAAAACGGACAGATCCAGTGCATCCAGTCAATTCCGCGACCCTGGGCTTTCGCAATTCACGCGGCACAATTGCCCCCGCATCGCACTTGCGCGCCTGCCGCAACGGCAAGCCTGATCCGCTGCCGCCCGTAGCGGGGCGCGCCGCGCGGCCAACGGCGGTTGCACCATGACTCAAGTTCTTTGCGTTGGTGCGGCGGTTCTGGATTTTGTCTTCCACCTCGATACGTTGCCTGACAGGGCCGAAAAATACGGCACTGAAACTGCTGAAGTGGTGGGCGGCGGTTGTGCTGGCAATGCCGCTGTTGCGGTGGCGCGGCTTGGCGGGCACGCCGTGCTGGGCGCGCGTCTGGGGTGTGATGCTGTCGGCGACATCATCCTTGGCGATCTCGCGCAAGAGGGGGTTGATGTGGCGCATGTCACCCGCAACCCCGGTGCTGCGAGCTCGTATTCGTCGGTATTGATCGACAAGCGCGGCGAGCGCCAGATCGTCAATTTCCGCGGCAAGGGCCTGGTGCTTGAGACCGGCTGGTTTGCCGGGCTCGATGGTCTGGCGGCGGTGTTGGCCGACACTCGGCAGGTTGCCGCCGCGCGCGATGCGCTGGCGCTGGCGCGTAGCCGCGACATTCCGGGGGTGCTTGATGGCGAGGCGCCGATCGACCCGGCGCTGATGGCACTGGCCAGCCATCTGGCGTTTTCCATGCAGGGTCTGCGCAGCTTTTACCCCCAAGCCCCGGTTGCCGACGCGCTGGCAGACATTGCCCGCCGCTATGGCGCTTGGGCCTGCGTGACCGATGGGCCAAGCGGGGTGTGGTTTACCACCCCCGATGGCGTCGCCCATGTGCCCGCTTTTCCTGTCGAAACCATCGACACGCTTGCGGCAGGCGACATCTGGCACGGGGCCTTCACCCTTGCCTTGGCGGAACGGATGGGCGAGCCGCAGGCGATCCGCTTTGCCAATGCCGCCGCCGCGCTCAAATGCACCACCTTCGGCGGCCGCAAGGGCTGCCCGACCCGTGGTGCCGTCTTGCAATATCTTGCGGAGAACTGATGATGGACCTTACCCCTGGCAAGCTTTGGGGCTTGCGCCGCATGGCCGATGAAAACGGCATTTTCAAGATGACGGCGGTCGATCAGCGCCCGCCGATCAAGGCCCCGATCGCGCAGGCTCTGGGTCTGCCCGAGGCCCCGTGGCGCGAGGTCGCTCGGTTCAAGGGGCTGCTGATTGAAACCCTGCAAGGCCCGAGCACGGCGATGCTGCTCGATCCGCATTATGCAATTCCGCACGGCCTTGGCCGGCTGTCGCCGACCAAGGGGCTGATCGTGACGCTTGAAGATTCGCTGTTTGCAGACCCCCCCGGTGGCCGGCTGTCATCGAACATCGACGACTGGTCGGTGGCCAAGATCAAGCGCATGGGGGGCGACGCGGTCAAGGTGCTGGCCTGGTATCGGCCCGATGCCAGCGCTGCGGTGTGCCGGGCACAGCAAGAGTATGTCAAACGGATCGGCGAAGACTGTGCGCGCTACGACATTCCGTTCTTGCTTGAACTGCTGGTCTATCCTTTGGCGGCGGATGCCGACCAGACCCGCGATTACGTCGAGATGAAGGGCAAGCGGGCCGATGATGTGCTGGCCTCGGTGGCGGCATTTGCCGGGCCGGAATATGGGGTCGATGTGTTCAAACTGGAAAGCCCGGTCAACGCCGCTGCGGCCGATGGTTCCGCCGCGGTGCAAGCGGTGTTTGATGAGATGGGGCGGCTGGCGGGGCGGCCTTGGGTGATGCTTTCGGCCGGTGCGGGCAAGGCCGAGTTTCGCGCCGTGCTTGAGCACGCTTTTGCTGCCGGTGCCTCTGGCTTTCTTGCCGGGCGGGCGATCTGGCTTGATGCTTTTGGCGCCTATCCCGATTGGGCCGCGATCCGCGCCGGGCTGCGGGGCGAGGCGGCGGCCTACATGGCCGACATCTGCGCGCTGGCCGACCAAAAAGCTGCAAACTGGGCCGCGCACCGCTGCTATGGTGCCGGCGGGGCGGCGTTCAAACCCGACGATGCCAGCTTTCGCCATGGCTACGCCGATTTCGGGGCCTGACATGAAAATCGGTATCCTTGCGCTTGCGCGCCCGACCTTTGACGTCGCCTTTGCCGAGCAGAACCTTGCTCACATGCTGGCAGCGCTTGATGCCAGCGGGCACGAAATCGTGGGGCCGCGCGCGCTCATGTTTGACGAGGCCACCACCCGCGCGGCGATGGCCGAGGTGCGCCAGGCGGGGGTCGATCAGGTGCTGGTGCTGCAAGTCACCTTTACCGATGCCGCGATGGCGGTGGTGATCGGTGCGCAGTTCGCGCAGCCCTTGGCAATCTGGGCGATCCCCGAGCCGCGCCTTGGCGGGCGGCTAAGGCTCAATGCGTTCTGCGGGCTCAACCTTGCCTCGCATGCTCTCGGTCGCCAGGGCCGGGCGTTTTCGTGGCTTTACGCCGCGCCTTCGGGCGAGATCGGCAGCGAGCTTGAGGCGCTTTTGTCGGGCGCGCGGCAGGCGGGAAAACGCGCCGCGGGCGCGGTGCCGGCGCCAACGCCCGAGGGCGAAGCGATCGCGGCAGCAATCCGGGGCCGCCGGATCGCGCGGATCGGCGCGCACCCGGTGGGGTTTGATACCTGCACCTACGATCCGGGCGCGGTTGCCGCCCTTGCCGGGGTCGAGGTCGATGCGCTGGAGCTCGACGATCTCTTTGCCGCTGCCCGCGCCGCCCCGGCCGAAACCGCGCGCGCGCTGCGCGCCGAGGTGGCCGGGCAGATCGCCGGGCTGGATGCGCTCGATCAGCCCGAGCTTGACCGGTCGCTGCGGCTCAAGGCCGGGCTTGACGATCTGCGCCAAAGCGGGCGCTACGATGCGTTTGCAATCCGCTGCTGGCCCGAAACCTTCACCGCCTATGGCGGTGCGGTCTGCGGCCCGGCGGGCATGCTGGGTGAGGGCCGTGTGCCCTGCGCCTGCGAGGCCGATGTTTACGGCGCACTGACGCAGCTTGTCTTGCTGCAAACCGCCGAGGCCCCGGTGTTTCTGACCGATCTGGTCGATATGGACGTGGCCGACAACACCGGCGTGGTCTGGCATTGCGGACAGGCGCCCATTTCGATGCGCGATCCTGAAAGCCCCGCCAAGGCGACCATCCACACCAACCGCAAGATGCCGCTGCTTTACCAGTTCACGCTCAAGCCCGGCCCGGTCACTTTCCTGCGCATCAGCCAGGCGCACAACCGCCCGCATATGGTGCTGGGTTTTGGCGAAATGCTGCGCCGCCCGATGGCGTTTACCGGCACCTCGGGCGTGGTGCGGTTTGAACGCGATACCGGCGCGGTGCTGGCCGACGTCATCGCCAGCGGGCTAGAGCATCACATGGCGCTTGCCTACGGCGACCACCGCGCGGCCTTGCGTGGCGTTGCCGGGGCGATGGGCCTGCCACTTCTGGAGATATGAAAGATGACACTGCGCTATGGGCTGATCGGGTCGGGCATGATGGGGCAAGAGCACATCCGCAACCTCAAGCTGCTTGAGGGTTGCGAAGTGACCGCTGTTGCCGACCCGGATGAAGGCATGCGGCAGCGGTCGGTAGAAACCTCGGGCGGCACCGCGCGCCCATTCGCGGATTACCGCGAGATGCTGTCGGCAGGGCTATGTGACGCGCTGGTGATTGTCGCGCCCAACGATACCCACCACCCGATCTTGATGGACGTGCTGGATAGTGGGCTGCCGATCTTGTGCGAAAAGCCGCTGTGCACCACCACCGACCATTGCCGCGAGGTGATCGCCAAGGCCGAGGGGCGCTCGGCGCCGGTCTGGGTGGCGATGGAATACCGCTTCATGCCACCGGTGCAGCGGCTGCTCGCCGAGCTGCGCCGCGGCACCGCTGGCCCACCGCGTATGATGTCGATCCGCGAGCACCGGTTTCCGTTTCTTGAAAAGATCGGCGACTGGAACCGCTTCAACGCCCGCACCGGCGGCACCCTGGTGGAAAAATGCTGCCATTTCTGGGATCTGATGCGGCTTACGCTGCAAAGCGACCCGGTGCGCGTTTATGCCTCGGGGGCGGCGGACGTGAACCATCAGGGCGAACGCTACGGCGGCCGCACCCCCGACATCATCGACAACGCCTTTGTGACGGTTGATTTTGCCAACGGCGCGCGCGGCATGCTCGATCTGTGCATGTTCGCCGAGGGTTCCTATTGGCAAGAGGTGATCTCGGTCACCGGGCCGAAGGCGCGGGTCGATGCCAAGGTGCCGGGGCCCGCCCGCTTTGCCCCCGATGGCAAGGACCGCGCCGCCGTGATCGAGATTTCGGACCGCGCCAGCAAGCGCACCATCCGCGAAAACGTCGAGGTTGACGAAACGGTGCTGATGGCAGGCGATCACCACGGCTCGACGTTCTATCAGCACCAGCGTTTCCGCGACCTCGTGCTTGCCGGGCGCGGGGCGCCAGAGGTAAGCCTGCGCGACGGTCTGTGGTCGGTGATGGTCGGTGAAGCCGCCGAGCACAGTGCGCGCACGGGGCAGGCAATTGATCTGCGTGGGAACATATGAGCAATTTTGGCACCATGCCCGACGGCACCCCGGTTGAGCGGGTGACGATCACCGGTGGCGGGTTGACCGCGCGGGTGCTGAGTTACGGCGCGGTGTTGCAGGATTTGCGCCTTGCAGGCCACGCCGCACCGCTGGTGCTCGGGTTCGATCACTTTGCGCCCTACCTGACCCATTCGCCCTATTTCGGGGCCACCGCCGGGCGCTGCGCCAACCGCATCCGCGACGGGCATCTGGAACTTGACGGTCAGCACTACCAACTCGACCGCAACTTTTTGGGCAAGCACACGCTGCACGGTGGCGCGCGCAGCATGGGCAAGCGCGTCTGGCGTGTCGAGGATCGGGCCAAGGACAGCGTTTTGCTGTCGATCCGGCTTGAAGATGGCGAGATGGGTTTTCCCGGTGCGCTTGCGGCGCGGGTGCAGTTTGCGCTGAAGCCCGGAGGGGTTTTCGAGGTGCTGATGCAGGCCGAGACCCATGCGCCAACGCTGTGCAACCTTGCGCATCACAGCTATTTCAACCTTGGCGGCCACAGCATCGCCGGGCATTTGCTGCGAATTGACGCCGATCAGTATCTGCCGGTTGACGCCGAGATGATTCCGACCGGCGAAGAGCGTTCTGTCGCCGGAACGCGGTTCGACTTTCGCACGCTTCGCCCGGTGGCACAGGCCGCCCCGCTCGACCACAACTTCTGCCTGTCGCGGGGGCGCGAGGCGCTGCGCGCGGTGGCGTGGCTCAAAAACCCCGATTCGGGCGTGCAGATGGAGCTACGGACCACCGAACCGGGCTTGCAGGTCTATGACGGCAGCCGCATCGACATCGCCCTGCCGGGGCTCACCGGGCAACCGATGCACGGCTTTGCCGGGGTGGCGCTGGAGCCGCAAATCTGGCCCGATGCCAACCACCACCCGGCCTTCGCGCAAGCCGTCTTGCGGCCCGGCGAAAGCTACCGGCAACTGACGCAATACATCTTTTCGGCAATACATCTTTTCGAAGGAATGAAAATGAGCGGTTTCAACGGATTTCAACAATAGGCCAACCTGATCGGCGGCGCGTGGGTCGGCACCGACAACGGCAGCACGATTACGGTGACCAACCCGGCAACCGGGGCCGCGCTTGGCACCGTGCCCGCGTGCGGTGCCGACGAAACCGGGCGCGCGATTGCCGCCGCGAAGGCCGCCTTCAAGGGCTGGTCGCGCACCGATCTGGTGCCCGCCTCAGGGGGTCAGATCAAGCGCTTCAACCACCCGGTGATAGGGCAGGCCCGCCGTGTCATTCAGCTTTTGCACCTGCTCTTTGGACGAGCCGTCGAACAGACACATGCAGCGCCCGTCCTCCGGCGCATAGGTCGAGCGGATATAGCTGATTTTCGATCCCTGCGCGGTCATATCCTGCGCGGTCTTGATCGCGGCCTGCTGGGCGCTGCCCAGATCTTCCATGCTGATGCCCTTGAGATCACGTTCCACCATGTAGACTGTCATTTTCCGGCTCCCTGGTTGAGGTTGTGCGTCCATGAAGCGCCGAGTTGGCGTGAAAGAAAAATGAGGATTGATTATCAATCCATAACCACAGGTTTTGATGGAGTCGTGTATAGTGGCAGTGCAGCGCCTTGGGGTGCCGATTGTGATAGCGGGGCGGTCAGCATGGAAATGTCGCAGATCCGGTATGTTCTGGCCGCAGCCCAGACGCTCAATTTCACCAGGGCGGCGCTGCAGTGCAACATCTCGCAACCGGCGCTGACCAAGGGCATCAAGACGCTGGAACTGGCGTTGGGGGCGCCAGTGTTTCACCGCGAGGGCAAGCGGATATTGCTCAGCGACTTCGGCCGCTCGATGCTGCCGCATCTGCAGCACATCGTCGATGAAACCGAAGCGACACAGCTTCTGGCGCAAAACATGCGGCTGCTGCACAAGGCGCCGATCCGGCTCGGGGTGATGTCCACCGTCGGCCATGTCCGGCTGGCGCGGTTTCTGGGCCAGTTCGAAAACAGCTATGCCGGGATCGAGTTGAGCGTCACCGAGGCCCCGGTCGCCGAGCTGAAGGCGCAACTTCAGGACGGGGCGCTGGATGTGGCCGTGCTGAACCCGCTTGATGGGCTGGGTGAGACGTTCCACGCCCACCCGCTTTATACCGAACGCTACATCGTGATCTTCCCGCCCGAACATCGGCTGGGCCATCTGAACGCGGTCAAGCTGACCGATCTGTCGGGCGAGCCTTATGTTGACCGGCTGGCCTGTGAATTGCGCGAAAGCGTGATGGCGGTCTGCGCAGAAAAGCAGGTCGCCCTGTACGCCCGGTTCCGCTCGGACCGCGAAGACTGGGTGCAGGCGATGGTGCTGGCGCGGATCGGCTTTGCCTTCATGCCGGAATATTCGGTGTCGCTGCCCGGCCTGTTGCAGCGCCCGCTGGTCGATCCGGTGGTGCAGCGCAGTATCGCCCTGATCACCGTGCCGGGCCGTCCGCACTCCCCCGCTGTCGCCGCCTTTGTGCGCGCCGCCAAAAGCTTTGCCTGGCCGGGGTGAGACTGCGTTACCGAGGGGCTCCGAGCGTCACCACATAGTCGCCCGACATCGCCAGCCCATAGGGGTGCGATACTGGTCATGTATGGCGATGAAGTTCCGCTTCAGACCGGCGGCCCGCTCCAGATCCAAACTATTGATCAGGGTCTTGGTCGGCCTGTAGCCGCCGACGAACACATCCCACACCGCCGCTCCGGACGGCATGCGCAACATCGAGGTGCCAGAATCAAAGGTCAGATCGAACTGTTGAGCGACAACCACGTTGGCCGGTAGCGACAACCACCTTGGCCGGTGGGGCTGGACGGAAGAC
>PFEX01000096.1:2375-5044 GCA_002783145.1 Rhodobacteraceae bacterium CG17_big_fil_post_rev_8_21_14_2_50_65_11 | reverse complement strand
CGCCTTGAACTCAGGCGCGTGCTGCTTGCGTTTCGATATCTCTGATCTCCTTCTCGTCGAAGATCAGCAGACTGCAAATCGTCGCTTGTGTCAGTGTCCGAATTTCGGGGGGAGCTCACCCGCCGCCGGTCGCTGACTCCCTCGTCTGTATGTGACATCCGCTTGGTCCCGGCACATGCCTCCATCCACACGAAAACGCCAAATTGTCCTTGCAACGCCGCGCCGGCCCCCAAAAGATGTCGGGGCATTCTTGCCAATGACCTTTCAGGAGACCTGACTATGACCCGACTCACCACCACCCTTGCCGCGATGGCGTTCGTCGCGCTGACACCCTTGGCCGCGCTTGCGCAATCGCCGCTGTCACTGGCGGGGATCAGCGTTTACCGATACGAAACCCTTATCGATCATTCCGGCGCTTCGGGCGCATATTGCTGTGCGCCCTATGTCATGGGCGGGCCGGACGGGCATTTCTTCTATATCCGCGCCGTGTTCGACGTGGACTGGACCGACGATCTCGACCGTATCTCGGTCGGGTCCTCCGATATCCTGCTGACCCTGCCGGGCGACGAGGACGGCCGCCGCGCTATCGGGCGCTACGACTGGTTCGGCATCTTCACCCCGACGGCCGGCTCGATTTCGGAACGGCGCCCGCGCACCTTCCCCGAGGAAACGGCGCAGGCCTACCTCAACGCGGTGTGGTATCTGCCGCGTGACGCGACCACCGCGACCCTGACCCTTGGCGAAGACGACGCGGTGCTGGAGGTGCCGGTGAACCTCGCCGTGGAGCCCGGCCCGGTGATCCGCCCGTCGCAGACCATGGCGTTCGAACTGACCGGCCTCAGTCGCGCGGGCGACCTTTCGGCCGAGGTGCGCATGAACAGCACCGACGTACCGGGGTCCCTGTCGCCGACCGCCGGCACGATGCTGCGCCTCGACATGGCGGCCACCCCGGCCTTTTCCACCGAAACCGACGCGCAGACCGGCGAAAACCGGGCCTTCCTGCGCACCAGCTGGATCTCGCTGGTGGGGCCGGACGGAGCGCCGCTGCTGCCCCTCGGCACACAGACCGGGCCGACCATATCGCCACGGATAGAATGGACTTACTCGCTGAGCTGGGATGACACCCCGCGCAGCACCGAGATGGGCCTGCATTTCATCGGTGACGGCATGCCCGGCACCTATCGTGTCTATTTCCTGGAAGATTACATCGGCGACGTGACCCTGCAGTGAATCCGTCCGTCCGGGGGGCAACACGGACCCCCCGGACAGCCGCGCGCAGGCCCCGATGCAGGCCCTTTCGCGCCGCGCTCCGGCGGCCTATAAGGCGTTGGCATGCAAGCCGGAGGCCCCAGAAAATGCGCAAAGCCACGATCACCCGCACAACGGCGGAAACCGCGATCAGCGTCGAGATCGACCTCGATGGCACCGGCCACTATGACAATCGTACCGGCGTCGGCTTCTTCGATCACATGCTCGACCAGTTGGCGCGTCATTCGCTGATCGACATGACGATCCGCGCTGAAGGCGACACCCATATCGACGATCACCACAGTGTGGAGGATACCGGTATCGCGCTGGGCCAGGCCCTGGCGCAGGCGCTTGGCGACAAGCGCGGCATCAGGCGTTATGGGGAATGCCACCTGCCGATGGATGACGCGCAGGTGCGTGCCGCGCTCGACCTGTCGGGGCGGCCGTTCCTTGTGTGGTCGGTGGAGATACCGACGGCGAAGATCGGAAGCTTCGATGCCGAGTTGGTGCGCGAATTCTTCCAGGCGCTCGCCACCCATGGCGGCATCACCCTGCACGTCGATCTTCTGCATGGGATCAACAGCCACCATATCGCCGAGGCGGCCTTCAAGGCGGTGGCCCGCGCGCTGCGCATGGCGGTGGAACCCGACCCGCGCAAAGGCGACGCGATTCCTTCCACCAAGGGGACGCTCTGAGCGATGGCAACGGTTCTGGTCGATTACGAAAGCGGCAACCTGCATTCGGCCGAGAAGGCGTTTCAGCGCATGGCCACCGAGGGGGGCCACGAGCGCGTTGTCGTCAGCGCCGACCCCGACGCGGTCGCCAGGGCCGACCGGATCGTGCTGCCCGGCGACGGCGCCTTCCCGGCCTGCCGCCGGGGCTTGCAGGCGATCGACGGGCTGGAAGCGGCGCTGATCGAGGCGGTGGAGCGGCGCGGCGTGCCGTTCCTTGGCATCTGCGTCGGCATGCAGATGCTGGCCACGTTGGGCCGCGAATACGAGGACGTGGCGGGTTTTGGCTGGATCCCCGGCGAGGTGGTGCGCATCGCGCCCGAGGACCCGACCCTGAAAGTGCCGCATATGGGCTGGAACGATCTGGTGATCGACCGCGCGCACCCGGTTCTCGCGGGGATCGGCACCGGCGATCATGCCTATTTCGTGCATGGCTACCAGATGCAGGTCAGCAACCCGGCGCATTTGCTGGCGCATGTGGACTACGGCGCGGCGATCACCGCCATCGTCGGCAATGGCAACGTGCTGGGCACCCAGTTCCACCCTGAAAAGAGCCAGGGCGCGGGGCTACGGCTGATTGGCAATTTCCTCGGCTGGAAGCCCTGACCAAGGCCGCGGTTTCGCCGCCCTCGGCGTCGATCCGCGCCTCTTCGCTCTCGCTCATCGGCGGGGGGCGCTTCGTGGTTTCCG
>PFEX01000096.1:1806-2357 GCA_002783145.1 Rhodobacteraceae bacterium CG17_big_fil_post_rev_8_21_14_2_50_65_11 | reverse complement strand
GCGGGCCGAGGAGGCCGAGGGGGCCGAGGAGGCGGAGCGGGCGCTGCCGCCGCGCCTGACGGCCCTCCCCCCTGCCCGAGGTATTTCGACCCGGCTGAACGCGAGGGAGGTGTCGGTTACTGGATGCGGAGCCAGTCCTGACGGGCACAGATGAGTCCGCCGACAACGCAGCCACGCAGGGCGAGCGCGTCGCCCTCGACCGTCATCCGGCCGATATAGACGCGATCGTTCGCCGGGCGCCAGACGCGGCCCTCGTAGCGGCCATCGCCCTGCGGTACCATGTCGATGACGATCTGGCGGCCGATATTCTCGCTTTCATATTCGCCGTCGTCGTTGAAGGTGCGGCGGATGGTGCCGCAGACGGCCTCGCCGCACATTTCCAGTTCGACAAAGGCGAAGGCGCCATCATCGGGTTCGGTCTGCCAGATGCCGAGCGCGGGGTCGGCAGCGGCCGTGCCGGCAAGGGCGAGCGCGGCGGCAAAGGCGACAAGAGCAAATTTCATCGTGGTGTCCTCCCATGTACTGCGATTCACTTTGGCGGCCGCTGCGGC
>PFEX01000096.1:789-1662 GCA_002783145.1 Rhodobacteraceae bacterium CG17_big_fil_post_rev_8_21_14_2_50_65_11 | reverse complement strand
CAACGGCGCGGCGGTGGAGGCGATCCTTGCCGCCACATCCGTGCCCGCACAGCTTGGCGGCGGCATCCGCGACATGGCCACCATCGCCATGTGGATCGAAAAAGGCATCGCGCGGGTGATCCTTGGCACCGTCGCGGTGGAAAACCCCGACCTCGTGCGCATGGCGGCGCGGGCGTTTCCCGGCAAGGTCTCGGTCGGGATCGACGCGCGCGACGGGCGCGTCGCCACCAAGGGCTGGGCCGAGGAAACCGACGTGATGGCCACCGATCTGGCGCGCCGCTTCGAGGATGCGGGCGTCGCTGCCATCATCTACACCGACATCGACCGCGACGGCGCCATGGGCGGACCGAATGTTGCCGCCACCGAGGCGCTCGCGCGGGCGATCGAGATCCCGGTCATCGCCTCGGGCGGCGTGTCGAGCCTCGCCGACCTGATCGCGCTGCGCGAGACCGGCGTGATCGCGGGCGCCATTTCGGGCCGGGCGCTTTATGACGGGGCGCTGGACCTTGGCGCGGCGCTGGCGGCGCTGAAGGGCTGATGGGACAGTGGCGTTTGCATTCTCTCGCCGCGCTGCCTAAAGACCGAAAGCTGTGAACGAATGGACCTGAGCCTTGCTGAAAACCCGGATCATCCCCTGCCTCGACGTCGCCGACGGGCGCGTGGTCAAGGGCGTCAATTTCGTCGACCTGCGCGATGCCGGCGATCCGGTCGATGCTGCCCGCGCCTATGACGCGGCGGGTGCCGACGAGCTGTGTTTCCTCGACATTCACGCCACCCATGAAAACCGCGGCACGATGTATGACCTCGCCACGCGCACGGCCGAACAGTGCTTCATGCCTTTGACCATTGGCGGTGGCGTGCGCACGGTGGGGG
>PFEX01000096.1:0-776 GCA_002783145.1 Rhodobacteraceae bacterium CG17_big_fil_post_rev_8_21_14_2_50_65_11 | reverse complement strand
GCTGCTGGCCGGTGCCGACAAGGTCAGTTTCAACTCCGCCGCGGTGGCCGACCCGGACGTGGTGGCGCGCGCTGCCGACAAGTTCGGCAGCCAATGCATCGTGGTCGCCATCGACGCTAAGACGGTCAGGTCGCCTGCGCCCCTCCGGGGCGACCCCGGCAAGTGGGAGATCTTCACCCATGGCGGGCGCAAAGCCACCGGTATCGACGCGGTCGACTTCGCGCGCACGGTTGTCGCCAGGGGTGCAGGCGAGATCCTGCTGACCTCGATGGACCGAGACGGCACGCGGGCGGGCTTCAACATCCCCCTCACCCGCGCGATTTCCGACGCGGTGCCGGTGCCGGTGATCGCGAGCGGGGGCGTTGGCACCCTCGACCACCTCGTCGAGGGCGTGACAGAGGGCGGCGCCTCGGCGGTGCTGGCGGCCTCGATCTTCCATTTCGGCGACTACACCATCAATGAGGCCAAGGCCCACATGGCCGCCGCCGGAATACCGATGAGGATGACATGAGCGCACTGACCCGCCTTGCCGCCACCATAGAGGCCCGCAAGGGCGCCGACCCCGACACCAGCTGGACCGCGAAGCTGCTGGCCAGGGGGCCGGAGAAAGCGGCGGAAAAGTTCGGCGAAGAGGCGGTGGAAGCGATCATCGAGGCAGTGAAGGGCGACCGCGACCGGCTGACCGCCGAGGCGGCGGATGTGCTCTATCACCTTCTGGTCATGCTGGCGGCACGCAACGTGACGCTGGATGACGTGCTGGGCGAACTGGAACGGCG
>PFEX01000081.1:919-12120 GCA_002783145.1 Rhodobacteraceae bacterium CG17_big_fil_post_rev_8_21_14_2_50_65_11 | reverse complement strand
GGTGTAGTGGTAAAGCTCTTTCGGCGATTGCGTCTGCACGTCGGGATAACTGCGCGAGGGCTCCCAGACGCCGCCGAAATCGTGGCTGCGTTCGAACCCCGTCACGCGGTGGCCGCGTTCGTCGAAGGCCTTGGCTGCGGCAAGGCCCGAGACCCCGCCGCCGATGACGGCAACAGATTTGCGCTGAACCATCGTGCTGCTCCTCACGCCGCGTCCGGGGGCGGCAGGAACTCGACCTCGTGCAACGCGGCGAGGCGGACAAGCTCGGCCGGGTCGGTGACGCCATCGAGCGCACAGAAAAGATCGAAGAGCTTGCGCGCGGGCGCGACACCGAAGACGCAGGTCGCGTCGGCGCCGGAGCGGTTGTAGACCCCGTGCGCGATGCCGCGCGGCATCCGGATCGTGTCTCCGGGACCGGCCTTGTTGGCGGTGACAGTGCCGCTTTCAAAACCGAAATCGACCTCCAGTGCACCGTCGAGCACGTAGATCCATTCGTCCTGCGTCGGGTGGACATGCGGCGGCACCATCGTGTCGGCCGGGATCTGCGCGTGCCAGATCATCACGTTGTCGCTGTGCAGCTTGGGCGTGTAGATATGGCCGACGACATTCCAGCGTTTGCCGTCGAGCCCGTCACTGCTGCGCGTCACTCCAGGTGTTGCATCCATTTTTCGTTCCTCTCTGTTGTTGTCGATCAGGTCGTTGCCGGATCGTGCAGGTGTATTAGTCTCGCTCAGACTTGAGCAGGTAGCGCTGTATTTTTCCGGTCGCCGTTTTCGGCAGCGCGGTCGAAAAGACCACCCGTCTTGGATACTTGTAGGGCGCGATCTCTGCCTTGACGTGGGCTTGCAAGGTCTCGGCCAGGCTGTCGCAGGCTGCGATCCCCTCGACAAGAACCACATGCGCCTCGACGATCTGGCCGCGCGCTTCGTCGGGGGCGCCGATCACGGCGCATTCGGCCACCGCGTCATGCGACAGGAGTGCCGCCTCCACCTCGGGCCCGGCGATGTTGTAGCCGGACGAGACGATCATATCGTCGTTGCGGGCGGCGAAATGCAGGTAGCCGTCACCGTCCATGGTGAAACTGTCGCCGGTGATGTTCCAGCCGTTTTGCACGTAGCTGGCCTGCCGGTCATCGTTGAGGTAGCGGCAGCCGGTCGGCCCGCGCACCGCGAGGCGCCCGATCTCGCCGCGCGGCACCTCGGCCATCGCGTCATCGACGACCTTTGCCTGATATCCCGTCACCGGGCGGCCGGTGCAGGCCGGGCGATGATCGTCGAAGCGGTTGGTGACGAAGATGTGCAGCATTTCCGTCGCACCGATCCCGTCGAGCATCGGCTTGCCGGTCTTTTCCATCCACTCCTCGTAGACCGGGGCCGGCAGGGTCTCGCCCGCCGAAACCGCCGCGCGCAAGGATGACAGGTCGGCGCCTTCGTCCATCGCGCGCAGCATTACGCGGTAGGCCGTGGGGGCGGTAAAGCAGACGGTCGCTTTGAACTGTTCAATGATCTCGATCATGTTGGGCGGCGAGGCGTTTTCCAGCAGCGTCGCGGCCGCCCCGAAGCGCAGCGGGAAGATCGCCAGACCGCCAAGCCCGAAGGTGAAGGCCAGCGGCGGCGAACCGACGAAGACATCCTCGGGCGTGACCTTCAGCACCTCCTGCGCGTAGCCATCGGCGATGATCAGAAGATCGCGGTGGAAATGCATCGTCGCCTTGGGGTCACCGGTGGACCCGCTGGTAAAGCCCAGAAGCGCCACGTCGTCGCGCCCGGTCTGCACGGTGTCGAAGCCCACCGGCTTGGTCAGGGCGAGGCGGTCAAGCTCCGCATCGTGGTTGGCGGTGCCGTCGAAACCAATCACCGAGGTCAGGAAGCGGCTGTCCTTGGCGCAGGCGACCATCTCCTCCATCAGCCTTGTGTCGCAGAGCGCGAAGTGCACCTCGGCCTTGTCGACGATCTTGGAAAGCTCGCCGGCGCGCAGCATCGGCATGGTGTTGACCACGACCGCGCCGGCCTTCGTCGCGGCCAGCCAGCAAGCGACCATCGCCGGGTTGTTGGCGGACCGGATCAGCACCCGGTTGCCGGGCTTCACGCCCATATCCTCGACCAGCACATGCGCCAGCCGGTTGGTCCAGTCGGTCAGTTCCTTATAGGTGCGCCGGCGTCCGTTGCCGATCAGGGCGGTGTGATCTCCAAATCCCTTTTCGACCATGGAATCAGTCAGTTCATGGGCGGCGTTCAAGCGATCCGGATAGTCGAACCCGTCCATCAGGAAATCCGGCCACTGGTCCTCGGGCGGCAGCCCGTCGCGGGCAAACGTGTCGGTATGGGCCGTTGGTGACAGCATCTCAGCCTCCCTTCTGCGCCGCCATGGTCTGGCGCGCGATGATGACTTTCTGAACGTCCGAGGCGCCTTCGTAGATGCGCAGCGCGCGGATTTCGCGGTAAAGCCTTTCGACGGTTTCGCCGGATTTCACCCCGTCGCCACCGTGCAGTTGCACCGCCCGGTCGATGACCTGTTGCGCCTGATCGGTGGAAAAGAGCTTGGCCATCGCCGCCTCGCGGGTGATCCGCGCGGCGCCGCTGTCCTTGGCCCAGGCCGCGCGGTAGACCAGCAAGGCGCTGGCATCCACATCAACGGCCATGTCGGCGATATGCCCCTGCACCATCTGCAAGTCGAACAGCGGTGCGCCTTGCACGTGGCGGGCGGAGACACGCGCCAGCGTCTCATCCAGCGCCCGACGCGCGAAGCCCAGGGCCGCCGCCGCGACCGTCGACCGGAACACGTCGAGCACCGACATGGCGATCTTGAAGCCTTCACCGCGCGCGCCGATCAGGGCGCTTTTCGGGATGCGACAGTCGCTGAACCGAAGACGAGCCAGCGGATGCGGTGCTATTGTTTCCAGACGTTCAACAATCTTCACCCCAACCGTATCCGCGGGCACCACAAAGGCCGACAGCCCCTTGGCGCCCGGTCGCTCTCCGGTGCGGGCGAACACCGTGTAAACATCCGCGATGCCACCATTGGAAATCCACGTCTTTTCGCCGTTCAGGACGAAATATTCGCCATCCTCGGTGGCGGTCATCGTGGAGTTGGCCACGTCCGATCCTGATTGCGGTTCGGTCAGCGCGAACCCCGCGATCGCCTTGCCGGTGCGCGTCAGCGGCAACCAGTCGGATCTCTGTGCCTCTGTGCCGAAAAGCGAGATCGCCCCGGTGCCCAGCCCCTGCATGGCGAAGGCGAAATCGGCCAGCCCGTCATGACGCGCCAGTGTTTCGCGGGCCAGGCAAAGCGTGCGCACGTCGAACACCTCGCCGGTCCCGGCCGCCGTGGGTTTCAGCCAGCCATCGGCACCGAGCGCCTTGACCAGTGTCCGGCAGGCGGCATCGGTATCCGAATGGTCGAGCGCCTGCACCGCGCCGGCGGCCCATTCGTCCAGCGTTTCGGCCCAGGCCTTGTGGCGCGGCTCGAAAAACGGCCAGTCGAGAAAGCTCTTGTCGGCCATCAATCCCCCCTGAACACCGGTTTTTCCTTGGCGGTGAAGGCCCGGTAGGCGCGTTCGAAATCGGCCGTCTGCATGCAGATCGCCTGCGCCTGCGCCTCCGCCTCGATCGCCTGGTCAAGCCCCATGTTCCATTCCTGGCCGAGCTGCGTCTTGGTGATCCCGTGGGCAAAGACCGGCCCGGCGGCCAGACGCTCGGCCAGTTCCATCGCCTTGTTTTCCAGCATGGCGGCCGGATGCAGCGCGTTCCAGAAGCCCCATGACAGCCCTTCCTCTGCGTTCATGCTGCGCCCGGTGTAAAGCAGCTCTGCCGCGCGACCCTGTCCGATGATCCGGGGCAGCATCGCGCAGGCGCCCATATCGCAACCCGCCAGCCCGACGCGGGTGAACAGGAAGGCGCATTTGGCCTCGGGCGTGGCCAGCCGCATGTCGGCGGCCATGGCGACGATCGCGCCCGCGCCCACGGCGACGCCATCGACCGCCGCAATCACCGGCTTGCTGCAATGGATCATCGCCTTGACAAGGTCGCCGGTCATCCGGGTGAAGGCCAGAAGGTCCTTCATGTCCATCCTGGTCAGCGGCCCGATGATGTCATGCACATCGCCGCCGGAACAGAAATTGCCCGCGTTCGAGGCGAAGACGACCACGTCCACATCCTCCGCGTAAGGAAGCGCGCGGAACAGGTCGCGCAGCTCGGCGTAGCTTTCAAAGGTCAGCGGGTTCTTGCGGTCGGGGCGGTTGAGGCGGACCCGCGCCACGCGGTCGCGCACCTGCCAATCGAAATGCTCCGGTCTCAAATCAGCCAGTTGGCGCATCGCCTGCCTCCTCCACGCGGTGCAGGATATCCCGCAGCGCATTCAGTTCCTCATGTCCGAGCATCGAAAACAGCCGGTCCACCTCGGCCTTGTGGTCAGCGGCCTGCGCCTCGAACACGGCGCGGCCTTTTTCGGTCAGCGCCACCAGCACCACCCGCCGGTCGCCCTCGCCGGGGACACGCGCGGCGAGGGCTTCTTTCTCCAGCCGCTCGACCACAGCCGTCGCGTTGCCGTTGGAAACCAGCAATTGCCGGGAGACGTCGCTCATCTTCACCGGGCCGTGTGCCCGGTGGAGCGCCGCCATCACGTCAAAGCGGGGCAGGGTGGTGTCGTGGTTTACCCGCAGGTATTCGCGCAGGCGGTTCTCGGTTCCGCGGGTCAGGCGCAGAAGGCGCAACCAGGTGCGCAGGCGGCGGGTGGGCAGATCGGTGTCGCGCATCACACCTCCCCCCCGGAGACCGACAGCGCGTGCCCGTTGACAGAGCTTGCCCCGGCGGACGCCAGGAACAGCGCCGCGCTGACCACTTCCCCGGGCGCGATCAGGCGCTTCATGGGGTTGCCGCGGGTGATTATCGAAATGGCCTTGTCGCGGGGCACATCGAAGCGGTCCATGACCGAGCGGGCGGCCGCATCGGCCATCTCGGTATCGACGTAGCCCGGGCAGATCGCGTTGCAGGTGACGCCGGTCCTGGCGACTTCCTTGGCGACCGAGCGCACGAGTCCCAACACCCCGTGCTTGGAGGCCGCGTAGGGCGCGATATTGGACCCGCCCTGAAGCGCGGCGGTCGAGGCAATGGCAATGAGCCGCCCGCCCTTGTCCATGCCGCGCAGCGCCTCGCGGAAGGTCAGGAACACCCCCGTCAGGTTGACATCCATCGTCGCCTGCCAATCGGCCAGCGACACATCCACGAGTTTTGACGTGCGGCCCGCGCCGGCATTGGCGATGACCACGTCGAAGGGCCGGGCAAAGAGCGCGGAAACCTCTGCCTCGCGCGTCACGTCCGCGGTCGCGGTGTCGATGGCAAACCCCTCGGCGGTTTGCTTCAGCGGGCCTTCACGGCGCCCGGCGATTGTCACGGCATCCCCCTGTTCGGCAAAGGCCCGCGCGATGGCGCGGCCGATGCCGGTGCCGCCCCCGGTGACCAGAACGCGACGTGGATCGCTCATGCCCGGATCTCCTCTTGTGCTTTCTTCTCCTGCAATCGGTAGGCCTGATCGCGACCCGCCAGATAGGGCAGGGGCCAGTCGAGCGACCGTTCGTTCAGCTCAACCCCCGCGTGCAGCGTCCAGTAGGGATCGGCCAGGTGCGGGCGGGCGAGGCAGACCAGATCGGCGCGCCCCGCCATCAGGATCGAGTTGACGTGGTCGGTCTCGTAGATGTTGCCCACGGCCATCGTCGGCATGGCAAGATCGTTGCGGATGCGGTTGGAAAAGGGCGTCTGGAACATGCGGCCATAGACCGGCTGCGCCTCGGGCGTGGTCTGGCCGGCCGACACGTCCACGATATCGGCGCCCGCGTCGCGGAACATGCGGGCGATGTCCACCGCGTCCTCGGGCGTCACGCCATCCGCGCCGACCCAGTCATTGGCCGAGATCCTGACCGACATCGGCTTTTCGTCGGGCCAGACCGCGCGCATGGCCGCGAACACCTCCAGCGGATAGCGCATGCGGTTCTCAAGGCGGCCACCGTAGGCATCGTCGCGGATGTTGGAGACCGGCGAGATGAAGGACGAAATGAGGTAGCCATGCGCGGCGTGCAGTTCGATCATGTCGAAGCCCACGCGTCCGGCCATCCCGGCGGCGGCGGCGAACTGGTCTCTTACCCTGTCCATGTCGTCCCGCGTCATTTCCCGCGGCACCGGGTTGCGGTCCGACCACGCAATGGGGGAGGCCGACATGACCTCCCAGTTTCCCGCCGGCAACGGCGCATCCATTTCCTCCCACCCCAGCCGGGTGGAGCCCTTGCGCCCCGAATGGCCGATCTGGCAGCAGATCTTTGCCGTGGTTTCGCCATGCACGAAATCGACCAGCCGTTTCCACGCCGCTTCATGCTGCGGCGCGTAGAGCCCGGTGCAACCCGGCGTGATCCGCCCCTCTGGCGAGACGCAGGTCATTTCCGTGTAGACCAGCCCGGCGCCGCCCTTGGCGCGTTCGGCGTAATGGACGAAATGCCAATCGGACGGGCAGCCGTCGACCGCCTTGTATTGCGCCATCGGCGACACGACGACGCGGTTCTTCAGGCCCATCCCGCGCAGCTTGAAGGGTGTGAACATCGGTGTGCGGTGCGGCGCGTCCTCGGGCAGGCCGGCCCGATCCATGAACCAGCGTTCCGCGCTTTCCAGCCAATCGGGATCGCGCAGGCGCAGGTTTTCGTGGCTGATCCGCTGGCTGCGGGTCAGCAGGTTATAGTTGAACTGCACCGGGTCCTGGTCGAGGTAGCGTTCCACCTCCTCGAACCACTCAAGGCTGTTGCGCGCCGCCGATTGCAGGCGCAGCACTTCCAGCCGGCGTTCCTCCTGGTAGCGTTCAAAGGCCTGTTGCATCGTCGGTTCCGAATGCAGGTATCCGGCAAGCGCAATGGCGCTGTCAAAGGCCAGCCGCGACCCCGAGCCGATGGAAAAATGCGCCGTCGCCGCCGCGTCGCCCATCAGCACCACGTTTTCATGATACCATTTTTCACAGATCACGCGCGGGAAGTTCATCCACACCGCCGAGCCGCGCAGGTGGGCGGCGTTCGACATCAGCTTGTGGCCGTCAAGATGATCCTCGAACACCGTGCGGCAGGTCTCGACCGTTTCTTCCTTCGACATATCCTCGAAGCCCCAGGCATCCCAGGTCTGCTGGCTGCATTCGACGATGAACGTCGCAGTGTTGTCGTCGAACTGGTAGACATGCGCCCACATCCAGCCGTGCGGCGTCTTCTCGAAGATGAAGGTGAAGGCGTCATCGAATTTCTGATGGGTGCCAAGCCAGACGAACTTGCACAGGCGGGTGTCGATGTCGGGCTTGAACACGTCGATGTATTCGTTGCGGACGCGCGAATTGATCCCGTCGCAGGCAACGACAAGATCGTATTGCTGCCGATAGGTTTCCGCGCTTTCGAATTCGGTCTCGAAGCGCAGGTCGACGCCAAGCTCGCGCGCGCGGTCTTGTAAAAGGATCAGCATCTGCTTGCGCCCGATCCCGGCAAAGCCGTGCCCGCCCGACACCGTGCGCACCCCGTCATGCACCACCGCGATATCGTCCCAATAGGCGAAGTGGTCGCGGATCGCGCGCGTCGACTTGGGGTCGTTGCCCTCCATCCGGGAGAGCGCGTCATCCGACAGCACCACGCCCCAGCCGAACGTGTCATTGGGGCGGTTGCGTTCCAGCACCGTGACCTCGTGCGCGGGGTCGCGCAGTTTCATGCTGATTGCGAAGTAAAGCCCCGCAGGGCCGCCGCCAAGACAGACGATCTTCATGTCGGTATTCCCCTTCCCCCCCGTGGGCCTGAAGACTCGGGCTTTTCATCACGGTAGCAGGCGGGGATTTTATTTCAAGCTTAAAGTATTAGGGCGGCTCTGCCTTCGTTCGAAGTGTGAAACTTTTGTAAAACAACACAAAAATGGTGGTCCGGGCTTGCCTGGAAATCGCATTTCTGAATTTCATGAACTATGGAAAAACATCTCGACCAACTCTCGACTCTCGCCCATCCGGGCCGCAACGCCATCTTTCGGCTGCTGATGCGTCGCTACCCCGATGCGGTGCCGGCGGGCGAGATCGCGGACGCGCTGGACCTCAAGCCCTCGACCGCGTCGGCCCATCTTGCCAGCTTGCGCGGCGTTGGACTGATCCGGCAATACCGGCAGGGCACATCGCTGCGCTACCGGGCCGAGACCGGCGCGGCGCAGGGACTGGTCGATTTCCTGTTCAACGATTGCGGCCGCGGGCGGGCTGACCTTCGCCCGCGCATTCCTTCCCCCCTGTCTTCCCCCCACGCCAACGGAGGCGATCCCATGGCCGACCGGAGATACACCGTTCTTTTCATCTGCACCGGCAATTCCGCGCGTTCCATCTTTGCCGAGACGATCCTGCGCGACCTCGCCGGCGATCGGTTCGAGGCCTATTCCGCCGGCACAAGGCCCTATTCGGAGCTTCACCCGACCGCGATCGAGATGCTCAGGCAAAAAGGGCATGACGTCAGCGGGCTGCGCGCCAAGAACGTATCGGAATTTCAGCGGCCGGACGCGCCCAGGCTGGATTTCGTCTTCACCGTCTGCAACCGCGCCGCGAACGAGGACTGCCCGGTCTGGGAGGGCCAGCCGATGACGGCGCATTGGGGCATGCCCGACCCGGTCAAGGCCGAAGGCACGGAAGCGGAGAAAGTCCTCGCCTTCCAGCGCGCGTACGGCGCCCTGCGCAATCGCATCATCGCCTTCAACGCGCTGCCGCTGGAAACCATCGGCCGGATGTCGCTGCAAAACGCGGTCGACGACATCGGCACCTCGCGCCAGGAAGGCGACGACGCATGACCACCTATGCCCTGAACGGCCTTGGCCGGATCGGCAAGCTTGCCTTGCGCCCGCTGCTGGAGCGCGGCACGCGGATCGCCTGGATCAACGACGCCGTGGGCGACGCGGCCATGCATGCGCACCTGCTGGAATTCGACAGCGTGCATGGCCGCTGGCCCGCCAGCTTCGCGCATGACGCAGGCAGCCTCACCATCGACGGCGCGCGCCTGCCGGTGCATGGCGAACGGGCACTGGACAGGCTGCCGCTGGACGGGGTCGATGTGGTTATCGACTGCACCGGCGCCTTCAAGTCGGAGGCGAAACTCGCCCCCTATTTCGCGGCGGGGGTGAAAAAGGTCGTGGTCTCGGCCCCGGTCAAGGACGGGCCGACGGCAAATATCGTTTATGGCGTGAACAATGACGCCTACGACCCGGCCAGGCATCGCATCGTCACGGCGGCAAGCTGCACCACCAATTGCATCGCGCCGATTGTTAAGGTGATACATGAGAAATTCGGCATAAAGCACGGGTCTATAACGACAATCCATGACGTCACCAATACGCAGACCATCGTCGACCGGCCCGCGAAAGACCTGCGCCGGGCGCGCTCCGCGCTCAATTCCCTGATCCCCACCACCACCGGCAGCGCCACTGCGATCACGCTGATCTACCCCGAGCTGACCGGCAAGCTCGACGGGCACGCGGTGCGGGTTCCGCTTCTCAATGCCTCGCTTACCGATATGGTGTTCGAGCTTGAACGCGCGGTGACGGTCGATGAGGTCAACACCGCATTCAAGGTCGCTGCCGAGGGCCCGCTCAACGGCATCCTCGGCTACGAGACGCGGCCGCTGGTCAGTGCAGACTACACCAACGATGCGCGCTCGGCGATCGTCGATGCGCCCTCGACCATGGTGGTGAACGGCACCCAGCTCAAGGTCTACACGTGGTATGACAACGAATGGGGCTATGCGCACCGGCTTGCCGATGTTGCGAAGATGGTGGGGCAGGGCCTGTGACCCGCGCCCCCGGCATCGCCGCCTATATCGCGGTGACGGCTTCCTACTGGGCCTTCATGCTCACCGACGGGGCGCTCAGGATGCTGGTGCTGCTGCACTTCCACACGTTGGGTTTCTCGCCGGTGCAGTTGGCCTATCTCTTCGTGCTCTACGAGATCGCGGGCGTGGTGACGAACCTCTCGGCGGGCTGGATCGCGGCGCGCTTCGGGCTGACCTCGACGCTCTATGCCGGGCTGACCTTGCAAGTGGCGGCGCTCGTCGCGCTTGCGCAGCTCGATCCCGGCTGGTCGGTGACCGCCTCGGTGGTCTTCGTGATGGCGGTGCAGGGGGTATCAGGCGTGGCCAAGGACCTCGCCAAGATGTCCTCGAAATCCGCCGTCAAGCTGTTGGCCCCGAAAGACCGCGGTGGGCTTTTCCGCTGGGTGGCACTGCTGACCGGATCGAAGAACGCGGTGAAGGGGCTTGGCTTCCTGCTCGGCGCGGCGCTTCTGGGGCTGGCCGGCTTCACGGTTGCGGTGCTGGGCATGGCGGTGGTTCTGGCCACGATCCTCCTGGTCATCGCGCTGACAATGCCTTCGGGCCTGCCCACCGGCCGCAAGGACGCGAAATTCCGCGAGGTTTTCTCGGGCAACCGCGACATCAACTGGCTCAGCTTCGCGCGGCTCTTCCTTTTCGGCGCCCGCGACGTGTGGTTCGTGGTCGGTATCCCGGTCTATTTCTACGCCGTCCTGTCGGACGGAACCGAGGCCGGCAACCGCGCCGCCTTCTTCACCGTCGGCAGTTTCATGGCGATCTGGATCATCCTCTACGGCGGCGTGCAGGCGGGGGCGCCGAAGCTCCTGCGCGCCGACACCTGCGACCGGGCCGCGCTCGTCGGTGCCGCGCAGGCTTGGGTCACGGCGCTCATCGCCGTGCCCGGCCTGCTCGCGCTCATTACCGGACTGGTCGGCGGCCCCGCGCCGTGGCTGACCGCGACACTGATCGCGGGGCTTCTGGTCTTCGGCGTGATCTTCGCGGTAAACTCCTCGCTGCATTCCTACCTGATCCTCGCCTTCACAAGTGACGCACGGGTCACGATGGATGTCGGTTTCTACTACATGTCGAACGCCGCAGGCCGCCTTCTCGGCACACTCCTGTCCGGTGCCAGCTACCAGTTCGGCGGCCTGCCGCTCTGCCTTGCCACCGCGACCCTGATGGCCGCCCTTAGCGCATTCGGTGCCACCCGCCTCCCCCGCGCCTGACCTGCTGTTCAGCCTGGCCCAAATACCTCGGGAGGCGCCGTCAGACGCGGCGGCAGCGCCCCCTCCGCCCCGTCTGCCCCTCTGCACCCTCTGCCCCCTCTGCCCGCGCCGCTCGCAACCCACGAAGCGCCCCCGGCCGA
>PFEX01000081.1:0-905 GCA_002783145.1 Rhodobacteraceae bacterium CG17_big_fil_post_rev_8_21_14_2_50_65_11 | reverse complement strand
GAGGCGCGGATCGGCGCGCCCCGCGCGACGACCCTACGGCAGGCGTCCTTCGGCCAAATCCCTTGCACCCGACAGCTACGCCTCGTAACCCCGGCGAACAGGAACAGGGGAAACCGGCGATGGCCGAGGCAACGCAATTCTGGATCGTGGCGGGGCTTGCGGCCTACCTCATGGGCCTGTCCAAGGGCGGCGTGCCAATGATCGCGCTTCTTTCGGTGCCGCTGATGTCGCTGTTCATGGATCCCGCGCTTGCCGCCGGTCTGTTGCTGCCGATCTATATCGTGGCGGACATGTACGCGGTCTGGCTCTTTCGCCGGGCGTTTTCGCTGCGCAATCTCACGATCCTGATTCCGGCGGCGATCGTCGGCGTCGGGCTCGGCTTCCTTGCGGTCGCTTCGGTGCCCGGCGATGCGATCAAGCTCATGGTCGCGGCAATCGCGCTCGGCTACCTCTTCCAATCCCTGCGCCGCCGCTTCTCGAAGCGCGAGATACCGCCAAGGCCCGCCGACCTGCCGCGCGGGTTGATCTGGGGCACCATCGCGGGCGTGACCAGCTACATCTCGCACGCCGGGGGGCCGCCCTACCAGGCCTATGTGCTGCCCCAGCAACTCGACAAGATGACCTACCTTGGCACCACCACGATCTTCTTTGCGGTGATCAACATGATCAAGGTGCCGCCCTTTATCTTGGCAGGCCAGATCACCTGGGACAGCGCCGGTCAGGCGACGTGGCTGATCCCTTGTGCCCTTGCCGGTGCGTGGAGCGGGGTGAAGATCGCCCGGTTGCTGCCGGAACGGGTCTTTTTCCTGCTGGTCGAGATCGCGCTTGCCCTCGTTTCGGTCAAGCTGTTGTCCGAGGTGCTGCTGAGCTAGGCCGGTCGGTCCGCGACGGCCTGGCATGCGCCG
>PFEX01000137.1 GCA_002783145.1 Rhodobacteraceae bacterium CG17_big_fil_post_rev_8_21_14_2_50_65_11 | reverse complement strand
TGCCTGGTCTTCTGGCGCTGCAAGCGATGCGGCCGCAGCCTACGAGGCGCTTTCGTGACAGGCCGGCAGACGGGCGCACCGGGTTGCCGATGCGCGAAAGCTTCCTTGTCGAACTGGACGCGATCCTTGACGAAACCGTGTCCAGCGGCACCACCACCGCCTGCATGGTCGTGGAGATTGACGACTTTCCCGATTACGCCGCCAGATGGGGCGCAGAAGCAAGCGACCGAATCCTCGCCCGCTCGGCGGATCGGCTGCAAACGTCGCTGCGCCGTGGGGATCTCGTGGCCGCGATCGGCGAAGGGCGCTTTGCCGTTGCCCTCAATCCGATCCCGCTGGCCAAGCTCGATATCATCCTGTCACTGATCAGCCGTCTACAGGGCGCACTTTGCGAACCGATCGCCGTTGCCGGGGCCGCAGCGCACCCCAGCGTGTCTGTCGGGTTCGTGACCCCCGCACAGGCCGATCACGGCGACGCGCAATGCCTGCTCGATGCTGCCCTGACCGCAATGGTCGAGGCGCGACGCCACGCCCCGGGCGGGGTGCGCGGCTATTCCGACAAGATCAAGGCCCGGTCGCGCCTGCGCCACGATCTTGCCGAACAGGTCGAAGACGCGCTTGCAAGAAACGCCATCCGGCCGTGGTTCCAGCCACAGGTCAGCGCCGATACCGGCGCGATCACCGGCTTCGAAGCCCTGGCACGATGGCACCACCCCGAGGCCGGCGTGCTGGTGCCGCCTGATTTCCTGCCCGCGATATCCGACGCGGGCTGCATGGGGCGTCTTGGCGAGACGATGCTGACCCGTTCGCTTCAGGCCCTGACGGCATGGGACAAGACCGGTCTGCGCGTGCCCTCCGTCTCGGTCAATTTCTCGGCCGAGGAACTGCGCGACCCGACACTGGCCGACCGCGTGAAATGGGAGGTCGACCGCCACAACCTGCGCCCGAACCGCCTCACGGTGGAAATCCTCGAAACCGTCGCCGCACAGTCCGAGGATGACATCATTCTGCGCAATATCGACGAGCTTGGCGCGCACGGCTTCAACCTCGATCTCGACGATTTCGGCACCGGCCAATCCTCGATCGCGAATATCCGGCGCTTCCATGTGCAGCGCATCAAGATCGACCGCAGCTTCGTCACCCGGCTTGACCGGGACTCGACGCAGCGGGCCGTTGTCGCCGGCATTCTCGCGCTCGCCGAACGGTTGAACGTCACCACCGTGGCCGAGGGCGTCGAGACGAAGGACGAACACAGCGTTCTGGCGCAACTGGGCTGCGACCACCTTCAGGGCTACATGATCGCGCGTCCGATGCCGTTCGAAGACACCGCAAGCTGGATCGCGACCTATCGCGCCGCACTTGGATCACCTCCGCGAATCGGGCGTCGCGCAGGCTGAACCACCCGGTGACCGGGGCCAAACCGCGCGGCAACCCGGCAATAAGGGAAAAGCGCTTGACCTTTGCAGCCTCAATCTGTTGAACCTCCGTGACTTCAACCAAGGCTGGATGCGCGGGTATGGACGATCAGAATCAGACCAAGAACCTAATCCTTGCCATGGCGCTCTCGCTGGGTGTCATCCTTATCTGGTCGGTCATGTTTCCGCCGGACACCCCGCCAAGCGATCCCGACGCCATCGACTCCGATGTCGTTTCGGTCGTGGACGAAACCGGGGCCGAGGTCGCCCTTGCGCCACCAAGCGCCCAGATCGCCGACACAGGCACAACACCCACCGCCACGGACGACGCGCCGGAAGCCCTGGCGGATGCTCCCCGCATCCAGATCGACACCCCGTCGCTGATGGGCTCCATCGCGCTGACCGGCGGGCGCCTCGATGACCTGTCGTTGCGCAACTACACCGAGGCGCTTGATCCAGCCTCCGACAACGTACGTCTGCTATCGCCCGTGGGCGCGTCGGGGGCTTACTATGCGCTCTATGGCTGGACACCCGGCGGGGCACTGGGGTTCGACAACGTGCCCGGTGCCAACACCGAATGGCAGGTCGAAAGCGGCGCAGTTCTCACCGTCGACAGCCCGGTCACTCTGGTCTGGGACAATGGTGTCGGTCTCGTGTTCCGCCGCACGATCTCGGTCGACGAGGACTATATGTTCAGCGTCACCCAGTCGGTGGAGAACACCGGCACCGACACCGCGCGGCTGGCCCCCTACGGGATCGTCGCCCGCCACGGGATGCCCGCGGACCTGCAAAACTTCTTCATCCTGCACGAGGGCGTTGTCCAGAATTCCGACGGCACGCTGAACGAGGTCGCCTACGACGACATGACCGACATGGATTTCGTCCAGCGCGAGGGCGCGCAGGCAGAAATCACCGAGGTCACGGAGTCAGGCTGGATCGGGTTCACCGACAAATACTGGATGACGACGCTGGTGCCCGGATCCGGTCAACCCTTCACCGCCGTGTCGCGCTATGTCGAAGGATCAGAGATTTTCCAGACCGAGGCCCGGATGCCCGCGGTCAGCGTCGCACCCGGTGACACCTTCGAGACCACCACCCGCCTCTTCGCCGGTGCCAAGGAATGGGAAACCATCCGGCGCTACGAAAACGAAGACGGCGTCGCTGGCTTTCTCGATTCGATCGACTGGGGCTGGTTCTTTTTCCTGACCAAGCCGATTTTCTGGCTGCTGCACAACCTTCATTCACTGATCGGCAATATGGGGCTGTCGATCATCCTACTGACCCTGCTGATCAAGGCGATCCTGTTCCCGCTGGCCTACCGGTCCTACGTGTCGATGGCCAAGATGAAAGAGCTTCAGCCAGAGATGGAGAAGCTCAAGGAACGCGCCGGCGACGACAAGGAAGCCCTGCAAAAGGGGATGATGGACCTTTACAAGAAAAACAAGGTGAACCCGGCCTCGGGCTGCCTGCCGATCCTGTTGCAGATCCCGATCTTCTTCTCGCTCTACAAGGTGATCTTCGTCACGCTGGAACTGCGCCATGCGCCGTTCTTCGGTTGGCTGAACGACCTGTCGGCGCCCGATACCAGCTCGATCTACAACCTCTTTGGCCTGTTCCCGTGGGATGCGCCCGTCCCCGGCAGCATCATGGCGCTGATCTTCATCGGGGTTCTGCCGATCCTTCTCGGCATTTCGATGTTTCTTCAGCAGAAGCTGAACCCGGCGCCCAGCGACCCGACACAACAGATGATCTTCGCGTGGATGCCGTGGGTGTTCATGTTCATGCTTGGAAGGTTTGCCAGCGGCCTTCTGGTCTACTGGATCACCAACAACACCATCACTTTCACACAGCAATATATCATCATGCGCAGCCAGGGGTTCAGGCCCGACGTGTTCGGCAATATCCTGTCCAGCTTCCGCAAGAAGAAGAAGGACGAGTGATGCCCGCCCCGACTGGCGCGCTGAAACCGGATGCCGGGGGGCACTGAGATGGAGATGCGCTTTCCCCTCGCCCCGAAACCGGAGGCAGCGGCAGCAGAGACCGGCAGATTGCTATTCGCAGCCGGGTCGGAGTTCCTGAAAGGTGTCGTCGCCATGGACGGCATGCCGCCGGGCGACCGGATCGAGGTTTGCTTTGCCGGTCGGTCGAACGTCGGAAAATCGACGCTGATCAACGCAGTCGCTGGGCGCAAGGCGCTTGCCCGCGCCTCGAACACGCCGGGGCGGACGCAGGAAATCAATTTCTTCACCATCGCCGACAGCCATTACCTTGTGGACCTGCCCGGCTATGGCTTCGCCAACGCGCCGGTGAAGGTGGTCGAGAAATGGCAGCGGCTGCTCAAGGCGTACCTGTCCGGCCGCGCCAACCTGCGCCGTGCCTTCGTCCTGATCGACAGCCGCCATGGCATCAAGCAGGTCGATGAGGATATCCTGTCCCTGCTCGACACATCCGCCGTCCCGTTCCAGGTGGTCATGACAAAGGCCGACAAGGTCCGGAAAAGCGAGCTCGAAACGGTGATCGCGCAGGTGCGCGGCGCATTGGCCAAGCACCCCGCCGCCTACCCGGAGCTTGTGGTGACCTCCTCCGAAAAGGGTACCGGCCTAGCCACTTTGCGCGCCATCATCGCCGCTATCGCCTGAGGACCTTGAGCGCGCCACCCCACGGCGCTAACAAGGCGTGATCAAAGGGCCCCAGCGATGAAGAAACAGACACCGATGACCTCCCGCGATTACGCCGCCACCGCCCGCACGCTGTCCGAGGCGCTGCCCTACATGCAGCGTTACACGGACGCGATCGTGGTGATCAAATTCGGCGGCCACGCCATGGGCGACGCCGAGGCGATGGCCAGTTTCGCCCGCGATGTCGTGCTGGTCCAGCAGGTCGGCGCGAACCCGGTGATCGTGCATGGCGGCGGGCCGATGATCAACGAGATGCTGGCCCGGCTTGGCGTCCGGTCGGAGTTCGTGGATGGCAAGCGCGTGACCGACGCCGCCACTGTGGACGTTGTTGAGATGGTCCTCTCCGGCATGGTCAACAAGCGTATCGTTCAGGCGATCAACGCTCAAGGCGGGCGCGCCGTCGGCCTGTCGGGAAAGGATGCCAACCTGATGGTCTGCGACCCCGCCGATCCGAAGCTTGGCTTCGTGGGCGACCCGGTGGAGGTCGATCCACAGGTTCTGAGGGAACTCTTTGCCGCCAATATCATCCCCGTCATCGCCCCGTTGGGCGCCGGTCGTGACGGTGAAACGTTCAACGTGAACGGCGATACGGCGGCAGGCGCCATCGCCGCCGCGCTGAAGGCCGACCGGCTGTTGCTGCTGACCGATGTCGCCGGCGTCAAGAACGCGGGCGGCGAGGTGGTCACAGAGTTGACCGCCACCGAGGTCGAGGGGATGACACGCGACGGGGTGATTGCGGGCGGCATGATCCCCAAGACGGAGACCGCGCTAAGGGCCGTGCGCGGCGGGGTGCGCGCCTGCACCATCGTTGACGGGCGGGTCACGAATGCCGTTCTTCTGGAACTGTTCACCGATCATGGTGCCGGCAGCATGATCCGGGCCTGAGCGGTGCCGCGCGCGACCCTCGACACGATCCGCGACCGGGCGGCAGGGCATCACCTCGATATCTTCGGCGCCTTCCATGCCGGGACCGGGGATGGCTGTGACCCCGGCACGATGATCCTGCTGTCGCCGCTGGAACCCGGATTCTGGCACCATCTGCGCGGCACACCGGACTTCACCGGCCCCAATCCGGTTGATACGTGGTCAACCCGCGTGATCGGTGCGCTTGCCGAGATGTTTGGCGGTGCTGCGCATTTCCCCTTCGGCGGCCCACCCTACGCCCCGTTCATCCGCTGGGCGACGCGCACGGGGCGGGCCTGGCCCTCGCCCGTGGGAATGCTGGTGCACGACACGGCGGGGCTGATGATCTCGTTGCGCGGCGCGATCTGGTTGCCCGATTTTCTGGACCTGCCCCCGGCACCCGATGCCAGCCCTTGCGAGGCCTGCGCGCGACCTTGCCTTACCGCCTGCCCGGTCGGCGCGCTCGGGCCGCAGCCCTATGACGTGCCCGCCTGCCATGCCTTCCTTGACACGGCCGAGGGCGCGGACTGCCTGAGCAGCGGTTGCCTTGTCCGCCGCGCCTGCCCTGTCAGCCAACGCTTCGGCCGAGACTCGGCGCAATCGGCCCATTACATGAGGTATTTCCACAGATGACATTGCGCCTGATTCTCACCCGCCACGCGAAATCCGATTGGGGCGACCCGATGCTGGACGACCACGACCGCCGGTTGAACAAGCGAGGCCGGCGGGACGCGCCGCGGATTGGCGCGTGGCTGGGGGACAATGGCTTCGTGCCGGACAGCGTCACCGTCTCCACCGCACGCCGCGCGCAGGAAACGTGGAACGGCATCGCCACCCGCCTCGGCGCGTCGCCGGATGTGCAGATGGACCGGCGGCTTTACCACGCAACACCCGATGCACTGATGGCCCATGCCGGCACCGGGCGCGGGGCGACCCACATGCTCATTGGACACAACCCCGGCATGGCAGAGGCCGCGCACCGCCTTGCAGGCCAAGCCCCCGATCACCCGCGCTTCGCCGATTTTCCCACCTGCGCGACGCTGGTGCTGGCTTTTGACGGCGATGACTGGCGCGCGCTCGACTGGGACGCAGGCCGGGTGCTTGGCTTCGTCACCCCGCACGACCTGCCATAGAAAGAGGGCCCCCGAACGGGAGCCCGTTTCAATAGGTTCGAAGGGATCAGTGGCCGAGGATCTGGCTCAGGAACAGCTTGGTCCGGTCCGATTGCGGGTTGGTGAAAAACGCCTCCGGCTCGTTCTGTTCCACGATCTGGCCATCGTCCATGAAGATCACCCGGTTGGCGACCTGCCGCGCGAAGCCCATTTCGTGGGTTACGCATAGCATGGTCATGCCTTCCTCGGCCAGTTCGATCATGGTGTCGAGCACTTCCTTGATCATCTCGGGATCGAGCGCCGAGGTCGGTTCGTCGAACAGCATGATACGCGGGCGCATGCACAGGCTGCGGGCAATTGCCACGCGCTGTTGCTGACCGCCCGACAACTGGCCGGGATACTTGTCGGCCTGTTCGGGGATCTTGACCTTGTTGAGGAAATGCATCGCCGTTTCCTCGGCTTCCTTCTTGGGCGTCTTGCGCACCCAGATCGGGGCCAGCGTGCAGTTTTCCAGGATCGTCAGATGCGGGAACAGGTTGAAATGCTGAAAGCACATGCCAACCTCGGAGCGGATCTTGTCGATGTTCTTCACGTCGTTCGACAGTTCGGTTCCGTCCACGACGATTCGGCCCTGCTGGTGTTCCTCCAGCGCATTGATGCAGCGTATCAGGGTCGATTTACCGGACCCCGACGGGCCACAGATCACGATCCGTTCGCCGCGATTCACCGTCAGGTCGATGTCGCGCAGCACGTGGAACGTCCCGTACCACTTGTTCATGCCGCTGATGTCGATGGCCACTTCGTCCGAAACGGCCATCTGAGAGCGGTCGATCTCGCGGGTTTTGGGGTTTGTTTGAGCGTCGGTCATTGGGATATCTCCTCAGTGATGCCCGGTGGTAAGCTTACGCTCCAACCACTGGGAATATCGCGACATTGAAAAACAGAAGATGAAGAAGCACAGGCCGATGAAGATAAACAGTTCCCAGTAGATGCCGTTCCAATCGGAATCCGCGCGGATCGCGTTGGACAGGCCGATGGGATCCAGAAGGCCGATGAAGACCACCAGCGTGGTGTCCTTGAACAGACCGATAAAGGTCGAAACGATTCCGGGGATGGAGATCTTCAGCGCCTGCGGCAGGATGATCAGACGCATGGATTGCCAGTAGTCGAGCCCGAGGCTGTCAGCGCCCTCATACTGCCCGCGCGGCAACGCCGCGAGCCCCCCCCGCACCACCTCGGCGATATAGGCCGAGGCAAAGAGCGTCACCATGATGATCACCCGCAACATCAGGTCGAAACTGACCTCCGGCGGCAGGAAGTAGTTCAGAAGCAGCGATGCCGTGAACAACCACACGATCAATGGCACACCGCGGATCACCTCGATGAAGATGACCGAACACTTGTTGATGATGAACAGGTCCGACTGCCGGCCAAGCGCCAGCAGGATGCCCAAAGGCAGCGACAGAACGATGCCCGAAACCCCGATGATAAGCGCCAGCATGAAGCCGCCGAACTGGTCAGATCGGATATTCTCGATCCCGATGGGCAGAAAGTCTTGCAAGACTCCGGCGAGCGCCCCAGCGACAAACAACCAGTAGAGGATCGGCACCACCAAGGCCGCTATGATGGACGCAAGCGCGCCGAGCACGCCTTCCCCGTAGGTCATGATCGCCCAGCCGATGACAAAGCCAAGCGCCGCCGCGACCGGCCCCCAGATGGACCCGCCCCACAGCAGCCAGTAGGCAAGAAAGGGCGCCGCAATGCTGAACAGCAGCATCTTGCGCGACACGCCGCTGAACAGGATCGGCGCGATGGCCGCGCCGAAGACGATCAGCGTCAGGATCGGCCGCCAGTAAAGTCCTGACGGGTAGAAGCCGAACAGCAACTGGTGCCAGCGATCGCTGATCACCGCCCAGCACGCGACGTCGTATCCGATGCCGCTGGCGTCCCGGATCTCGCGGCATTGCGTAAGAGACTCGGCAACCCATATGCCGCCAAGCATCCAGGGCAGGATATGCGCCAGCACCCAGTAGACGACGAGGATGGACACGATTGTCAGGATCGCGTTGAGCCATGAAGAGAACAGGTTTTCCCGCACCCACTTCACCGCGCCTTTCTCGGTGATCGGAGCATCCTGTTCGGGGATCATCGTATCGCGGACGAACTGAACGGATTGTGCATGTGTGTCGCTCATCTCACCGCTCCTTCAACTTGACGGAATTGTTGTACATGTTCATCACACCCGAGATGATCAAAGAGGTCACGAGGTAGAACAACCCGAGCAGAAGCATACCTTCCAGCTCTCGTCCCGTCTGGTTGATCGTGATGCCGCCAAGGGTGGACCGCACATCCATGTAGCCCACGGCAATGGCGAGCGAACTGTTCTTGGTCAGGTTCAGGTAGTGCGAGATCAGCGGCGGGATAATCACCCGCATCGCCTGAGGCAGGATCACAAGGTTCATCGTCCAGTTTGGACGCATGCCAAGCGCAAAGGCGGCTTCGGTCTGGCCATTGCTGACCGACAGGATGCCGGCGCGCACGATTTCGGCGATGAAGGCCCCTGTGTAAAGCGACAGCGCCAACCAAAGCGCGATCAGCGAATTGCGCAGATGGATGCCGCCAGTGAAGTTGAACCCACGCAGGTGCGGTAGATCGAGCGTCGCACCAAGCGCCACCAGCACGATAGCCGCCGGCAGGATGATGACAGCCACCCGCATCCAGAAGGTGCCCGGTGGTCTGATGCCCGTCGCCTCTTGCGTGGCGGTGGCCCAACGACCGATCGCCCGCGCACCGAAGAAGCCGGCCACCACGACCGCGATAAACAGCAGCCAGTCCAGGCTGGATGCGGCAGGACTCACCGCCGCTGCACCGCCATCGGCAGCCGGCAATACCTCGTTGCCGCCAAGCGAGCGGGTGAACAGCACGTTCGGGATATAGATCCCCCGGTTCGTCACCGCGATGCTGTCACCTACAATCATCGAAGCGGCCGGTTCGTCACCGCGGAAATCGGCTGGCCGCGGCGTCGCCTCTGTCATCACTGCGAAGATCAGGATGATCCACAGCAGCAGTGGGATGTTGCGGAACCCTTCGACGTAGACGGTCATCAGCCGCGCCACGATCCAGTTCCTGGACAGCCGCAGCACACCGGCGATCACCCCCAGCACCGTGGCCAGCGCACAGCCGAGCACGGCGACAAGCAAGGTGTTCAGGATGCCGACCAGGGCGGCGCGGCCATGGGTGGATTCGTTGCTGTATTCGATCAGGCGCTGGTTGATGTCGTAACCGGCACGCGAGGTCAGGAAGCCGAAATCGAAATCTTTCCCGAGATCTTCGAGGTTGGCAACGATATTGCGTCCAAGCCAGTAGATCGCGAAGAGGATCAGGGCGAAAGCGACGACCTGAATGGTCATGGACCGATATCGGGTGTCGTAAATCAATTGGCTGAGCCGGAAGGACTCGGCTGGCGGTTCGGTAATACTTGTCATTGGAAAGCAACCCCGATTGTCGCTGGAGGAGCGACCCACGACCCCCCGTTCACCCGACTGTCGGGTGCTCCGGTCGTACGGTCAGTCACATGATGGGCGCACTTGGAAAAAGGGCGCAGCAGTGCCGCGCCCTTGTCCGTCTGCTGTCCTTACCGGAACGGCGGTGAGTAGAGCAGGCCACCATCGGTCCACTGGGCGTTCAGACCGCGCGCAAGGCCGATAGCGGTGTCCTCGCCGATATGGGCCTCGAACAATTCGCCATAGTTGCCACCAGCGGAAATGGCGTTTACCGCCCAATCGCTCGCAAGCCCCAGCATCGCGCCAAGGTCACCCTCTGACCCGAGCATGCGGTTGATTTCCGGATTGCTTGTGCCTTGCGCCAACTCGGCAACGTTGTCCGAGGTGATGCCAAGCTCTTCCGCAGCGATCAACGCGTTGAGCGTCCAGCGCGCGATGTCGCCCCATTCGTTATCACCATGACGCACGAGCGGGCCAAGCGGCTCTTTCGAGATGATTTCCGGCAGAACCACGTGGGCCGACGGATCCTCGAATGTGGCGCGGGTCGCGGCAAGGCCGGAGGCGTCGGTCGTGTAGACGTCGCAAGCACCGGCAAGATATTGCTGCTGCGCTTCGGCGTTGGTTTCGATCGGAACCGGTTCATACGCCATGTTGTTGGAGGCGAAGAAGTCCGCAAGGTTCAGTTCGGTCGTGGTGCCGGTCTGGATGCAGACGGTCGCGCCGTCGAGTTCCATGGCCGAAGACACGCCAAGTTCGCGCGGCACCATGAAGCCCTGACCATCGTAGTAGTTGACGCCCACGAATTCGAATCGCAGGTCAACGTCACGGCTGAAGGTCCAGGTGGTGTTGCGGGCCAGCAGGTCGATCTCGCCTGAGGCGAGCGCGGTAAAGCGGGTCTGGCCGGTGGTGGGAACGAAGCTGACGGCAGTAGGATCGCCCAGAACAGCGGCTGCAACCGCGCGGCAGACGCCGACATCAAAGCCGTCCCATTGCCCATTTGCATCGGGGGCCGCGAAGCCGACGAGGCCGGTGGTCACGCCACAGTTCAGTTCGCCACGCGCCCGGACTTCATCCAGCGTCTGCGCGGAAACGAAACCTGCGGCCAGACCGGCCACGGCAATCGTGCCGAGAAAAACGGATTTTTTCATGTTTACCTCTTCCTGGTGGGCCGCCCTTGCGGGCGGCTTGTTCGGTCGTTGAGACCTGTGATTTATCTGGATCGGGCGCCGACGGCGACCGAACCTGCCGCATAAAAGGGCAAATCTGAGGCAAGAGGTCAAGTGTGGTGTTCGGGCAATCAGCCCATAATAGGCTTTACGAAAGGGCAATTTGGCCTTGGCGCACAAAACTTGCGCAAAGCGATACGAGACGGGCGACTGGCAATCTACGCCCCGCGCGCCAAGCCCAGAAACCGCACGGCGTGAAGGAAATCGGCGCGTTTACGGGCGGTCATTTCCTCGGCTTCTTCATCCGAGCCCCACTGCGCGATCTGCCAGTTTTCGTCGATGCGGCTCAACTCCCACGCGGTTTCGGGATGGGTTTTGCCCTCTGCCACCGACAGCCCAAGGACAAGCGACCCCGACAACGTCACAAGGTCATGCAGCGCAGTCAGCGAAAACGGTGCGTATGAATGAACGGCTTGCGAAAGATGCGACAGGCTGGCTTCGGGCTGCGCTGCGGGCAACACCCCGGAAACGACGGTCAAAGGCGCGTTGAACCGCGCGGCCGCCCAGTCCAGGACCGGATCCCAAGCCTTGTTTTGCTGGTCACGCAGCGCATCGGGCGCCTCGGCGCGGTGGCACAGAAGATCTGTTTCCGCATATCCCGCCAGCATCGTCGAAATTGAATCATGCTGCACCGTCACCTTGTCGATCGCGGCATTGGCCGCGCGTGTAACGGGCATCGAGTTGGGGGCGATCTCGTCATCCTGCGCGTCCCATTCGCGGGCCACAGCCTCGGCCATCTCTGGCGTCGGCAAGGCCAGCGGCGCCTTCAGCGGGGTGCGCACCGGGCGCCCGTCCAGCAGAACACGGAACGCGCCCCCGGTCTCGTCCACATCCGCCTGCGTCCAGAACCGTCTGGCTTTCCACTCGCTCATGTCTCCGACCAGATCCTTCGCAACGCGCCTTCGAGCTCGGCAAAGCTGTCCAGAATACCCGCCGCGCCGGCGGCAACGAGGTCTTCGCACGGGTGGTAGCCCCAATCGACGCCAAGCGCCCGGATGCCCGCGTTTCGCCCCATTTCCATGTCGAACACCGTATCGCCGAGAATCACCGCATGTTCACTATCGACGCCGGTTTCCGACAGGCAGGCTTTGATCATCGACGGGTGCGGCTTCGACGGATGGTCGTCGGCCACCTGCACCGTGTGGAAGACGCGCCCAAGCCCGTGCAACCCCATCAGGTGCATCATCCCCCGACGGTATTTCCCCGTGGCGATCCCCAGCAGCACATCCTCCTGCCCGGCCAGCCAGTCCAGCACCTCGCGCGCACCGGGGTAGAGCGGCGACAACGCCGCTCCGTCTTGCTGCCGCAGCCGCGCGAAGGCGTCCCTGTAGCCTTCGACGATCCGGTCTTGCGTGACAGCATCGAGATCCGGCACCAGCCGGGCAATGGCGACAGGCAGCGACAGCCCGACGATGGACAGGGTTTCCTCCCGCCCCGGCGCCGGCAGGCCGACGCGCCCGAAAGCGGCCGCCATCGACGCCACGATATGTGCCTGGCTGTCCACCAGCGTGCCGTCAACGTCGAAAATAACCAGCCGCAGCGGTGCGCTCATGGCTCCATCTCCTCGAACGGATCGGCTGGCACGTCGCGGGCATCCCAGCCCAGCGTATCCCACGTCCTTTGCATATGCTCGGGCAGCGGCGCGGTCAGAGTAACGCGCGCACCGGTAACCGGATGGGTAAAGCTCAGATGCCTTGCATGCAGGTGAAGCTTGCGGCTGATCTCGCCTCCCAGCTGCGCGCCCCAGCCATCGCCGAGGTTTTCCTGCCCCGACCCGCCGTATTTGCCATCGCCGATGATCGGATGGCCAAGCTCCGCCATGTGCGCGCGCAGCTGATGGGTGCGGCCGGTCACAGGCACCATCGCCACCCATGAGACCCGCCCGCCAAGCGCCGACAGAACCGCGTAATCGGTGGTTGCCCGTTTCGCGCCCTCGGTGCTATCGACCTCGCGCGGATGCAGGCAGAGCATCTTTTCGCCCTCGCCACCCGCACCATGGCCCGACGCCTTGACAAGGCCGAAGCGGATCGTGCCGAGGCGCGGCAGGGGCGTGCCGGCAACGGCGGCCCAGTAGATCTTGCGCGTATCGCGGGCGCGGAAGGCCTGCGTCATCTTCGCCGCCGCACCCCGCGTGCGCGCCAACAGCAGAAGGCCGGAGGTGTCCTTGTCCAGCCGGTGCACCAGCCGTGGCTTGTCCTCCATCCCGAAAGTCAGCGCCTCGGCCAGCCCGTCCACATGCCGGGTCTGCTTGCTGCCCCCCTGCGACGGCAGGCCCGGCGGCTTGTTCAGCGCGATGATGTGATCGTCGCGGTAGACGACTGCCGCCCGGATCATCCGCGCATCGGCCTCAGACACCGCTTCGCGCGCCACGAAGGGCTGCGGCGCGGCCTGGTCGGGCAGCGCTGGAATACGCACGTTCTGCCCCTCACCCAGCCGCGTCGCCGGTTTCACCCGGCCGCCATCAACCCGGATCTCGCCCTTGCGGCACATCTTTTCGATCCGCCCCTGCGACACATACGGAAAGCGGCGGCGAAACCAGCGATCAAGCCGCTGGTCGCCCTCGCCCGCGCCCACGGTGACGGTCTGGACCCGGCTCATGCGACCACCCCCCGCGCCAGCCACATACCCAGAAGCAGCCCGAAGATCGAACAGGTGACGGAGGCCACGACATAGAACACCGCCGCGCTCGACTCGCCACGCTCCCACAGCGTCACCGCCTCCAGCGAAAAGGCAGAAAAGGTGGTGAACCCGCCAAGCAGGCCGACGACAACGAAGGGCGACAGGTGGGTCAGCCCGCGACTCGCGGCGATAACGACAAAGGCGCCGATCAGGCAAGACCCGACGATGTTGACCGTGATCACGCCAAGCGGAAAGACCCCGTGCCCGACCAGCCGGACAATGCCGACCCCGACGAGGTAACGGGCGACGGACCCGATGGCGCCGCCAAGGGCGACCTGAAGAAGCGTTGCAAACATGGCCGGGGTTTGTGGCCTCTCGCTTGTGTTGTCAACCGCCCTGCCGCTTGTCGCGCAGCTTTGCGAAATACGCCATACGCTTGCGCAGATCGCGTTCGAAGCCACGCTCGACCGGCTGGTAGAACGCCGCGCGCGCCATGCCCTCTGGAAAGTAGTCCTGCCCCGAAAACCCGTCCTCTGCATCGTGGTCATAGGCATAGCCCGCGCCATAGCCCTGATCCTTCATCACCCCCGTCGGCGCGTTCAGGATGTGCTTGGGCGGCGGTTCCGACCCGGTTTTCGCCGCCACCTTGCGCGCCGCCTTGTAGGCGACATACCCGGCGTTCGATTTCGGCGCGAGCGCGAGGTAGATCACCGCCTGCGCCAGTGCCAGTTCGCCTTCCGGGCTGCCCAGCCGTTCATAGGTCTGCCACGCATCGACGCACAGCGCCTGCGCCTGCGGGTCGGCAAGGCCAATATCCTCGACGGCCATGCGCGTGATTCGCCGGGCGAGGAAGCGGGGATCCTCGCCGCCTTCCAGCATCCGCGCGAACCAGTAAAGCGCCGCGTCCGGGTCCGACCCGCGCACCGATTTGTGCAGCGCCGAAATGAGGTTGTAATGGGCGTCGCCCGACTTGTCGTATTGCGCCGCCCGGCGGCTCAACCGCTGGCCCAGCGCCTTCGGGTCGAGCGGCGCCTCCGGCGTCCATGCCGTCACCTGTTCGACGAGGTTCAGCATCGCGCGCCCGTCGCCATCGGCCATTTCGCGCAAGGATGCCCGTGCCGCGTCGGTCAGCGGCAGCGCCCGGCCAAGCTCCGCCTCGGCGCGCGCGATCAAGAGGTCGAGGTCGTCCTCGCTCAATCGCTCCAGCACCAGAACCTGCGCCCGGCTGAGAAGCGCCGCGTTCAACTCGAATGAGGGGTTTTCGGTGGTCGCGCCGACCAGAAGGATGGTCCCATCCTCCATATGCGGCAGGAACCCGTCCTGCTGCGCCTTGTTGAAGCGGTGGATCTCATCGACGAACAGCAAGGTCCCGGCGCCATTGGCGCGGCGCATCTTTGCCGCCTCGAACACCTTTCGCAGTTCCGGCACGCCGGTGAAAATGGCGCTGATCTGCACGAAAGTCAGGTCGGTTTCCTGCGCCAAGAGCCGCGCGATGGTGGTCTTGCCAACGCCCGGCGGCCCCCAGAACACCAGCGACCCCAGCGATCCGGCATCGAGCATCACCCGCAGACTGCCATCGGCGCCAAGCAAATGGGCCTGCCCGATCACCTGCGCCAGAGCACGGGGGCGCAGCCGGTCCGCCAGTGGTCGTGAACCGGCTGCGGTGGTGTCGGCGGGCGGGGCAGAGTCGAACAGATCGGCCATGCCCGCACCTTATGTCTGCTTGCGGGAAGGGGAAAGCCATTGCGGCACGCGCCCCCCGCTCAGTGCATCTTCGTGGCCATGCTGATGGTGACGCAGACGCTTTGTTCGCCGTCGAAATCGAGGATCCGGCCTGCTGGTCGGCAATCCAGCCCCACCCGGCGCGCAAGGCGCGGCGAGTTTGCGGGGATGATGCCAATCAGCTCGGTCGCGCCCAGATCGCGGGCGGATTTCACCATTTCCGAGATCAGTTGCAACTGCACCTTGAAGCGCAGCTTCGCGGGAACCTCACGGCCAACGAAAACCCGGCTCGATTCCCAGATATGGCTTGCCACCGGTGCCTTGCGGTCCAAGAGGTCAGGCGGAATGCTGTCGAGCAGGTCACGCTGCGCATCGCGGATCATGTAGGTGTAGATTCCGCAGCGATGGGTAGTCGGCGTCAGCCGCACGCCGGCCAGCACATGGCCGTCCTCGTGCACCGTGACCCACCGGCTGGCCGGCGTGTCGTACTGGTCGAACTCCATCCCGTTGGCTTCTGGCAGATCCCAGCGGTTCTGGACGATGAAGGTCTGGTGCCGTGCGCGCAACATGTTTGCGAACAGCTCACCAAAGTTGTGCATGTTCTCGAAAGACAGGGTCGTGACTTGCATTGAGGTGCCTCCTGGTTGGCGGTTGGTAAACCCGTGACCGCGAGGCAACTGCGTGTGCTGTCATAATAATCGGAATTCCCGCGCTTTCTTGAGGGCCTCGGCCGTGGTTCGCGCACCCAGGCGAACGCGGGCGGACGACAGGCGCGCCTTCAGCGCGCTCTCGGAAATACCCAGCTTGGCAGCCGCTGCGGTATGTCTGTCTCCATCGGCGATCAGGCGCAGCGCTTTGATCTGCGCCTTGGTCAGATCAGCCGGGGGCGCAGCGGCCTCGTGCAGGGCACGGGCGATAACTGCGATCGCATCGATCTCGTCATCCGTGAACTCACGGTCACTTCGCGCACATCCGATTATGGATCGTGACGTGATCTGCCCGCAGGACACCACGCAGCCATAGTGAAGGCCATGTTTCTTGGCCTTTTGCATGACGCTGAACGGGTCCGGCAGGCGAATTTCGCTCCACCTTGTCTGGCCGCTGACGCCGATACCCCAGAACACCAGGGGGTCGCGCAGGGCATAGGCATTGTCCTGATATTCCTGCTGCCACGCAGCGGGATAGGAACTTTTCAACACAAGGGGCGAGGCAAAACGAATGTGCAGGCCCACCGTGTAGCCCACAGGGGCATGGGCATTAAGCTGATCCAGCAAGGATATGAGTACTCTACTATTGGTCATGTCTATTTAGACAGGTTGCCCGAATTCCGTGGCTCCGTAAAGTGTCATAATGCCTAACGCTACATCATGTCCAATGTCAGAAAACCTTAACTCAGACATTTTCCTGAGAATAATGAAACTTCCTGCGGATCTTCGTCGTGACGTGTTGGAATTCCTCGGACAATCGTCGCTGACCGAAGAGGATATGGACACCCTGCTTTTGCAGATCGAACAGGATCACGCAGCTCCGATACGTCAATTTGGTTAACAAACCTTTCCAATACAGGCGTAAAATGAAAAACCCCGCCGAATTCGGCGGGGCTTCGTTTTTCCGAAACGCTGCGGAGGGACGATTTATTCCGCAGCGGCGTCTTCAGCTTCCAGTCGGGCGCGGTCGGCGGCGCCCTTGGCGTCGACGTCGCGCTCGACAAATTCGATGATCGCCATCGGTGCCATGTCACCGTATCGGAAGCCGGCGCGCAGGACACGGACATAGCCGCCCTGGCGTTCGGCGTAGCGGGGGCCAAGAATATCGAACAGCTTGGCGACATGCGCCTCCTGCTTGAGTTGCGCGGCCGCCTGACGGCGCGCATGCAGATCGCCACGCTTGGCCAGCGTGACCAGCTTTTCCACGACCCGGCGCAATTCCTTGGCCTTGGGCAGCGTGGTCTTGATCTGTTCGTGTTCGATGAGCGAGCCGGACATGTTCGCGAACAGTGCCTTGCGGTGTTCGTGGGTCCGGTTCAGACGGCGGTAGCCTCGTGCGTGACGCATGGTTTGGGTCTCCTGACTTTGTGCTTTGTCCGGGGCCGGTGCGTGCCGGTCCCTCCTTGTTGGGGCGGGATTGCCCAGGGGCGGTGCGTGAAATCACGCACCCTACGGCCTGTAGGGTGCGTGCTTGCCACGCACCCTAAAAGTTGTCTTCGAACTTCTTCGCCAGATCCTCGATATTGTCGGGGGGCCAGTCGATGATGTCCATGCCAAGGTGCAGCCCCATACCGGACAGCACTTCCTTGATCTCGTTGAGCGACTTGCGGCCGAAATTCGGGGTGCGCAGCATCTCCGCCTCGGTCTTCTGGATCAGGTCGCCGATATAGACGATGTTGTCGTTCTTCAGGCAGTTGGCCGAGCGCACCGACAGTTCCAGCTCGTCCACCTTCTTCAGCAGAAGCGGGTTGAACTCCAGATCGTCGTCGTCGTCCTGACGGCCAGCGGCTTCGGGCTCGTCGAAGTTGACGAAAATCGACAGCTGATCCTGAAGGATTCGCGCGGCATAGGCGACGGCATCCTCGGGGGTCACCGAACCGTCGGTTTCCAGCTTCAGCGTCAGCTTGTCGTAATCCAGAACCTGACCTTCACGGGTCGGCTGAACGTCGTAACTGACCTTCTTGACCGGCGAATAGATCGCGTCGATCGAGATCAGACCGATCGGCGCATCCTCGGGCCGGTTCTTCTCGGCCGAGACATAGCCCTTGCCGGTGTTCACGGTGAACTCCATGAACAGGTCGGCACCCTCGTCGAGGTGGCAGATCACGTGGTCGCGGTTCAGCACCTGGATGCCGGCGCTTTCCGAAATGTCGCCGGCGGTGACAACCTTGGGCCCCTTGGCGGAAACGGAGATCCGCTTGGGTCCGTCAACATCCATGCGCAACGCAACACCCTTGAGGTTCAGGACCACATCGGTCACGTCCTCGCGCACACCGGCGATCGAGGAGAATTCGTGCAGCACGTTGTCGATCTGCACGCTGGTGATGGCCGCACCCTGAAGCGACGCCATCAGCACACGCCGCAGCGCGTTGCCCAGCGTCAGGCCAAAACCCCGCTCCAGCGGTTCGGCCACGACCGTGGCCTGGCGCGCAGGGTCGTTGCCTGGAATAACCACCAGTTGCGTGGGCTTGATCAGCTCTTGCCAATTCTTATGGATCATGTGTCGCCTCCATTCCTGTTCGCAGGCAGATCCGATGCCCGGAACGCTCGAGGATCATAATGACACCCCTGCGGGCCGCGTGGGATGCACACGGCCCGCAGGGGAATTCGCAAGATCAGACGCGGCGGCGCTTCGGCGGGCGGCATCCGTTATGGGCCATCGGTGTCACGTCCCGGATCGCACTGATCTGGAACCCGACGGCCGCGAGGGCGCGCAGCGCGCTTTCACGGCCGGAACCGGGGCCTTGCACTTCCACTTCCAGCGTTTTCATGCCGTGTTCCTGTGCCTTGCGGCCGGCATCTTCTGCCGCCATCTGCGCGGCATAGGGGGTGGATTTGCGGCTGCCCTTGAAGCCCATCGTGCCGGCAGACGACCATGCGATCGCATTGCCCTGCACGTCGGAAATCAAAATCTTGGTGTTGTTGAAGGATGAATCCACATGCGCCACACCTGCGGCGATGTTCTTCGATGCCTTGCGCTTTGCGGGACGACGATCGCGTGCCATGGTCTCTGCCCTCCCTTATTTCTTCTTGCCGGCAATGGCCTTCGCGGGGCCCTTGCGCGTGCGTGCGTTGGTGTGGGTGCGCTGTCCGCGCACCGGCAGGTTGCGGCGATGGCGCAGGCCGCGATAGCAGCCAAGGTCCATCAGGCGCTTGATGTTCATCTGCCTTTCACGGCGCAGGTCGCCCTCGACGGTGAAGTTTGCGTCGATATGTTCACGGATCGCCAGAACCTCTGCATCAGACAGTTCGTTCACGCGACGGGAATAATCGATGTTGGCGGCGTCACAGATGCTACGCGCCGAGGACGGGCCGATGCCCGTGATATAGGTCAGCGCGATCGGGACGCGCTTGGCAGTGGGGATGTTCACGCCAGCAATACGTGCCACGTAGTCTTCCTTTTCGTTGCGGTTCCGTAGCCCCAGAACCTTTTTTCACAACCGAAAGCCCGAGGCGGTCAGCCTGCGGGCCAGCGAGCTAATTCTGCGATGGGGGCGGGATCGTATCCCGCTTGTCTCGCGATTCCCGGATGGGAAACCTGCGGATAGGCGCTTTGGCGTCCGGGGTCAAGGCCGCATTCAGGCCTTGTCAAGAACTTTCTGGATCGCCGCCGCGACCTCGTCGATCTCGCCCAGCCCGTCAACCACCGACAAGGCGCCTTTGGCGTGGTAATACCCGATCAGCGGCGCAGTCTGCTTGTAATAGGCCAAAAGCCGCGTGCGGATGCTGTCCTCGTTGTCGTCGGCCCGCACAGCCTGCCCGGCAGCGCGGGCTTCCTCGGCACGACCCAGGATACGCTGAACGAGCGTCTCGTCGTTCACCTGCATCTCGATCACCGCATCGAGCCGCTCGCCCTTCTCGGCCAGCAACGCGTCCAACGCATCAGCTTGCGCAAGCGTGCGCGGGAAGCCGTCAAAGATGAAGCCGCCCTTCGTATCACCATCGAGCTTTTCGCGGATCAGGCCGATCACTATCTCGTCGGTGACAAGATCCCCACGCGCCATGACGTCGGCGACGATCTTGCCCATCTCGGTGCCGCTGTCCTTGGCCGCGCGAAGCATGTCGCCGGTCGATAGCTGGATCATGTCGCGGGTCTCGACAAGGCGGCTTGCCTGGGTGCCCTTGCCGGCCCCCGGTGGTCCCAGAAGAATGATGTTCATCGGCGCGCGGGTCCCTTTCGTTTCTTGCCGCCACCGGACCTGCGCCCGCGCAGCTGCGATTTCTCGATCAGGCCCTCGTATTGATGGGCCAGCAGGTGCGACTGGACCTGTTGCACGGTATCCATCCCCACCGAAACGATGATGAGGATCGACGTACCGCCAAAAAAGGCCGTGATCGACAGCTGCGTTCGGATAATCTCGGGCATCAGGACGACAAGCGCAAGGTAGCCGGAGCCGAGCACCAGCACACGATTCACAACGTATTCCAGATATTCCGCCGTCTTCGGGCCGGGCCGGATGCCGGGAACAAAGCCGTTCTGGTTCTTCAGGTTGTCGGCGACATCATCCGTTTTGAACGATACGTTAAGCGTATAAAAGTAGGTGAAGAAGACGATCATTCCCGCGAAAAACAGCAGGTAAAGCGGCTGACCGGGACCGAACAGGGCAAGAATCCACTGCATCACCGGGCCCGACTCCTGCCCCGAGAAGGTGGAAATCGTGGTCGGCAGCAACAAAAGCGACGACGCGAAAATGGCCGGGATCACACCCGCCGGGTTGACCTTGATCGGCAGATGGCTCGACCCGCCGTCATAGACCTTCATGCCCACCTGCCGGCGCGGATACTGGATATGTATCTTGCGCAGACTGCGTTCCATGAAAACCACGAAGGTCAGCGTGCCCAGAAGCATCAAGAGAATGCCAAGCACCGTCGGCGTGGAAATGGCACCGGTGCGCCCCTGTTCAAGGAATTGCGCCAGCGCGCCGGGAATTTCCGAAATGATGCCGACGAAGATGATCAGCGAAATACCGTTGCCAATCCCGCGCGCGGTGATCTGCTCGCCCAGCCACATCAGGAACATGGTGCCGCCGACCAGCGTGATCACGCAGGCGGCGCGAAAGAACCAGCCCGGGTCGGTGACCATGTCGCCGGCTTCAAGGCTGACGGCAAGCCCGTAGGCCTGGAAGGTCGCCAGCAGCACCGTGCCGTAGCGCGTGTACTGGTTGATCTTCTTGCGCCCCTGTTCGCCCTCTTTCTTCAGCTGTTCCAGCGCCGGCACCATGGCCGTCATCAGCTGCACGATGATCGAGGCCGAGATATAGGGCATGATGCCAAGCGCAAAGACCCCCATCCGCCCGATCGCGCCGCCGGTGAACATGTTGATCATGTCGCCGATGCCGCCATGCGCCTGTTCGATGAAGCTGCGAAGCGCGGCTCCGTCGATCCCCGGCACCGGGATATAGGTGCCGATCCGGTAAATGATCAGAAGGCCGATGGTGAACAGGATGCGCTGGCGCAGTTCGGTCGCCTTGCCGAATGTCTTCCAGCTCAGGTTCGCGGCCATTTGCTCCGCAGCAGATGCCATAACGTCTCTTTCATGACGGCACCGCGAAACCGGGTTCGATCTCGCGGCGCGGGAGGAACTTCGCTTCGATGTAAGCGGTTGGGCAACCGCTCACAAGCACCGATCGGGCCGAAGCCCCGCAGCGGCGTTATTCAGCCGCAGCCGCTTGCGCCGTTTTCAGGCTGCCACCGGCTTTCTCGACGGCCTCGATGGCCGATTTCGACGCGCCGGTCACCTCCAGCATCAGCTTGGTCGAAGCCTCGCCCTTGGCCAGCACCCGAACACCGTCAAGCTTGCGCCGCACGAGGCCCGAGGCAACCAGAGCATCCTCGGTGATCGTCGATCCGGCGTCCAACTTGCCCTCGTCCACGAATTTCTGGATCAGGCCAAGGTTGACCACCGCGAATTGCTTGCGGTTCGGCTTGGTAAAGCCGCGCTTGGGCAGCCGCATGTAAAGCGGCATCTGGCCGCCTTCGAATCCGTTATGGGCGACGCCCGACCGGGAATTCTGGCCCTTGATGCCGCGCCCGGCGGTCTTGCCCTTGCCCGAACCGGGGCCCCGGCCGATGCGCTTGGCCTTTTTCGTCGCGCCCGGATTGTCGCGCAGTTCGTTGAGTTTCATGTCGCTTCTCCTTCGCCGGAACTGACCCCGAAGCGATCACGGGGCCAAACACGGCATTTCTTGGTTGCAAGTCCCGGCCCCAGGCCGGGCCATCGGCGGCGTATAGACCGGGGTTGGCGTCTTTGCAAGCCCACCGGCCATCGCGCGGACGGCCATGGCGGTTCAGGTCAACCGGCGGGTCCGGCCTCGGCCACGGGCGCCGTCGCCCCGCCGCCGGGGTTGAACCAGCAGCGCAGCCGCCGCGATAGATCCGGATCAGTGTCTCCAGCGTTGCCTCCGGATCAGCAGGACCGGATCGAGTTCGGGACAGACCGCCATGACCATCGACACCTTGAACCCCGAAGCCCGGATGTGGGGCGCACCGGACGCCGGCCATGACGGGATCTCTTCGGCCTGTCCGACACGATATCGCACACGGTTCAGGCGCTGTGGCCGCGCCCCCGGCGACAGCTTCGATGGCGTGATCTCGACCTTTGCCGTCATCTTTGCGGCGGCGCGGCACCGGGGGCAAACAGACCCCGAAGGCCGCGCGCCAGATCCCTGAACGGCCCTTTTCACCTTGGCCCAAATACCTCCGGGGTTTGGGGGAGACCCCCAAGCGGCGCGACGCGGCCCCCGCTTCAGCGGGGGGTAAGACGGGCCGCCGCCCTGATCGGCGCGCCCCGCGCGACGAGACCGCACAGCCCCGGCCCGGCGGCCGCGGTTGTCGCATCCGCTGGTTCTCGGTCCGCCTGTCGTGGCGCCGGGCGGCGCACCTGGGTCAGCTTTTGTCGATTGCCCGACTGACCCCCGCCACCACCACGCCGTAAAGAACATGCCCCACCAGCGCGACCCAGGTGATCCCAGAGAAGTTCAGGAAGAACGGGAGCCCGGCAATCGCCGTGATTCCACCGATCGCAAAGACCCATAGGCCGAGCCCGTAGATCACGGAGGCAATCACCCACCCCATGTCGCGCCTGTCGATCATGGCCCAGAGCGGCCGGAAAATGAACAGCCAGCCCAAGGGGTAGCCAATCAACCCGACAAGATAAAAGTGAACGAAATACCCCGCAAAATCACCGGCAGGCAGCCCGAGAGTGCCCAGCAGACTTCTGGCAAGCCCATGTGGCGACAGGTTGGCGAACCCCAGTCCGGGGCTTATCAGCTGCCCCCAGAGGTCGAAGGCGACGGTTGCGAAGAACCCGGCGACGAACATCGTCCCCAGGGTTCGGGCATTCAGTGCAGGGATCGCTTTGCTCATGCTCGATACCTCATGCACGCGGTCGCATGCTCTGGCTGATGATGAATGTCGACGGCGCGCCGCAGGTTCTCTCCCGATCCGGTACTCCCGACGTGACCTGCCACACCGGCTCAGGATGGCGCGTTTATGCACACGCATCAAGTGTGTTGTTTTCCGGGGACCGTCGGACCGCTGCGATCCGGTCAGACCAACCGGCGGCGTCCCGATCGCCCGAACGGGTATCCATGGCCCGGGGCGCGCCGCGGCATCGCCGCCGGTGACGTCATCGCACGGATCTTGCAGACAGGGCGCACCGGTCGCCCAGCCCCCTGTCCACCCCTCAACGGCGGTTGAAGAACAGTTGCATCAGCCGCGCCTGGCGCTGGAACGGCACCCGCACCAGCGGGGTTTCCTTGCGCGCGATGACCCGCATCGCCAGCCATGCTGACAGCAGCCCGAACAGCACCCCGCCAACCGCCTGCCCAATGAGAACCCCCGCCGCGCCGAACCACCCGGCGAACAGGATGACGAAGGGAATCGTGCCCGCCGTGTGCCGGCCCCAGTTGATCCAGGTGGATTGCAACGGGTGTCCCAGATTGTTGAACCCGGCGTTGGAAACAAAGATCATCCCGTTGAAGAACCACGCCAGAGCCAGCGGGCCGCAGAACAGGTAAAGCAACTCGCGCGATATGCCCTCGACCTGGAACAGCGCCGCGATCGGCCCTCGCAACCCGTAAAGGATCAGCGCCACGACCCCGACCACAAGCGCGGTGAACACCAGCGCGTCGAGATAGGCGCGTCGCACCCGGGCGAAGTTCCCGGCCCCGTAATTCTGCCCGATAATGGGCCCGACCGCGCCCGACAGCGCGAAGATCGTCCCGAAAGCCACCGGCGTCAGGCGCGAGATGATGGCCATGCCGGCCACCGCCTCCTCCCCGAACTCCGCCATCGCCCGCGTCACGTAGGCCTGCCCCACAGGCGTCGCCAGCTGGGTCAGGATCGCGGGCGCGGCGAGGGCGAATATGGGGCTGAAATCCTCGGCGAAATCTGCCATGCTAGGGCGCGCGAAGCCGCCGTGGTGGCGCAGGATCGGAAGGATCGCGGCAACGGCGATCGCCACCCGCGCGGCAACGCTGGCCAGCGCTGCCCCGGTCAGTTCGAGGTCAAGCCCGAAGATCAGGATCGGGTCCAGCACCGCGTTCACGATACCGCCGGTGATCGTCACCCACATTGCCCGCCGCGCCGCGCCATGGGCGCGCAGGATGGCGCTGCCGACCATGCCCACCAACAAAAGCGGCACGCTCGGGATCACGATCCTGAGGAACCCCACGGCAAGATCCTGCGTCTCTCCGCTGGCCCCGACAAGCCCGGTCAGACCGTGGAGGTTGGCCCAGACGATTGCGGCGAAAACCACCCCGAACCCGAAGCCATAGACCAGCGCGGTGGTGGCCCGCATCCGCGCCTCATCCGGCCGCCCGGCACCGAGCGAGCGCGCGACAAGCGCCCCCGCCGCGATCGACATGCCGATCCCGAAAGACGAGGTGAAGAACAGGATCGCCCCGGCATAGCCCACCGCCGCGGCCAGTTCCGCCTTGCCCAGCATCGAGATGAAGACCATGTCGACGAAATCGACCAGAAACACCGCCATCAGCCCAAGCGAGGCGGTCAGCGACATCACCGTGATGTGGCCGAAAAGATTGCCGCTGAGGAATTTCGCCTGTTCTTGCGCCACGATTGCCTTCTCCTCCCGACTGACGCCTTTATGTGGCGCACCGCCGATGCAAGGCTACCCCCATCGGCGCACAGTCGGGTTGCACCCGTGGCAGGGTCAGAGCGTCGGCTTTTTCTGCAATAGCTGCATCACCTCGGCCATTTCCGGCCCGCGTTCCAGCCCGGTGACGGCCTTGCGAAGCGGCATGAAGAGCGCCTTTCCCTTGCGCCCGGTCGCCTCTTTCACCGCGCCGGTCCAGTCTTTCCACGCGGCCGGTCCATAAGGCGGGTCGGGCAGCAGCGCGAAGGCTTCGGCCACGAAATCGCGGTCCTCCTCGGCCACCAACGGCTCGGCCCCGTCGCGGAACAGGTGCCACCAGCCGGCAAGGTCGTGCCGCGTGGTGATGTTGTCGCGCGCGACGGTCCAGAAGGGTTCTACCAGATCATCCGGCACACCGAGCGCCGCGATATCCTCCGCCACAGCCGAGAGCGGCTGGCCATGCAGGTAGCGCGCGGTCAGGGGATAGAGGTCATCCACGTCGAACTTTGTCGGCGCCGCGCCGAAATGATCCAGATCGAAGCCCGAGGCCAGATCGTCGAGGGTGTCGCACAGCTCCACCGGTTGCGAGGACCCGATCCGCGCCATGTGCGACAGCAGCGCCATCGGCTCCACCCCGTTTTCACGCAGATCCTTCAACGCCAGCGTGCCCAGCCGTTTCGACAGCGCCTCGCCCTGCGGGCCGGTCAGCAGCGAATGATGCGCGAAGGTCGGGGCCACGTGGCCAAGCGCCTGCATGATCTGGATCTGCGTCGCGGTATTGGTCACGTGGTCGGATCCGCGCACCACGTGTGTGACACCCATCTCGGTGTCATCCACGACCGAGGCCAGCGTGTAAAGCACCTGCCCGTCCTGCCGGATCAGCACCGGGTCCGACACGCTGGCCGCGTCGATCGACAGCGGCCCGAGAATGCCATCCCGCCACTCGATCCGCTCATGATCCAGCCTGAAGCGCCAGACTCCCTGCCCGCGCTCGGCCCGCATCGCGGCTTTCTCGTCATCCGAAAGGTGCAGCGCGGCGCGGTCATAGACCGGCGGCTGGCCCATGTTCATCTGTTTCTTGCGCTTGAGATCAAGCTCCGTTGGCGTCTCCCACGCCTCGTAGAACCGGCCCTGGTCACGTAGCGCATCGGCGGCGGCGGCGTAGCGGTCAAGCCGCTCCGACTGGCGCTCGATCCGGTCCCAAGTCAGGCCCAGCCATTCCAGATCGCGCTGGATCTGGTCGGCATATTCGCGCTTCGACCGCTCCGGGTCGGTGTCGTCGAGGCGCAGGATGAAGCTGCCCCCGGCCTTGCGGGCGATGAGGAAGTTGAACAGCGCGGTGCGCAGGTTCCCGACATGCAGATACCCGGTGGGCGACGGGGCGAAACGGGTGACGGTCATGGGGCGCGGCCTCCTTCATGTGCGGGCGATGCTGTTTCACAGGCGCGCCGGTTTGTCCATGGGGCGGCGCCGACAGCGGGCGGATCACGATCCCGTCAACCACGCCGCGACGGCGCCGCGATGCGCTAACCTGTCAGCAGGCACAACCAGACCGGACAGGGAGATTCCGATGACACTCGACCGACGCACCCTCATGAAACTTTCGCTTGCGACGCCCTTCCTGGCCTCCGCAGCGAGCTTCGCGCGGGCCGAGGCGCCCGCCATGGGCGCATCCTTCGCGCGGCATCGCCGATTTCGTCTTGGCGCGTTCGAGGTGACGATCCTTCTGGCCGGCACCACCCCGCGCGACAATCCGCAAGGCATCTTCGGCATGAACATCAGCGCCGAGGAATTCGCCGAGGTCAGCGCCGCAGCCCACCTCTCGACCGAGGTGTCGCAGTTCTTCTTCACCCCCGTCGTGGTCAACACCGGGGCGGCGCTGATCCTGTTCGACACCGGCCTCGACCCTGCCGGCATCACCGGCGCACTGGCCGGGGCGGGTTACAGCCCCGATCAGGTCGATACCGTGGTGCTGACGCATATGCATCCCGACCACATCGGCGGGTTGTCCGGTGATGCGGGCGTGACCTTCCCCAATGCGCGCTACGTTGCCGGCCGGGTGGAGTTCGACCATTGGGCCGCAACCGGCAATGGCGGGTTCGAAGCACGGGTGCGCCCGCTGGCCGACAACATGACCTTCCTCGAACCGGATCAGGACGTGGCAAGCGGCATCACCTCGGTCGCCGCCTACGGCCACACGCCGGGGCATCTGGGCTTTCACCTTGAAAGCGAGGGCGCGCGGCTGATGCTGATGGCGGATCTGGCCAACCACCCGGTCTGGTCGCTGGCCCACCCCGACTGGGAGGTGCTCTTCGATACCGACAAGGCGATGGCCGCCGAAAGCCGCCGTCGCGTTCTGGGCATGGTCGCGGCAGAGCGCATCCCGGCAATCGGCTATCACATGCCGTTCCCGGCGCTCGGCTTCGTCGACAGCCAGGGCGACGGTTTTGCCTGGGTGCCGGAACAGGGCCAGTTCATGTCCTGACCCCTTCCAAAGGCGCGCCGTGTAGCGCAAGAAGGGGGCCATGACCGACTGGGCCCTCTTCATTCCCCCCGACCTTGCCGAGTTCGAGCGCCTCGCGGAGCAGGCGCTGCTGGCCCTGCCCGACCCCTATCGCGCGGCCGCCATGCAGGTGGCGCTGCGGGTCGAGGATTTCGCCAGCGATGTGGTGCTGCGCGAGATGGAGATCGAGACCCCGTTCGAATTGACCGGGCTCTACGACGGCATCCCCCTGACCGAGAAATCGGTGCTTGATCAGCCCTTGGGGCCGGATGCGATCTGGCTCTTTCGCCGCCCGATCCTGGATGAATGGGCGGATCGCGGTGACATCCCGCTTGGCGACCTGATCGGCCACGTGCTGGTGCATGAACTGGCCCATCATTTCGGCTGGTCCGATGACGATATCGCCGAGATCGACCCGTGGTGGGAATAAGGCCGCTCAGGTCGGGGTGATCGTCCACCGTCGGCCCGGATCGTCCAGCCCGGCCCGGATCAGTTCCGCCAGCACATCGGTGTCGATGTCGGCGAGCTTGTTGATATAGAGGCAGGACTTGCCCGTCCTGTGCTTGCCCAGCCGATCAAGGATCGCTCCGAAATCGCCGTAGCCCGGCAGGATGTAGATCGACAGGTTCGCCTTGCGCGGGCTGAACCCCGTGGCAAGGAAATCGCCCTCGCGCCCGCTGTCATAGCGGTAGCGATATTGCCCGCAACCGATGATGGTCGGCCCCCACATGCGCGGCCGGAAGGAACCCGGTGACCTTTCGAAACAGCTGGTCCAGCGCCTCGGCATCGGCGCGGCGGGTGGGGTGCTCGACGGCCGCGATGAAATCGGCGGGGTCGGTCGCGGTGATCTGCGTCTTGTTCGGGGCGTTGGACACGGGGCGGGCCTCCGTTCGCGGGAGAATAGCACCGGGCGGCCCGCCACCGAAGGGTCAGGCGTAGCTGACCACCTCGATCTCGATATCGTCGGGGCCATCGAAATAGAACCGCCGCCCCGGCTCATAGTCGGCATGGCTGACCGGCGTGTAGCCCGCGGCCTTCACCTTCGCCTCCACCGCGTCGAGATCCTCCACCACCACGCCGATATGGTTCAGCCCGCCCGGCGTGCGGTAGCTGTCGGACGCCTTCATCTGCCCGCCCTGCGAATAGGCCACCACGTAGGAGGTGTCGTTGCCCACGTGGATCGACCGGCCGCCGCCCTTGCCTTCGCCCTGCCAGCGGATGTGCCAGCCAAAGAGGTCGACCAGAAGGCCCGCCATTTCGTCGGGATCGCTGACGGTCATGTTCACGTGTTCCAGAAATCCGGCGCTCATCGAAAACTCCCTTGCTTGATTCGGCGCGATGACCCATGGTCTAATTGCTCAAGTTCACTTTAGCTCAAGAGGTTTCTTCATGCGCCGCCCCGGTGACATGCTGCCGATCGGAAAGATCGCGAAGCGTACGGGCGTCGCGGTCAGCGCGATCCGCTACTACGAGGCCGAGGGGTTGGTGCACCCGATCCGCACCGAAGCCGGGCAGCGGCAGTTCCGGCGCTCCGACATCCGGCGCATCAGTTTCGTGAAGATCGCGCAGGAACTGGGGTTCTCCCTGTCGGAGATCCGCGCGGAAATGCGAAAGCTGCCCGAGGGCCGCACGCCGACCAGGGCCGACTGGGAACGGATCAGCCGACGGTTCAGGGCAGTTCTGGATGCGCGGATCGACCGGCTTGAGCGCACCCGCAACAAGCTGGACGGCTGCATCGGTTGCGGCTGCCTGTCGTTGAAAAGCTGCGCGCTCTACAACCCCGACGACGCCGTGCGGAACCGTGGGGCCGGCCCGCGCAACATCATCGACGGATAGCGCCGCCGCGCCGTCCGTTGCGATGACGCGCCCCGGGGCGCGGAAGAGCGGCCCCTACCCCGGATCGCGCCAGCGGTTGACGATCGGGTAACGCCGGTCGAGCCAGAAGGCCCGTTCGGTAAGCCGGGCGCCGGGCGCGGACTGGAAGCGCTTGTATTCCGAGAGGTAGAGCAGGTGTTCCACCTGTTTCACCGTCTCGCGCTCATAGCCCATGGCCACCACGTCGGCGACCGAGGCTTCCTTGTCGATCAGCATCTCCAGGATCACGTCCAGCACCTCGTAGGGCGGCAGGCTGTCGGCGTCCTTCTGGTCCGCGCGCAACTCGGCCGTGGGCGGCTTGTCGATGACGCGGGGCGGGATGACCTCGCCCGCCGGGGCCAGCATCCACGAGCGGTGATTGGCGTTGCGCCAGCGGCAGGTCTCGAAAACGCGGGTCTTGTAGAGGTCCTTGATCGGGTTGTAGCCGCCCGCCATGTCGCCGTAGATCGTCGCGTAGCCGACGGCGACCTCGGACTTGTTGCCGGTCGTCAGCAGCATTTCGCCGAACTTGTTGGACAGCGCCATCAGGATCAGCCCGCGCAGGCGGCTCTGGATGTTTTCCTCGGCGATGCCCGGCTCGGTTCCCGCGAAAAGATCGGCCAGCACCGCGCTCACCCCGGCGCGCGGGGCGTCGATCGGCACGGTATCGAGCCGCGCGCCAAGCGCGCCCGCCACCTCCGCCGCATCGTCGAGCGAGCCTTGCGAGGTGTATTCCGACGGCAGCATCACGCAGCGGACATTGTCCGGCCCAAGCGCATCGGCGGCGATCACCGCCACGATGGCGGAGTCGATCCCGCCCGACAGGCCGAGCACTACCTTCCGAAACCCGGTCTTGCGCAGGTAATCGCGCACGGATTCGACCATGCAGCGGTAATCCGCCTCCCATTCACCCGGCAGATACGCCTTCTCGCCGTCCTCGGCGCGCCAGCCGTCGGCGGTGCGGGTGAAATCGACATGGGTCAGCGCTTCGTCCATGAACGGCATCTGCACCGCCAAACCACCGCCGGGGTTCAGCACGAAGCTGGCGCCGTCGAAAACCTGATCATCCTGCGCGCCTGTCAGGTTGAGATAGGCCAGCGGCAGCCCGGTTTCGACGACGCGGGCCACCGTCATCGCCTGCCGGATGTTCATCTTGCCCCGATGATAGGGCGAGCCGTTGGGCACAAGCAGAATCTCGGCGCCGGTCTCGGCCAGCGTCTCGCAGACATCCTCGAACCAGCAATCCTCGCAGATCGGAAAACCGATGCGCACCGGGCCGATCTGCACCGGCCCCTGCATCCCGCCCGCGTGGTAATAGCGTTTCTCGTCGAAGACGTTGTAATTTGGCAGGTGGTGTTTCAGCACCTGCGCCCGCACGGTGCCGCCCTCCAGGATGAAATAGGCGTTGAAGGGCTTGTCGGGGCCTTGCCATGGCCCCCCGATCGCAATGGCGGGGCCATCGGCGCAATCTTCGGCCAGCCGGTCGAGCACCCGGGACACGTCGGCGGCGAAGGCCGGTTTGCGCACCAGATCCTGCAACTGGTAGCCGGTGATGAACATTTCCGGGAAGGCAACAAGGTCGGCGCCGGCGGTCTTCGCCGCCTGCCACGCGTCGCGGGCCTTGGCGGCATTGGCCTCAAGCGCGCCAACGGTGGCGTTGAGTTGTGCGAGCGTGACGCGGAATCTGTCGGACATGGGGCCTCTCACCGGGGTGCTTCGGGGTGCGTTTTAGCAGATCGCCGCCCGCCGCCAAGCACCCGCAGGCAAAAGACATTGCGAGGTCCCGCCCTCTCCACTAGGTTTGCGATGGGTAACGGAAACCTTGCGAGGGAGCAGACAGGTGAGCCAGACAGGTCGGGGCAGGCTTCTTCGGATATTGGTGGCGGCCGGCATGGCCGTCATGCTGCCGCTTGCGTCATGGGCGCAGGACGAGGGTGAGATCGAGATCCACCAGTATGAAGGCGGCGGGATCTATGAGGGCACCTTCCGGAACGGGGTTCAGCACGGCACCGGCACCTACCGGCTGCCGAATGGTTACGAATACACCGGCGAATGGGTCGAGGGCGAAATCCTTGGACAGGGGCGCGCAGTCTTTCCCGATGGCTCGGTCTACGAGGGCAGCTTCGCGGAAGGCCGTCCCGAGGGCTTCGGCACCATCACCTTCGCCGATGGATCAACCTATGAAGGCGAATGGTCCGAAGGGCGCATCAATGGCCGGGGCATCGCGCTTTATGCCAACGGGGTGCGCTACGAGGGCGGGTTCCGCAACGCGCTGCACCACGGAACCGGCACAATGGACAGCCCCAACGGCTACCGCTACGAAGGCCGGTGGGTAAACGGGCTGAAACATGGGCAGGGCCGGATCACCTATCCCGATGGCGCGGTCTACGTGGGCCAGTTCGAGAATGGCGAGCGGCAGGGACAGGGCCGGTTGGAACTGCCCGACGGTGTCATCTATGACGGTCAGTGGCAGGGCGGAGAGATCAACGGCACCGGCACGCTGACCCAGCCGAACGGCGATGTCTACGAAGGCCAGTTGGTGAATGGCGAACGCCACGGTACCGGCATCGTGCGCTACGCCAATGGCGATCGCTACGAAGGCCAGTTCCAGAATGACCGCCGCCACGGACAGGGCGAGTTTCGCGGCGCCGATGGCTATGTCTATACCGGTCAGTGGATCGACGGCGAGATCGAGGGCGAAGGCCGGGTCAGCTACCCCGACGGATCGGTCTACGAGGGCACGTTCCGCAACGACCTTGCGCATGGCCGCGGCACGATCACCTACGAGGACGGATCGACCTATGAAGGCGAATGGGTCGAGGGCGTGATTCAGGGCTTCGGTGTCGCGCGCTATGCCAACGGGCTGGTCTACGAGGGCCAGTTCCAGAACGCCCGCCAGCACGGTCAGGGCGTGATGACCTTCACAGATGGCTACCGCTACGAGGGCGCTTGGCAGGACGGTCTGCGCCATGGACAGGGCATCGCAACCTATGCCGATGGGACGACGTACGAGGGCGGCTTCGTCGAGGGCCAGCGCGAGGGCACCGGCACGCTGACCATGCCCGACGGGTTCACCTATACCGGGCAATGGGAAGACGGCGAGATCAACGGCGAAGGCCGGGCGACCTATGCCAACGGCGATGTCTACCAGGGCGACTTCGTCAACGGCAGCCGCCAGGGCGCAGGCACCATGACCTACGCCGAAACCGAGGACCGCGAGGCGCGCATCGTGCAGGGCCAGTGGGAAGAGGGGCAGTTGGTGACCACCTCGAGCGGGGAACCGGCGCAAGACGAGGCGATAGAAGTCCCGGCTGAGGACACGCCCGGCGCACCGGACGCCCCCGCCGAGAACGGAGAGTGATCAGACCGGCGCGCCGGCGTCCAGCCGGTCAAGGAAGGTCGACGCCTCCGACAGGATCGTGTCGCGCTTGGCCGCGTCCATCCTGTCCCATGTCCGGTAGATCTGCGCCATGCGCGGGTTCTGCGCGAAGCGGTCGCGGTGGCGGGTCAGAAAATCCCAGTAAAGCAGGTTGAACGGGCAGGCATCCGGCCCGGTCTTTACCTTCACGCCGTAAGCGCAGGTCTTGCAGTAATCCGACATCTTCGCAAGGTAATTGCCCGATGAGACATAGGGTTTGGACCCGACCACCCCGCCATCGGCGAACTGGCTCATCCCCACCGTGTTGGGCGCCTCCACCCATTCATAGGCATCGGCATAGACCGACAGGTACCATTCGTGCACCGCGCCCGGATCGACCCCGGCCAGCAGCGCGAAATTGCCGGTCACCATCAGCCGCTGGATATGGTGCGCGTAGGCCTCACGCCGGGTGACGCCGACGGCCTCGGACATGCAGCGCATCTTCGTCTCGCCGCCCCAGTAGACCGGCGGCAGCTTGCGGTCGTGACCAAGCGTATTGCGCTGCGCATAGCCCGGCCCTTCGTGGAAATAGACCCCGCGCACAAATTCGCGCCAGCCGATGATCTGTCGGACGAACCCCTCGACCGCGTTGAGCGGCGCGGTACCGGCGCGATAGGCCGCCTCCGCCCGGCGGCAGGCCTCCAGCGGGTCGAGCAGCCCGGCGTTGATGTAGGCCGAAAGCACCGCGTGAAAGAGGAAATCCTGTCCACACACCATCGCATCCTGATAGTCGCCGAAATTTGGCAGCGCATGGGCGATGAAATGATCGAGCGCCGCCCCCGCCTGATCGGGGTCGGTGGCGAACCAGAACGGGCGCAGAGCGCCGAAATGGTGGCCGAAGCGCGCCTCGACGAGGGTCAGAACCTCCTCCGTCACCGCGTCCGGGTCGAACCGGGGCGGCGGCGGACCGGCCAGACCTTTCGGCGGCCCCTTGCGATTGTCGTGGTCGAAATTCCACTTGCCGCCTTCGGGGTTGCCACCGTCCATCAGAACGCCGGTCTTGCGCCGCATCTCGCGGTAGAAATACTCCATCCGCAGCGCCTTGCGCCCCTCGGCCCAGCCCTCGAAGGCGGCGTGGGAACAGAGGAACCGGTCATCCTCCAGCAGGTGCACCGTCAGCGGATGATCGCGCAGCGCCGCGATCAGGCGCCATTCGCCCGGTTCCGTCGCCAGTACCTGCGTCGCGCCGAACTCCTGCGCGCGGCGCAGCAACTCGGCCTCGATCGAGCCCGCATTGTCCGGGTCGTCGAGCCGCGTATAGGCCACGCGCCAGCCTTTCCCTTCCAGATGGGCGGCGAACTTTCGCATCGCGGCGAAGAGAAGCGCAATCTTCTTGGGATGATGCGGGACGTAATCGGTTTCCGCCGCAACCTCGGCCATCACCACTACGTCGCGCGCCTTGTCGGCGGCTTTCAGCGCCGCGACATTGTCCGAGACCTGGTCGCCCAGCACCAGAACGAGGCGCGGGGTCACCACGGCACCGGCTTGCCGGCCCAGTCGAAGAACTGCCCCGTATCCTCTGGCGTCAGTCCGTCGATCACCCGGACAAGGTTTCTTGCAGCCTCCTGCGGCGTTACCGATTTGTTTCGGCCGAGATAGGGGCCGGTCAGGTCGGTCTGCACGGTGCCGGGGTGCAGCGAAACGAGGATCGCCTGTTTGCGCAGCCGCCCGTATTCGATGGACGAGGTGCGCAAGATCTGGTTCACCGCCGCCTTGGCCGCGCGGTAGCTGATCCAGCCGCCGATATGGTTGTCACCGATGGAGCCCACCCGCGCCGACAACACCGCCACGACGCTGCGCCGGTCGCGCGGGACCAGCGGCAGCGCGTGTTTCAGCACCAGCGCCGGGCCGATGGCGTTCAAGGCGAACTGCGCCGCCATGTTGGCCGGATCGAGCGCCCGGATGGTCTTTTCCGGCCCGGCCTCGCCGATCTGCAAGCCCCCCGTGGTGACGATGATGCGGTCGAACGTGCTCTCCAACGCGCCAAGCACCCGCTCGATACTGGCCTCGTCGGTCAGGTCCAGCCCGTCGGCGCTGCGCGACAGGCCCACGACCTCGCCCCGCGCCCGCAATTCGTCGGTCAAGGCCGACCCGATGCCGCCCGAGGCGCCAATGATGAGTGTTCTGTCTTCGGTCATGGCCGATGACCTAGCCCAGCCAGCGCTCTGGTCAAAGCCCGACCGGGGCAATCACGAAAAAAGGGGTTTTCAACGCGCCGAACGCGCGACATAGTCCCCGCCATGACGACGCACGGCCATATCCCGATCCTGACCACCCGCAAGGGCGGTCTAGCCCTGTGCGCGCCTCTTCTCCTTAGCCGCCTCTGAGCGTGCCTTTCGGCGCGACCGCTCAGGGGGGAACCAGCGCCGAGATCGCCACACAGACCATCAGGCTAAGACCAAGGACAGACCCCATGACCACCGACCAAGACCGCGTGTTGATCTTCGACACGACCTTGCGCGACGGCGAACAAAGCCCCGGCGCAACGATGAGCCATTCCGAGAAGCTGGAGATTGCCAGCCTGCTTGACGAGATGGGCGTCGACATCATCGAAGCCGGCTTTCCCATCGCCTCGGAAGGCGATTTCAACGCCGTGGCCGAGATCGCCAAGCTGGCCAAGTCGGCCACGATCTGCGGCCTCGCCCGCGCCCGCCCCAAGGATATCGACCGCTGCTGGGAGGCGGTGAAGCACGCCAACTCCCCGCGCATCCACACCTTCATCGGCACCTCGCCGCAGCACCGCGCGATCCCGAACCTGACTATGGACGAGATGGCCGAGCGCATTCATGAAACCGTGACCCACGCGCGCAACCTCTGCGACGACGTTCAATGGTCGCCGATGGACGCGACGCGGACGGAGTGGGATTTCCTCAAGCGCACGGTCGAGATTGCCATCAAGGCCGGTGCCACCACGATCAACATCCCCGATACCGTAGGTTACACTGCGCCCGTGGAATCCGCCGACCTGATCCGGCGCCTGATCGCGGAATGCGACGGCGGCGAGGACGTGATCTTTGCCACCCACTGCCACAATGACCTTGGCATGGCGACGGCGAACGCGCTGGCGGCCGTCGCCGGCGGCGCGCGGCAGATCGAATGCACCGTGAACGGTCTCGGCGAACGTGCCGGCAACACCGCGCTGGAAGAGGTCGTCATGGCGCTGAAGACGCGCAACGACATCATGCCGTGGACGACCGGTATCGACAGCACCAGGATCATGCATATCTCGCGCCGGGTCAGCACAGTCTCGGGCTTCGTGGTACAGCCCAACAAGGCCATCGTCGGCAAGAACGCCTTTGCCCACGAATCCGGCATCCATCAGGACGGTATGCTGAAATCGTCGGATACGTTCGAGATCATGCGCCCCGAGGATATCGGGCTGGCCGGAACCTCGCTGCCACTCGGCAAGCATTCAGGCCGCGCGGCGTTGCGCGCGAAGCTGAAGGATCTCGGCTTCGACATGATCGACAACCAGCTCAATGATCTCTTCGTGCGGTTCAAGGCGCTTGCCGACCGCAAGAAGGAGGTGTTCGACGACGACCTGATCGCGCTGGTGACGGATGCCGCCGCCGCCGGCACCGAGGATCACCTGGAACTGAAATTCCTGCGCGTGATCTGCGGCACCGAGGCGCCGCAATCGGCCGATATCATGCTGCGCGTGGGCGACGCCGACAAGCAGGCCACGGCGCAGGGCGACGGGCCTGTCGATGCCGCCTTCAACGCCGTGAAGGCGCTTTACCCCAACGACGCGGTGCTGCAACTCTACCAGGTCAGCGCGGTGACCGAGGGCATGGATGCACAAGCCACGGTGACCGTCCGCATCGAGGAGGACGGCAAGATCACCACCGGCCAGTCCGCCGATACCGACACCGTGGTCGCCAGCGTCAAGGCCTATGTCAACGCGCTCAACCGGCTGATCGTGCGGCACGAAAAGCTCGGCTCCGGCGGCGACATGCCGGAAGTGTCCTACAAGGATATGAGCTGATCCGCATCTGACCCCGATCCTGCCCTGACCGGCCGGCCGTGCGCCGGCCGGTCAGGGCAGGATGCGCAGCCTTTGCCCCACCCGCATCCAGAGCGGGGCGAAGGCGAGGGTCAGCGCAAACGTGACGAGTGTCAGACCGAGCGGTCCCAGTGACGTCCACAGCCGCAGCGGCAGCAGGTAAAGCGGGTGACTGAGGTAGATCACCATCGACAGCTTGCGCGGATCGACCCACAAGGCGGAAACCGGCAGATCGCGGACGAAGACGAACACGACCGGCGTCAGGATGAAGCCCGACAGCGTCAGGTCATAGAACCCCTCCGGCGAAAAGGACTGGTATTGCAGGGTGGTCTCCGCCGCCATCAGGCACAGCGCGACGATCACCAGCGCTGCGCGCCCGCGCGGCGAGGTCCGCGACAGGATCGCACCGCGCCCGATCAACGCCCCGAGCGCGAGGAACGGAAAGCCGTAGAACAGGAAATTCCGGGTCACGACCAAAAGGTCATAGTGGTTGGACATGGTGGCATAATCGAGCAGCGCGTTTTCCGCGTATTGAACGGCGGCACCGGTGACGAGCAGGCCAACGGACAAGGCCAGCAGCTCCGCATCCGGCAGCCTGCGCGCCGCATGCAACAGGACCATTCCGCCGATCAGCGCCGGCAGATACCACAGGTGGAAAAAGCCGAAGCCCAAGGTCAGGGCGAGCCGGAAAGGCGTCACCTCCTGGTAGAACAGGATGAAGGGCAGGAAGACGACGGTCCAGCCGATATAGACCCGCCCCACACGCCACAGCCAGCGGTCCAGCCCCCTGGCCAGTTGCCGGTCAAAGAAATAGCCCGTGGTCAGCAGGAAGAACGGCACGATCACCCTGCCGAAGCCGTTGTTGACGTAGAAATGCACCGCCGGGCTTATGGCAAGGAAGGTCGCGCAATGGGCCAGCACCACGAGACAGGCGAACAGCAACCGCGCTGCGTCGATCCCGCCATGGCGGGATGCGGCGCCGGGTATCGGCTCTGATGCCTGCGCGATGTGCACGGGTCTGATCTTCCTTCGGGTCGGTTTGCCGGTCGGAGCGCCCCGGGACGGCGATGCGCCACCATTGCCGATCATCATGGACGAAATCGCACGACGGTTGGGCCATTCGTTGATGGTCGCGCCACATTTCCGCGCGCTTGCGACAAGCGGAAAGGCGCTGATTTCTTCATCGGGAAGGCTTTACCTGCCCCGCCGCCCCGGCCTATACGCGATGCGGTCGACCTGCGTGCCGGCCCCCGAGTCTGGCGCAGGCCCCCCGAACCGATTTGCACACGCTCACAAGCAGGATCCTCCCCCACATGGCCGGTTTTTTTCGCAGCCTTTTTTCCGCTGACATGGCGATAGACCTCGGCACCGCGAACACGCTGGTCTACGTCAAGGGTCGGGGCGTGATCCTCAATGAACCCTCGGTCGTGGCCTACCAGGTCAAGGACGGGGTCAAGAAGGCATTGGCCTTCGGCGAGGATGCCAAGCTGATGCTGGGCCGCACGCCGGGCAGCATTCAGGCGATCCGCCCGATGCGCGAAGGCGTGATCGCGGATTTCGACGTTGCGGAAGAAATGATCAAGCACTTCATCCGCAAGGTGCACAAGCGCACCACCTTCACCAAGCCCAAGATCATCGTCTGCGTTCCCCACGGCGCGACCCCGGTGGAAAAGCGGGCGATTCGCCAGTCGGTTTTGTCAGCGGGGGCGCGCAAGGCCGGGCTGATCGCGGAACCCATCGCAGCGGCTATCGGCGCCGGCATGCCGATCACCGACCCGACCGGCAACATGGTCGTCGATATCGGCGGCGGCACGACCGAGGTGGCGGTTCTGAGCCTCGCCGATATCGTCTATGCACGGTCGGTGCGCGTCGGTGGCGACCGCATGGACGAGGCCATCATCGCCTACCTGCGCCGCCAGCAAAACCTGCTGATCGGCGAGGCGACGGCGGAACGCATCAAGACCTCCATCGGCACCGCCCGGATGCCCGATGACGGACGTGGCCAGTCGATGATGATCCGTGGCCGCGACCTTCTGAACGGGGTGCCCAAGGAAACCGAGATCAGCCAGGCGCAGGTTGCAGAGGCGCTGTCGGAACCGGTGCAACAGATCTGCGAGGCGGTGATGGGCGCGCTGGAAGCGACTCCACCCGACCTTGCCGCCGATATCGTGGATCGCGGCGTGATGCTGACCGGCGGCGGTGCGCTTCTGGGCGAGCTTGACCTGGCCTTGCGCGAACAGACCGGGCTCGCCATCTCGGTTGCCGACGAAAGCCTGAACTGCGTCGCACTGGGCACCGGCAAGGCGTTGGAGTATGAAAACCTCCTGCGTCACGCAATCGACTACGAAAGCTGATCGGCGCCCGTCAGGGGCGCCCCTGAAAGGACCGAATGGCAAGGGAGCGGACCGATAGCAGCCATGCCCGTCCCGTCCGGCGTCTGCTTGTGGCGGTGGTCGTGCTGTGCCTTGTTGTTCTGGTTCTTGTCTGGCGCATCGACAACCCGCGCGTCGAACGCCTGCGCAGCAACATCACCGATCGGATCGTGCCGAACCTGGAATGGGCCATGGCGCCGGTTACGGCGCTTGGCAGGATGGTGGACGATTTCCAGTCCTACACGCGGCTCTACCAGCAGAACGAGGAATTGCGCCGCGAATTGCAGCAGATGCGCGCCTGGCGCGAGGCGGCGCTGCAACTGGAACAGGAAAACGCGCGGCTGCTGGATCTCAACCGGGTGCAGCTTGACCCGGACCTGACCCATGTCACCGGACTGGTGCTGGCAGACAGTGGCAGCCCGTTCCGTCGGTCCGTCCTGATCAACGTCGGCGCGCGCGACGGGATCATCGACGGCTGGGCGACGATGGACGGGCTTGGCGTGGTGGGGCGGATTTCCGGCGTAGGCGAAAACACATCCCGCGTGATCCTGTTGATCGACGCGGCGCACCGTATCCCCGTCACCGTGATGCCATCGAGCCAGCAAGCGTTGCTGATGGGCGACAATACCGCGTTGCCGGTGCTGGAATTCGTGGAAGCCGCCGAAGACATCTCGCCCGGTGACAGGATCGTGACCTCTGGCGATGGCGGGGTGTTTCCGCCGGGCCTTCTGGTCGGCCATGTCGTCGTCGACCGTGAGGGGCGATTGCGCGCGCGGCCCTCTGCGGACATGTCGCGCCTCAATTTCCTGCGCGTGATGCGGAGCCATCCGGGCACCTCGCTGGCCGATCCGGGCGGTCTGATCGGCCCACCATGGCCGCTTCCGTCCGACACGACGTCGGCGCCGGATGACCCGGACGACACCGCCGAATCGACCGCCGGTGATGAGGCCGCCGATGGCTGAGCGTCGGGCACGCAGGATCTGGGGCTTCCGGGCGATTTACCTGCTGTTCGGGCTTGCGGTCATCCTCTACCGCATCCTGCCGCTGCAAACCGGCATCCCCGCTCTGCCCGGCCCCGATTTCATCCTCGCCGTGACGCTGGCGTGGGTCCTGCGCCAGCCGGCGACGGTGCCGCTTGCGGCGGTCCTGTTCCTGTTCCTGATCGGCGATGTCCTGCTGCAACGCCCGCCCGGCCTGTGGACGGCGCTTGCGGTTCTGGTGATGGAGTTTTTGCGCAACCGGCGCGCCGGCATCGCCGAGGCGCCGTTTCTGTTCGAATGGGGCCTGGTTGCCGGAGCGATCCTTGCGATGGTGCTGGGCCAGCGGGTGATCCTGTGGATCCTCGTCACCGACCAGCCAAGCCTTGGGCTGGCGCTGATGGAAGGACTTGCGACGATCGTTCTTTACCCGTTCGTCGTCCTCGTCTCGAAATATCTTCTGGGGCTGGATAGACTGCCCGTCATGGAGAGGGAGCCGGGCAAATCATGAAACGAACGCAGAAGGAAACCGAGCACAGCGCCCGCGCCATTACACGCCGGTCGATGGTGGTGGGCGGATTGATGCTGGCCACCGGCGGACTCCTGGCGGCCCGCATGCGCTATCTTCAGGTCGAACGGGCCAGCGATTTCCGACTGCTGGCCGAGGAAAACCGCATCAACATCCAGCTTCTGCCACCCGCCCGCGGGCTGATCTATGACCGGCAGGGGCGGCTTCTGGCCAGTAACGAACAGAATTACACCGTCGTCATGGTGCGCGAGAACGCGGGCGACGTGGACGCGGTGCTGGATCGGCTGTCGCGGATCGTCAATATCGACATGCAGGATCTGGCCCGCGCGCGCGACGAAATGATGGCCCGCGCGCCCTTCGTTCCGATCACCATCGCCGACCGGCTGAGTTGGGAGGAGTTTTCCTCGGTCGCCGTGAACGCCCCGGCCCTGCCCGGCATAACGCCCGAGGTCGGGCTAAGCCGAATCTACCCCTTCGGTGCCGATTTTGCGCATGTGGTCGGCTATGTCGGGCCAGTGTCGGATTTCTACCTCGAATCGACCGGCGATACCGATCCGGTGCTTCAGATTCCCGATTTCCAGGTTGGCCGCTACGCCGTCGAATCGCGCATGGAACAGGATTTGCGCGGCGAAACCGGCAGCCGCCGGGTGGAGGTGAACGCCACCGGTCGGGTGATGCGCGAACTGGATCGCATCCCGCCGACCCCCGGCAAGGATCTGCAACTGACCGTCGATACCGGCTTGCAGAACTACGCTCAGGCGCGGCTTTCGGGCGAAAGCGCTTCGGCCGTGGTGATGGAAGTCGAGAGCGGCGACATCGTGGCGCTGGCCTCGGCACCGTCCTACGACCCCAACCTGTTCGTGCGCGGCATCTCGACGGCGGAATACGGCAACCTGACGAATGACCCGTACCGCCCGCTGGCCAGCAAGACCGTGCAGGGGCTTTACCCGCCAGGATCGACCTTCAAGATGATCACGGCACTTGCGGGGCTTGAGGCCGGGATGATCGAGCCCGATGAAACCATCACCTGCAACGGGTTTATCGAGCTTGGCACCCGCCGGTTCCACTGCTGGCGGCGGGGGGGTCACGGACGCATGAACATGGTCGACGGCCTCACCCAATCCTGCGACGTCTATTATTACGAACTTGCGCAGCGCGTGGGCATTGATGCGATCTCCGCCATGGCCCGCCGGCTCGGACTCGGTGAACGGTATGATGTGCCCCTGTCAGGCGTCGCCAGTGGCCTGGTGCCCGACCGGGACTGGAAACGCGCCAATCGCGGCTCGGAATGGGTCGTGGGCGATACGCTCAACGCCGCCATCGGGCAGGGCTTCGTCCTGAACTCTCCGTTGCAACTGGCGGTGATGACCAGCCGCCTTGCCACCGGCCGCGCGATCCGGCCGCAACTGGTGCGCACCCTCAACGGAATCGACCAACGGCGGGACCAGACCGAGGATCTCGGGATCGACCCCGCCCATCTTGCGGTGGTACGCGAGGGGATGTGGAACGTCAGCAATTTCCGGCGCGGCACCGCCTTCCGGTCGCGGGTTGTCGATGAGGGATTCCAGATCGCCGGCAAGACCGGCACAAGCCAGGTGCGCAACATCACCGCCGCAGAGCGCGCGACCGGTGTCACCCGCAACGAGGATCTGCCCTGGGAGCGACGCGACCATGCGCTGTTCGTCGGCTACGCCCCGGCCGACGCGCCGCGCTACGCGGTCAGCGTCGTGGTGGAACATGGCGGCGGCGGGTCCACCGTGGCCGCCCCGATCGCCCGCGATCTTCTGTTGCGCGCGATGCATGGCACGGTGCCACCATCCTCCGCCTACCCGGTCAGCCAACGCCGCGATATCGAAGCTATGCATGACGAGATGCAGCTTTTGCCGCTCGACCCGCCAACTGAAGCCGGACGCACGCGGGCATGAGCTTTCTGGAATATACCCACAAGGCGACGCCCACCGGCCTGCGCAAGGTTCTACACCTGAACTGGGCCCTGATCCTTCTGATCGGCGCGGTCGCCTCCATCGGTTTCCTGATGCTCTATTCCGTTGCCGGTGGATCAATGCAGCCATGGGCGTCGTTGCAGATGCAGCGGTTCGTGCTTGGCCTCGTCGTGATGCTGATCGTTGCATTCGTCCCGATCTGGTTCTGGCGCAACCTGTCTGTCGTGGCCTATGGCGTTTCGCTTCTTCTGCTGCTGCTGGTGGAGTTCTTCGGGTCGGTCGGCATGGGCGCGCAGCGCTGGATCGACCTCGGGTTCATGCGGCTGCAACCGTCCGAACTGACCAAGGTCACGCTGGTGATGGTCCTCGCTGCCTATTACGACTGGCTCGATATCCGAAAGGTCTCACACCCGGCTTTCGTGGCGATCCCGGTGGCGCTGATCCTCGTTCCAACCGTCCTGACCTTCATCCAGCCTGACCTCGGTACCGCGGTTCTGCTGCTGATCGGTGGGGCTGCAATGCTGTTTCTTGCCGGCGTCCACTGGGCTTATTTCGCCGCGGTGATCGGGGCGGCGGTCGGCCTTGTCACGGCGGTCATCGCCTCGCGCGGGACCGAATGGCAGCTGTTGCAGGACTACCAGTATCGCCGCATCGACACGTTTCTCGATCCCGCCTCGGACCCACTTGGGGCAGGCTATCACATCACGCAAAGCCAGATCGCGCTTGGGTCGGGCGGCTGGACAGGGCGCGGGTTCATGCAGGGCACGCAGTCAAGCCTCAACTTCCTGCCGGAAAAGCACACCGATTTCATCTTCACCACGCTGGCCGAGGAATTCGGCTTCGTGGGTGGCATGTCACTACTGGTGCTCTACCTGTTGATCCTGCTGTTTTGCATCGTCACGGCTGTCAAGACCAAGGATCGCTTCGCCTCTCTGGTGTCGCTTGGCGTCGCAATGACCTTCTTTCTCTACTTCGCGATCAACATGGCAATGGTGATGGGCCTCGCGCCCGTCGTCGGTGTGCCGCTGCCGCTGGTCAGCTACGGGGGATCGGCCATGCTGGTGCTGATGGCGGCCTTCGGACTGGTGCAGTCGGCCCATATCCACCGCCCCAGATAAAGGCGCCCAGATGCTGACCATCCTATTCTCCGCCCGCCCCGACCGCTGGAACCAATACGAAGACCCGCTCAACGGCGCGCTCGACCATGCGCGGATCGGCCCGTTCCGCGTGGTGACCGAGGCGCCCCGGGCAGAGGTCGATTACATCGTTTACGCCCCCAATGGCGGACTGACCGATTTCTCGGTCTTCCCGAACCTGAAGGCGGTGTTGAGCCTTTGGGCCGGCGTCGAAACCATCGTCGGCAATACCACCATAACCGTGCCGCTTGCACGCATGGTCGATAGCGGCCTGCGCGCGGGCATGCGCGAATGGGTGGTGGGCCATGTGCTGCGCCATCACCTCGGGATGGACGCCGATATCATGGGCACGCCGGGTGTCTGGGCGCCACGGGTGCCGCCGCTGGCACGCGATCGCAGCATCGCGATCCTTGGTCTGGGGGAACTGGGAACCGCTTGCGCCGAGGCGCTGTCAGCGCTCGGTTTTCGCGTATCAGGCTGGAGCCGCAGCCCAAGGACCCTGCCCGGCGTCACCTGCCACAGCGGCGCCGATGGGCTTGCCACCTGTCTGCAACAGGCTCAGATCGTGGTGCTTTTGTTGCCCGACACGCAAGCGACGCAAAACATCCTGAACAGCGAAACGCTGGCGCGGCTGCCCAAGGGCGCGGTCGTCATCAATCCGGGGCGCGGCCCGCTTATCGACGACGACGCCCTGCTGGCGGCTCTCGATCGCGGCCAGGTCGCACACGCCACGCTCGACGTGTTCCGCGTCGAACCGCTGCCCGCAGATCACCCGTTCTGGACCCACCCCGGCGTCACCGTGACGCCGCACATCGCGTCGGAAACGCGCCCGGACACCGCATCCCTGGTCATCGCGGAAAACATCCGCCGCTGCGAGGCAGGACAGCCGATGCTGCACCTTGTCGATCGCGACGCAGGCTACTGACACGCCCCGCTGCCCTTTCATCCTGGTCCGAACACCTCGCGGGAGCGCCTCAGGCGACGGGGACAGCGCCCCAGACACGTCCCGACACACGTCGCGGCGTTCGCCGGGAACGCACCGTCCCGCCGGCCGATGAGCACCGCGAAGAGGCCACCCTCACAGCCATTTCGCCATCGGCGGCAAGCTCATAAGCACCGCGTTCGCGTCATGCCCGGTGGCCAGCCCGAACTTGGTGCCCCGGTCATAGACGAGGTTGTATTCGGCATAGAGCCCCCGGTGCACCAGCTGCGCATCCTTGTCGGCCTCGGTCCATGGTATGCTACGCCGTGTCTCGGTGATCGGCAGGAAGGCGGGCAGGAAAGCGCGCCCGATATCCTGCGTCAGGGCGAAATCCGCCTCCCAGTCGCCGCTGTTGCGGTCGTCCATGAAGATACCGCCCACCCCGCGCGCCCGCTGCCGGTGCGGGATGTAGAAATACTCGTCGGCCCAGGCCTTCAACTCGGCATGAAGCCCCGCGCCATGCGGTGCCAGGTAGGCTTTCTGCACGGCATGGAAATGCTCTGTATCCGCGTCATACTCGATGCATGGGTTAAGGTCGGAACCGCCCCCGAACCACCAGGCATTCGGCGTCCAGAACAGGCGGGTGTTCATGTGAACCGCCGGGCAATGCGGGTTCTGCATATGCGCCACCAGTGAAATACCCGACGCCCAGAAACGCGGATCGTCGGCCATGCCCGGCACGCCGCGCGCAGCCATCGCCTTCTGCGCCGCCTCCCCCAACTGCCCGTAGACGGTGGAGACGTTGACGCCCACCTTCTCGAACACCCGACCGCCGCGCATCACGCTCATCAACCCGCCGCCCGCATCCGTCCCATCGTCGGAGGCGCGGCTGGTCTGCATCACCTCGAACCGGCCTGCGGGCCGGTCCGCGAATGGCCCAGAGATCTGGCTCTCCTCCAGCGCCTCGAAGGCGTTGATGATCTGATCGCGCAGATCCCGAAACCAGGCCGAGGCGCGCGCCTTTCGGGCGTCGAACGGATCGTTCATCGCGAGTCTCCTTGTCGAACTGCTTGTCAAACTGCTTGTCAAACTTCGTCGGACTCTGCCCAATCGGCCCCGATGGGTCCAGTGGGCAAACCGCAGATATTGCGGTCCGATGGTCGCGGCAATCCATATCTGCGATGCCCCAAAATGGTCTCAATCAAATATAACGTTAACGATAGATTTCAGTCGAAGAATCCCCTAATCTCCGAGGAAAGCCGCAACAGACGGCACCAGAGGCAGATAGGGCAGTTTCGTGACCCGAAGAACGTTCGTTCCAGTCCTTATGGGCCTTGCGATGCTGTTTGGCATTGCCCTTTCCACCACCGGTCCGGCGCGCGCCGCGCCTTACGCCGCCATGGTGATCGACGCGCGTACCGGCGAAGTGCTGCATTCGCGCAATGCCGACACGCGCCTGCATCCGGCTTCGCTGACCAAGATGATGACGCTCTACATCGCGTTCGAGGCGGTGCGGCTGGGCGAGATCACCCTTGATACACCGGTGCGCATTTCGCGCAATGCAGCAGCGGAGCCACCGTCGCGTCTCGGGCTTCAGGCGGGAACCACGATCCGTTTGCACTACCTGCTGCGGGCCGCCGCCGTACGGTCTGCCAATGATGCGGCAACAGCGATCGGCGAGGCCATCTCCGGGTCCGAGGCCGCCTTCGCCCAGCGTATGAACCGAACGGCAGAAGCGCTCGGCATGACCCGCACCACCTTTCGCAACGCCAACGGCCTGACCGAAGAGGGTCACCTGTCCACCGCCCGCGACATGACGACGATGGGGCGACGGATATTCTACGACTACCCCCAGTACTACAACCTTTTCTCGCGCCGGTCGGCAGATGCGGGCATTGCAACGGTTTACAACGTGAACCGGCGTTTCCTGAACGCGTACGAGGGCGCCGACGGGATCAAGACCGGCTATACCCGCGCGGCGGGCTTCAACCTCGTCTCCTCGGCGGAACGGGATGGCGTGCGGATTATCGCGACAGTGTTCGGTGGTCGCTCCGCCGCAAGCCGCAACGCGCGCATCATGGAACTCCTCGACATGGGCTTTGCCCGCGCGCCCCGGCATGCCACCGTCAGGCGGCCCGAATTGCCCCACTACCCCGATGCCGAGCGCGTTGGCCGGGACTATCGCGCCACCGGGCTGGTGACGCACAGCCTGCGGCCGCTCCCCCGCCCCATGGACGAGCCTGCGGAAATGCCGGACGTCGCGCCCGAATTGCTGGCCGCCGTGGAGGAGGCGGTTGGCACCGCGCTGGCTACACCGCCCGCGAACCCGCAGCCGCCAGACGCCACACTCGCCGAGGCAGTGCCAACGTCAACACCGCTTGATCCGGTAGCGGGTGGTGTCGGGGCGACATCGGGGACGACGCAAACAGTGCAGGCACCCGACGCGCAGCAACCGACGGAAACCATCACCGCGCTCGCCTCCGAACCGGCAATGACGCCGATCCCCCGCCCGGCAATCGTGGCCTACGATTCAATGGAGATAGAGCTTGCGGTGATCGACCCCGACCCGGCACCACCGGAACAGGAAATCGTGACCCGCGCATCCTCCACCGGCAACCGTCTCTACGGCGTGTCGCTCGGCCGCTACCCATCGCGGTTCGCCGCCGAGCAGTTGTTGTTGCGCACCGCGCTGGCCGAGCTTGGCACGTTCGACGAGGCGTTGCGCAATGTCGTGCAACGCACCGGCGGGTATGAGGCACAATTCGCCGGGATGAGCTTTCCAGAAGCCGAACGCGCCTGTGCCCGGCTGATGTCGCGCAACCTGACCTGCACGACCTACGGGCCGTGACGCGCTGCGTGCCGGCTGTCAACGGCGGAGTAAAGACCTGCCACTGTGGCGGAGCAAAAGTCGGCCAGTTTGGGGCGCGCGCCTTGGAGCGTGTGGCTCTCGTTTAGCAGGCACGTTCCAAGGCGCATTGGCCGTCAGGCCAATGGTGTGAGGAT
>PFEX01000139.1:12196-12268 GCA_002783145.1 Rhodobacteraceae bacterium CG17_big_fil_post_rev_8_21_14_2_50_65_11 | reverse complement strand
GGTCGATGCCGCGCCCCTCCGCCGCCGCCTGCCCCAGCATCAGCGCGGTGCCGGAGGGGGCATCGACCTTGT
>PFEX01000139.1:0-12139 GCA_002783145.1 Rhodobacteraceae bacterium CG17_big_fil_post_rev_8_21_14_2_50_65_11 | reverse complement strand
CCTGTTTCGTGATCTGCACCAGCAGGTTGACCCCGAGGCTCATGTTGCCGGCGCGGACGATGGTGGCATGGCACGCAGCGTGGGTCAGTTGCGCCAGTTGGTCTTCGCTGAAACCGGTGGTGCCGATCACGTGCACGGCGCGCGCTTGCGCCGTCAGTTCCGCGTGCGCCAAAGTCGCCTCGGGCGCGGTGAAGTCGATCACCGCCTGCGCATTGACGATAGCGTCGATCGGGTCGGCGTGGACCGTCACACCGGTTGCGACCCCGCCCATGCAGTCGCCCAGATCGCGCCCGATCCAGTCATGACCGGCGCGTTCCGTCACCGCCACCAGATGCGCGGCATCGCTTTCGTTGACCAGCCTGATCAGCATCTGGCCCATCCGGCCCGACGCCCCCATCACCGCGATTGAAACGCTTCCCGGCATGACCAAACCCCTCCGGCTGACATTTGCCCCTTCCCTAGCGCACCCTTGAACGGTGCGAAAGCGGTTGCTTGCGGGGCGCGGGATGATCCCATATGGGAAGCGGAAAGGATAGGATCCATGGCAAAGAAAAAGTCTCACGATGGCCCCGGTCCGTCGCAGCGTCAGCTTCGGGTGGGCGAATTGATCCGGCGGACCCTGTCGGATGTCCTGATCCATGGCGATGTGCACGACACCGAACTCAACGCGATGTCGATCACCGTGGGCGAGGTGCGCATGTCGCCCGACCTGAAGATCGCCACGGTTTTCGTGTTGCCACTAGGCGGGAACAAGCGGCCTGAGGCGATCCAGGCTCTGGCACGCAACAAGGGCGAATTGCGGCGCCTGATCACCAAACAGATGAACCTGAAATACGCGCCGGACCTGCGGTTTCTGATCGACGAGAGCTTTGACAAGATGGACGAGACGCGCGCCCTGTTGCAGCAGGACAAGGTGCGCCGGGACCTTTCTGGCGGGAACGATGATTAGGGCGGTCCTCTTGCTTGGCCTGATGTTGCTGGCAGGCGCGGCCGAGGCCTCCGCCTGCCGGGTCGAGGCGTTCGAAAACGTCCCCTTCACGATCTGCGAGGTGGACCTGACGCAAGATGACCTGCGCCTGTTCCTGCGCGACGACCGGGGCCGGGTCATGGGGTCTTTTGCCCGCGTGGAGGAAAGCCTTGACGAAGGCGAAAGACTTGGCTTTGCGGTCAATGCGGGCATGTTTCACGACGATCGCAGCCCGGTCGGGCTTTATATCGAGAACGGGCAGCAGGAAATGCGCGTCATCACCTCGGACGGGCCGGGCAATTTCGGGCTGCTGCCCAACGGGGTGTTCTGCATACTTGACGGTCGTGCCGCCGTGATCGAGAGCCGGGCCTACGCGGCGAACCCGCCTGCCTGCCGCCATGCGACGCAATCGGGGCCGATGCTGGTGATCGACGGGGCGCTGCATCCCCGGTTCTTTCCGGAAAGCGACTCTCTCAACATCCGCAACGGGGTCGGGGTGGACACGACCGGCAGTCGCGCGGTCTTTGCAATCTCGAACCGGGCGGTGAACTTCCACCATTTCGGGCGGCTCTTTCGTGATCACCTTGGCACGCCGAACGCGCTCTACCTCGATGGCCGGGTGTCGCGGCTTTATGCGCCGTCGCTGGGCCGGACCGATTTCGGGTTCCCGCTCGGGCCGATCCTCGGGACGGTTGTTGACGCGGACGCAGCAGGGCGCTAGCACCGCTGCCTTTCAAGACCGCTTTTGCACGGAGACGCCGGAATGGGCCGCAAGCGCAAGGGACGCGATATTCATGGCTGGCTGGTGGTGGACAAGCCAGCCGGGCTGACCTCGACCGCCGTGGTGAACAAGGTGCGCTGGGCGCTGGATGCGAAGAAGGCGGGCCATGCCGGCACGCTGGACCCGGCGGCGACCGGCGTTCTGGCGGTGGCATTGGGCGAGGCGACCAAGACCGTGCCTTTCATAACCGACGCGATGAAGGCCTATGTCTTCACCGTGCGGTTCGGGGCCACGACCAATACCGACGACGCCGAGGGCGAAGTGATCGCCACAAGCGACCTGCGCCCTGCGGATGAGAACATCATCGCGGCACTGAAGCGGTTCACCGGCAATATCATGCAGGTGCCGCCAAAGTTCTCCGCCGTGAAGATCGACGGCGAACGTGCCTACAAGCTGGCCCGCGACAACGAGGCGTTCGAGATCGCCGCGCGGCCCCTCTACGTCGAAAGCCTGACCCTGCTGTCTCGTCCCGATGCCGATCATGCACAGTTGGAGATGGTCTGCGGCAAGGGGGGCTACGTGCGCGCCATTGCCCGCGACCTTGGTGAGCGGCTCGGGTGCCTCGGCCATGTTGACCGGCTGCGCCGCATCTGGTCCGGGCCGTTCGACGTCGAGGATGGGGTGCCGTTCACGCTGATCGAGGACCTGGCGAAAAACCCGGCGCTTGACGCGCACCTGTTGCCATTGCAGGTCGGGCTGGAGGACTTGCCGGAGCTGCGCGCCAACGAGACCGGCTTCACGCGGCTCAGGAACGGCAATCCGGGGCAGGTTCTTGGCACTGCGGACTACGGCGAAGAAGTCTGGGTGTCTTACAAGGGCCAGCCGGTTGCCGTCGGGATATATCGCGGTGGCGAAGTGCACCCGTCGCGCGTTTTCAACTTGTGATCACCGATTTCTGATCCGCGATCTCGGGGGCGTGAAGCCGCTTCAGCGGCGTCCTGTGCTAGCCTTGTATGGGAGGGGTGCACCAAGGTCACCCGTCGACGCGCGGCGCGCCGGTCACCTGCCCGCGTCATCCCGACCACAAGGATGCAGGAGGTCACCATGGTCAATACAATCGGAAATCCGCTGTCCTGGGCCGCGAAAACAGCGATCAGCGGCGGTGAAAAAGCAGTCGAACTGACCCAACATGTCGGCAGCGACCGGTCGAAAGAACTGCCCGTGGTCAACAAGATCGGCATCGAGGATATCCACTATGCCGTGCGAAAAGGCGTCGAGGATCTTGGCGCGTTCCGCAGCGACGTGATGATCCTGTGCCTGCTTTACCCGGTGATCGGGCTGCTTCTGGTGGCGATCAGCTTCCGCGCCGACATGGCGCCCTTCGCCTTCCCGCTGCTGTCGGGTTTTGCCATTCTCGGGCCGATCGCGGCGGTTGGCCTCTACGAGATGAGCCGCCGGCGCGAGGCCGGGCAGGACGCCTCTTGGTCCGATGCGCTTGCGGTGCTGCGCGCACCCTCGGTCGGCGCGATGCTTGTCTTCGGGGCTTTGCTGCTGGTGATCTTCGGTCTCTGGCTGGCGGTCGCCGGAATCATCCACGCGCAGACCATGGGCGCGATTGATACGGGCAGCCCGGTCGAGTTCTTCCGCAACGTCCTGACCACGCAAGAGGGGCTGACGATGATCGCCATCGGGGTTCCGGTCGGCGGTGTCTTTGCCGCCATCGCGCTGGCCATCGGGATCGTGACGGTGCCACTGTTGCTTGACCGCGATATCGGCCTTGCGGCGGCGATCGGCACCTCGCTGGCGCTGGTGCGGCGCAACCCGGTCACCGTTGGCGTCTGGGGCGCGATCGTCGCCGTGTCGCTGGCTCTGGCGGCGGTGCCCTTCCTGCTGGGCCTGATCCTCGTGATGCCGGTGCTGGGCCATGCAAGCTGGCATTTCTATCGTCGCGCCGTCGCCTGACGCACGGCTTGCACCCTGATCGGCCCCGCGTCAAAAGCGGCTTATGATCACGCGCAGGCACCGGCAAGGCGACACCGAAAGCGAGGCGGTCTATTCCGGTTGCGAGCTTTATCGCTATGCTCTCACTCGAATCTGGGATGCGGATGCGCCGCACGTGCTGTTCATCATGCTCAATCCGTCGAAAGCGACGGAAATTCAGAACGACCCCACCGTCGAACGCTGCGAACGCAGGGCGCGGCGGCTGGGGTTCGGTGCGTTGCGGGTCATGAACATCTTTGCCTGGCGAGAGACCGACCCGAAACGCCTGCGCGCCGCCGCCCACCCCATCGGACCAGACAACGACCGGCTGCTGCTGGACGCGCTGCCATGGGTTGATTGCGTCATAGCGGGCTGGGGTGTGCATGGGGCACACCGGAACCGGGGTCCGCAGGTGGCGGCGATGCTGCGCGGGGCGGGGGCAACCCTGCATCACCTCGGCCTCAGCAAGGCGGGGCATCCGCGCCATCCGCTGTATGTCGCCCATACCACGCCGCCGCAGGTCTGGGCTGCCGGTTGACCAAGCGGCGACACCGGCGCAGTCTGACCGGCAGGAGGGCCGGACATGTCGGATATTGAGGGGTTCACGCAGAGTTTCATCGAGGTTGGCGGCCTGCGCCTCTCGGTCCATCGGGGCGGCGAGGGACGACCAGTGATCCTGATGCACGGATTTCCACAAAACCACATGTGCTGGGAACGGGTCGCGCCCGCCCTCGCGCGCAATTTTCACGTCATCATCCCCGACCTGCGCGGCTACGGCGACAGCGACGCACCGCAAGACGATGCCGATCACCACGTCTATTCCAAGCGCGCGATGGCTGGCGATGTCGTCGGGCTGATGGATTTCATGGGGCTGGCGCGCGCGCATGTCGTCGGCCATGACCGAGGCGCGCGGGTCGCCTACCGGCTGGCGCTCGACCATCCCGACCGCGTCGATCGGCTCGGCATCATCGAGGTGGTTCCGACAGCAGATTTCTGGGCTGCTTGGGACGCGGAACTGGCGATGAAGGCCTATCACTGGACCTTCCTCGCGCAACCCGCGCCGGTGCCGGAACGCATGATCAACGCCGATCCGCTGGCCTTTTTCGAATGGACGCTGGGCTGCTGGACGCAATGCCGCGACCTGTCGCCGTTCTCGATTGCCGGGTTGGAAAGCTATCGGCGACAATGGGCGGACCCGGACCGGGTGCACGCGATGTGTGCCGATTACCGGGCGGGGGCAACCGTGGACCGGGCGTTGGACGAGGCCGACCGGCTGGCCGGAAACAGGATCGCCGCACCGCTGTGTTTCCTGTGGGCGAGTGCCGGATTTCCGGCCAAGACCGGCGACCCCAAAGCCCTGTGGCAAGCTTGGTGCACAGGCGAGGTGACCGGGCAGGAATTGCACGGAACCGGCCATTTCGCCCCGGAAGAGGCGCCCGAGGCGATATTGGCAGGGCTGCGCGCGCATTTTCTGGCGGGCGACTGACGAGCTCAGCCGGTTTCGGCGAGATCGTCGAGACGCATGTCGCGCACCAGAATGGAATCCGGGTCCAGCCCCTGCGCGCCGCTGATCCTGAGAACGACAGTGCCGTCCACGACAACATCGGCGCCGGTGCCATCGGCAAAATCGACAACCGCAATCTCGGGGTCGGGGGTTGCCTGAAGATCGACGCTGATCTGCACACGGTCTTCTACCGGATCGAAATCGGTGACGACGGGGGCATTGGCCGCATCTACAATATAGCTGCCGGATTCGAAGGTATCCGTGCCCGCGCCGCCGATGCCCACATCGCCCTGCCCGAGGAACAGGTGATCGTCCCCATCGCCGCCAGACAGGGTGTCCGACTCATCCTCATCGTAGGGACCGAAGGCATCGTCGCCGCCGGTAAAGGTTCCGTCGAGCGTGTCGTGGCCCTCACCGCCCGCCATTTCGTCGGACCCGAGGCCGCCGATCAGGTAGTCGTCGCCCGCGCCACCGCTCAGCCTGTCATCCCCTTCGGCACCGTAGAGCAGATCATCCCCTTCGCCGCCATCGAGTGAATCGTGACCCTCGCCGCCATGCAGCAGGTCGTGCCCGTCATTGCCCGCGACCGTATCATCGCCACTATCACCGTAAAGTTCGTCATTCCCGTCGCCACCGATCACGGTATCATTACCCTCGTTGCCGAAGGCGAGGTCATTTTCGCTGCCGCCGGAAACAAGATCGTCGCCATAGCCTCCGGTCAGTGCGTCATTGCCTTGCTGGCCGAACAGTTCGTCCATCCCGGCGCGTCCGCGCAGGATATCGTCGCCGGTGCCACCGTTCAGCAGGTCGTCGCCGTCCAGCCCGTCGATCCGATCGTCGCCGGCGCCGCCGGCGATCGTGTCGTCATCGCCGCTGCCGGTCAGCACATCATTGCCGTCGGTCGGGTCTGCCACGTCCTGTTCCAGCACCACGTCATCAAGCGTCAGGCCGGTTGTGCCATCGAGTTGCAGGATCTGCGCGCCATCGGAAAAGACGGCGGTGCTTTCGGTTTCGTCATCGGTTTCAAAGGTGATCTCGGGCGGCGTCTCGCCTTCATAGCGCACGAGAATCGAATCGATGCCCGGCATGAAGTCGGTCAGGATGGGCACATCTTCGGGGATGTCATCGCGGATGCTGAACAGGTCAGCACCGTCGCCACCCGCCGCTTCGTCCCCGTCGCCAAGGATCAGGGTGTCGTCGCCGTCACCGCCGTCCAGCGTATCGGCGCCTTCGTCCCCTTCTAGCGTGTCTTCGCCGGCCCCACCGAACAGGATATCGTCACCGTCATCGCCGAACAGCGCGTCATCCCCTGCCCCGCCTTCAAGGGCGTCGGCGGCGGCGGTTCCGAAGACGATGCGACCCTCCTCCGTGAAGGAGTCTTCGGTATCGTCGGCAGGGTCGATGGCCACCGAATCGTCCAGGATCAACGGCCCGTCATCATCCGAGGGGTCGGTGTTATCCTGGGTGTCTTCCCCGTCATTCCCGGCAGCTGCGTCTTCGGCATCACCGTCTGACATGTCGAGGTCATCGAGGATACTGCCGCTGGACCCCCGATCATCGCTCGCCGGATCGCCGGGATTGCCCATGCCATCGTCGCCGAAAAGCAGGTCGTGCAGATCGGAGGTATAGACGGAGGCGTCGTATTCAGCGGAGTCGCGCCCATTCGACGACGCGTCACTGCCATCACCGGAGCCGGATTCCTCCTCGTTGCCCGAGAACACCCCTTCGAGCGCGAACCCGACGAGCATCAGCAACAATACGCCACCCGCTGCAAACATTAGCTTCCCTCTACATTTCCACGTTCGGCCCCGGGGTGAGGACCTTCAAAACGATCTGCGGATGACCTTGCACCGACCATCGGGTCTTTTACCGACCGCCACAAGGTTTTCCTGTGGAATAAATGTGGCGCTGTTTCCGGATGGTGTATGGCCCCCCGAATTCCGAGGAATACTTTCGACGGATTTTAGGAAAAGCTCAATGAATTCGTTACCATATGGTTAACAACCGGTCGCCCCACTGCTGTCCGATTTGCCACAATCCGAGCCAGATTCAGGGCTTTTCACGGAGCGGATTCTATCCTATAGCCACCGGGTCGCCTGTTATGGGCGACAGCTCTCCATGGGCCCTGCTGGACGACATCCCGGCTTGTGCCATTCCTCCAACTTGTAAAGGAGACCCCGATGTCGATCACTGCCGAAGAGAAAAACCGCCTCATTGCGGAATTCGCCACAAAAGAAGGCGACACCGGTTCGCCAGAGGTTCAGGTTGCGATCCTGACCAGCCGGATCGCCACGCTTACCGAACATTTCAAGATCCACAAGAAGGACAACCACGGCCGCCGTGGCCTTCTGAAAATGGTGGCACTGCGCCGCAAGCTGCTGGACTACCTCAAGGGCAAGGATGAAGGCCGCTACCGCGACCTCATCAAGCGTCTCGGCATCCGCCGCTAAGCGCGCCAACCAAACGTCCCGAACGCCCGCCCGGTCCCCGAGCGGGCGTTTTTCGTTTTCACCTGGACCATTCGCACGTCGCAGCGCCACGGCCGACGGGCCGTACCGGGCAGGTCACGTGCGCGCTTGTGTCCCGGTCCGATTGTGTTGCAGGGCACGATGCCGAATATCGTCCGCGCCAAGGGGCATTTCTGGATCGCCACGCGGCCCGACTGGGTGGCGGAATTCTCGCTGGCCGGCGCCTTGTCGAGCATCACCCCGCCAGGCCCGATCAACCGACCCTCATCGTGCGGATAAATCGTCGTTTAACGCTGGCGGGCGACCTCGGGCGCGGCAAACGGGCAAACAGACTGCACCGGGGCATGGCGATTACCGAGGCTGGCACCGCTCCTTTCTTGACCCTCAAGCGCGCAGGGGCTAGGCGAAGACAACCCCATCACAAGGACGGATCCCCTCATGAGCAACCCATCGCTTCTTATCCTGCCCGGCGACGGCATCGGCCCCGAGGTCATGGCCGAGGTGCGCAAGATCATCGACTGGTATCGCACCAGCCGTGGCATTGCCTTCGATGTAAGCGAGGATCTCGTCGGCGGTGCGGCCTATGATGTGCATGGCACACCGCTGGCTGACGCCACGATGGACAAGGCACAGGCGGTCGATGCCGTCTTGCTGGGGGCCGTGGGCGGGCCGAAATACGACGATCTGGATTTCAGCGTCAAGCCGGAGCGCGGCCTTCTGCGTCTGCGCAAGGAGATGGACCTCTTCGCCAACCTGCGCCCGGCGCAGTGTTTCGATGCACTGGCCGATTTCTCGTCGCTGAAAAAGGATGTGGTTGCCGGGCTCGACATCATGATCGTGCGCGAACTGACCTCCGGCATCTATTACGGCGAACCGCGTGGTATCTTTGAGGAGGGTAATGAACGCGTCGGCATCAACACCCAGCGCTACACCGAATCCGAGATCGCCCGCGTCGCCCGGTCGGCCTTCGAGCTTGCCCGCAAGCGCGGAAACAAGGTCTGCTCGATGGAAAAGGCCAATGTGATGGAATCGGGCATCCTGTGGCGCGACGTGGTGACGGAGGTGCACGCTGCGGAATACCCGGACGTGGAGCTGTCACACATGTATGCCGATGCCGGCGCCATGCAGCTGTGCCGCTGGCCCAAGCAGTTCGACGTGATCGTGACCGACAACCTCTTTGGCGACCTGCTGTCGGATGCCGCCGCGATGCTGACCGGCTCGCTCGGCATGCTGCCCTCGGCCTCGCTCGGTTCGCCGATGGCCAACGGCCGACCCAAGGCGCTCTATGAACCGGTCCACGGCTCGGCCCCAGATATCGCCGGGCAGGGCAAGGCCAACCCGATCGCCAGCATCCTCAGCTTTGCCATGGCGCTGCGCTATTCCTTCGACATGGGGGCGGAGGCCGACCGGCTGGAAAAGGCCGTGGAGGGCGTGCTGGGTGACGGTGTGCGCACCGCCGACCTTCTGGGCGAAGAGGGCGTGACCCCCGTTTCTACCGGCGAAATGGGCGATGCCATCGTCGCCAAGTTGAGCGCCAGCCTGTAAGCGGACGCGGGTGGGCGCCTGTTGATGGCGCCCCCTGACGCATTCGTCCCGCACGCCTCGGGCATGACGATTCATGGCGGGGCGCAGCTTTGACTCAGCGCAGGCGCTTATGAGTCAGCGCAGGCTCTTTGCACGAAAATCCGCGACGGACTCGTGGCCGTCATCGCATATCTTGTGACCGGCGCGGATCGCGCGCGTTTTGCGTATCGGCAGAACCGGGCGGCACCCGTCGCGCCGCCCGGCTTCGGGATCATTCGAGGCTGTAGGCGTGCGGCCAGTCATAGCCCGTGGCGGCAACGGCCTGAAGGTAGCTGTTCAGCACATCGGTTCCCGGCATGCCCCGGCCGTCGGCGTCACGCGCCTGAACACCAGGGAATTCAGCCAGCGATTCGGCCCATTGCTGCCGCGACTCTGCGGGCAGTTCGGTCAAGATCGCCCCGGCCTCGCGCAGACCGGCAAGGCCCCGAACCTGCGCTGCATCCAGTTCGACACCGGACCGCCGTTCATACTCGGCGCCGACCTCACGGATGATCTGCTGCACATCCTCGGGCAGACGGGCCATGGTGTTCATGTTGGCGGTCAGCCCGTTGACCATCATCGGGCCGAACCCGATCAGTGTGTAATAGGGCGCCGGCTCGTAGAAGCGGAAGCCGAGATAGGAGGACGGGAACATCAGCCAGCCGTTATAGATGCCGGTCTGAAGGCTCATGTAGCCGTCGGGCAGGGTCGACTGCACCGGCACCGCACCGGCATATTCCAGCCACGGCAGGTTCGGCCCGGCACCGCCCACGCGCACGCCCTGAAGGTCTTCGACCGAGGTCCACGGATCGGTCGTGCCAAGGTGGTAGTTGTCCCAGCCCGACAGGCCCAGAAGCGTCTGGCCGTAGTCGCGTTCGAAGGTTTCGGTCAGCCACGGGTTCTCGTCATAGACGGTGCGGGTGATCTCCATCGCCGTGGCCGACCCCTGCGGACCGAAGGGGGCGTAATACGGGAAATTGTGCAGGAACAGCTTGGCCGGTTCGAAACAGAAGCAATAGGCCCCGAAATCGAGAAGGCCCGATTCGACCGCCTCCAGCGTGTCGGCCACACCGGCGATGGCGCCGCCATAGGCCTCGATGAAGTTGACCGTGTGTTCGGTCTCCTCGGCCACCCGGCGGGTCACCTCGGGCACAAAGACCGTTTCGACCAGACCGACGTAAACCGCCGGTCCCGACGGGTGCCCGGACCCGATGCGAAAGGTGAAATTGTCCGCCATGGCCGGGAATGCAAGCGCAAGCCCCGCTACCGCGCCAAGCGCCGCTGCCGAACCGGCCCGGCCTGAATGGTGTTTCTTGGTCATGTCGTCATGCTCCTCCCCAGGTTGATGACACTCGCGATCCGAGTGGGGTGTTGCCCCGTCGCGTGACTTTGTTTATCAACTGATAATTGGCATCCTGTCAACGGTCGCATCATACGGCCCGCGAAACAGGGCGGAGGGATCGAACGGCGTGACATGCTTGATCGTTCAGTAATCGGATACGGCTGGTGGGGTCGGCACATGCTTTTCACACAGCCTGTGGAGATGGCTACGACCGGCGCGGTGCACTGCACGACGGCGGCCTGCACGACGGCGGCCTGCACGACGGCGGCGTTTGGAGTATCGGACAGGAACATCTGTCGCGGATTTTCGCAACACCGGCGACAGTCACGCGAACGGGATGGCGATCATCGTCTCGAAAGAGGCGACTTGCGACGGCGGGCGGATGGTCTGCGCGCCGCAGATCCTGCAAGCTTCGAAGGAAACGCGGATGACGGTCGACTCCACCGGCGATCTGAAAGAGGTCTGATCGCGGTGGCGCAATGGCCTGCCCCCACCCAAGGCGGGGACAGGCAAAAACCGGGGAGTGAGCGGTCGCATCGCGCGGCCTGACATAAGCGAACGGGCGACAGCGGGAAGGGCCGCACAATGTCGCCAAGAGGGAGGAGATAGGCGAGATGGTGTTCAGGGTCCTTGTGTCCCTGGCGCGTGGGTTGCATGTGCTGTCCGCGCTCTGGGTGCTGATACTTGCCTTCTGGATCGTGGGCGATGTTCTGGGCCGGGCAGTTCTGTCCAGCCCAATCCGTGGCACGTCCGAGGTGATCCGCAATTCGGTGGTTGCGATCACCTTCATGCAATTGCCGCTGGCGATCTTTTCAGGCTCCATGCTGCGCACCGATCTGATGTCGGCCGCAGTCGGGGTGACGGCACGCAGGCTGATGCGCGCATTGGCCTTCGTTCTCGGCGCCGTCCTGTTTGGCCTGATCGCATGGTCATCATGGGACTCGGCCGTGACCGCCTACAATATCGGCGAATACGAGGGCGAAGGCGCGTTGCGGGTTCCGACATGGCCCGTGCGCTTCGTGCTGATCGGCACCTCGATCTACACCGCCATTGCCTATCTGGGGATGATCTGGCTGGACTGGACCGGCCAGTTGGAAGCCGAAAGCCATTACCCCGGCGCGCTCAGCTTCGCCGACCCTGCCCCCCGCCAACAGGGGGGGCGCTGACATGGCCACAGCTATCGTTCTTTACATGATGGCGCTTCTGGTGCTGATGGTGATCTTCGGCATCCACATCGCGGTTGGACTTGCGCTGACAAGCGCGCTTGGCATCTGGCTGATGCTGGGCAATTTCGGCATCGCCATATCGCTTCTGGAACAGGTCAGCTACGAGGCGATCCGCAGCCAGACCTTCATCGTCATTCCGCTTTTCGTGCTGATGGGGGAATTCGTGTCCCGATGCGGTGCGGCGGGTGATCTCTACCAGATCTGCAACAAGGCGCTGCGTCGATTGCCGGGGCGGCTTGCCGTTGCCACGGTCGCGGGCAACGCGATCTTCGCCGCCGTCACCGGCGTATCGGTCGCTTCGGCGGCGGCGTTCTCGCGCATTGCCTACCCGGAAATGCGCAAGCTGGGCTACCGCAAGGAACTGGCCG
>PFEX01000027.1:4225-4959 GCA_002783145.1 Rhodobacteraceae bacterium CG17_big_fil_post_rev_8_21_14_2_50_65_11 | reverse complement strand
GAAGAACCGTCCGCCGCGCGAGCCCTGGATGACCGCGGAGTTGTCCTTGTAGGCCGACAGGATGCCTTCGCTGTGCAACTCGTGGGTGTTGCGGATCATCTGAAACAACGAGCGGTCCTGCGTGGCGCCGTCGATAGCCCAGGTGGCGTTGAAGATTTTATGGCGGCAATGCTCGGAGTTCGCCTGGGCGAACATCATCAATTCGATGTCGTTGGGGTCGCGTCCGAGTTTGGTGAAGGCCTCGACGAGGTAGTCGATCTCATCATCCGCCAAGGCGAGGCCCAAGGAGGCGTTGGCCGCGACCAGCGCGGTACGACCCTCGGTCATGACCGGGACAGTGGTCAGGGGTAGCGGAGGTTCGTGCCGGAAAAGAACCGCGCAGGCGTCAATTTCGGTGAAAACCACCTGGGTCATCCGATCATGCAAAAGGCCGCGCAATTTGGCGACTTGGTCGGCGGGCACCACATGGAGTGGCGGCTCCAGGGCAGTCTCGTCAAACTCTATGCCATAGGCTGTGACGCGTTCGATACGCTCCACGGCGGCCAAACCGCAGATGTGGGCGATGTCCGTGGCCTTGGAAGACCAGGGCGATATTGTGCCCGGGCGCGGGGCGACGATTTGGGCCAGACCGTTGACTCGGGCTGACTTGCGGCTGGGTCCGTAGGTGAGAAGTTGGGTCAGGATGTTGTGCTGGGCCGGGCTTAACTCGCCGGCCAGGTCGCAAACATGGACAA
>PFEX01000027.1:2791-4100 GCA_002783145.1 Rhodobacteraceae bacterium CG17_big_fil_post_rev_8_21_14_2_50_65_11 | reverse complement strand
CAGTCGAGCAGCAATTGCTGGCACTCTGGCGGGATAAAGCCACCCGTGCCGCCCCGTTCTTTCGGGTAGCACCACCGGCGCACCCGCACCTCGGAGCGCCGCGTGACCGCAGCCACGGCGGAAAAGCCGCCACAAAGGTCGATGACTGTATGCGCAGGGTTCAACATGACGGGAATGATTGCGATATTCGCAACGAACCGTCAAGCCCCAAAGTTGCGATTTTCGCCGCTATTCAAAACCGGCGATTTTCGCAATGACTACCCGCATGGACGTCATCGATGGATCGTGGATAAGGGCGCGCCTGTCGGCGCGGCACGGCAGCCAGAAAGCGCTGGCCGACGCCATTGGCATGCCACCCGACCAGCTCACCAAAATCATGAAAGGCGGCCGTCAGGTCAAGGCCCACGAAATCCCAAAGATTCTGGCCTACTTCAACGAAAACCAGCAACCAGGGCTTCGAGAACCCCAGGCGGCTTACACCGCACCGGCGTTTGCTGAAGTGCTGGCCCCGTCCACCACTATTGACAACATCACCCGCGCCGTCTGCCCCGGCATTGCCCGGCCATTTCACTACACCGCGACGCGCAGCGAGCCGCTTGCCGGTATCCTGCAAGGCGACATTCTGGTGATCGAGCACGGCGGTGCGCACGTGCTGGGCGAATTGGTTCTGGTCTCGATCATCGGCGAGTCCGGTGAAGGTATCAACGAACTGCGTCGCCACATGGTGCCACACCTCGCCTCTCTGGACCTTACGCACCCGCAGCCGGTCCTTCCCGACGATAGCCAGGCGGTCGGCATCATCGGTCGGGTCGCGGCGGTTCTGCGCATCCCGGAGCTTACATCTGCTTCAAATCGGTAGCAGTCCAATATTGGCCATCATAGGTCGCGTGGCACTGGACCGTCGCTGGCACCAACGCACCAAAAGCATTCTTGGCAACAACGCCATAGGTAAAGGTCCACCCATCCCCGACTTCATCTCGGGCGGCCAGCCACTCGCCAAACGGTGCAAACCGCATCCCATCAGGATCGGCAACACTATCCTTCGTTGCGTTCTGGCACCTGATCAGCGCCATCTCGAACTTGTCAGCCGATTTTTCAGCCGCCGTCCTCTCCCTGGGCGTCAGCATTGCCTTGCAGCCATACAAGACTGCCGCAGCCAACCCGAGCGACACAACCACCCCAAGCACTGATCCCTTCTTCTCTGCCATGCCACCCCCACCAGCCAGAAACACTGCCACAATTCACCCCCCGATCGCGCGGCCCGTCAAGCCCGCGAATCGGTTTTTGTAATGCGTTGCGATTTTCGCAT
>PFEX01000027.1:701-2748 GCA_002783145.1 Rhodobacteraceae bacterium CG17_big_fil_post_rev_8_21_14_2_50_65_11 | reverse complement strand
CCCTTGCCGCCCCGCCGGGGGGCAGCCTGCGCGCCGATCTGACCAGCGCCGCGCAATGGGCGGTCTGGGCGAGCCGCCCCGCCCCCGTCACCCGCGGCGCGGTCGCATCCCTGCTTGATGCCACCAACCGGCTGATTGCCGAAGTGGGCGACGACGCAAGCACTGCCATGGCCTTGCGCAACGTGCGCATAACGCTTGCCGAAGCGCTCGCCCGCCTCAATCAGCCCGAACCCAACCCCGAACCCGGCGAGGCGGCATGATGCAAGACCCCATGCCGCGCCCGCTGATCCCGCTCATCCCCCGGCCCACGGCGCAGGCCCATGCCGATGCCGTCGCGGTGGTGCACTCGCCCGAACTGGTCGCCGATCAGCCCCGCCTGCGCCGCGATGCCTGGGCGGTGCTGATGGCCGAGCGCGGCCACCACGTCAACCACCCCCGCCTGCAGGCCATGCAGTATTGCGTGCAGGGCCTCACCGGCTGGGCGGCTTACCTTTTGAACCCGAACGAGGAGGCGTGAGACATGCAACCTTGCGCCCGGTCTGACCCCGCCGCCCTCGAGCGCCAGCGCGCCCTCTCGACCGCCCGCGCCGTGCTTGCCGACCCGCCCGGCGACGACGACGCCCTGCTGGACGCCGCCCGACTGCTGGCCACTCTTAGCCCCGATCTGAGCGAGCGCGAAGGGGCAACCGCCCTGCTGCGCTGGCTTGCCCCGCCGGTGTCACCATGACCCGGCGCAGCGACGAAACCGCCCTGACCCCTGCCGACCTGCGCCGCATCAACACGGTCCTGCAACAGATTGCCCCGGCGATCGACAGCGAACTGCGCGCCGCCGCCCGCGGCAAGACGGTGCGGTTCAATCTGATGGTCTGGAACGGCAACCAGGCCTTCGGCATTGCCAACTTCTCACACGGCGAAGTCCGCCGCGCCATGCTCGAAAGCCTCGGCCTGCCGGCCTTCAAGGGCCGCAAGGCATGATGATGCGCGAAATACCCACCCTGAAGGAGAATCCCATGGCCCGACCCGACGAACTGACTTTCCTCGAATTCCTGAACACCTTCCGCCGCGGCAGCCTGATCACGCAGCTTGATGCCATGCTGTCCGAGGTGCTGACCGCGATGGTTGAGACCGGCGGCGACGGCTCGATCACCCTTTCCCTGCCGCTCAAGCGCAACAAGGGCGGGCAGATCGAATGCACCCCGAAACTAAAAGCCGCGCGCCCGCGCGCCGCCCTTGGCACCGGCATCTACTACGCCACCGAAGACGGTCACCTGACCCGCAGCGATCCGGGCCAGATGGACATGCTCGACGAACTGGAACCCCGCCGCAGCCGCGGCAACGACAACTGAAACCCGCAAGGAAACCATCATGGCACAAGCCCCGACATCCGCCGCTGCCGCCCCCGCCGCAGCGCAGCCCCCGTTCTGCGACCCCCGCGCCGCCCTCGACGTTGCGCTCGACGCCGCCCGGCTGGCAAACCCAGTGATCACCGGCCCCGACGGCAGGCGTTACGCCGCCCTGCCAAAATCCCACGGGCTGACCGAACTGCCGAACCGCGCCGAACTGCCCGCTTGGCCGACCGAGGCGCTGGTGTTTGACGATCAGGCCAGCCAGATCGCCTATGTCAACCGTTTCCGCGACGACCGGTCGATCTTGATCGCCGACTACCGCGCGCTGACCGTCACCGCCCGGCTCGACTGGCACCCGCACAACGCGAACCCAGCCTTTCACACCGCCGCCCCCGACCACCACGCCGCAACCCTGAAACTGCTCGACAGCGAGGAATTCGCGCGCTGGAACGCCGCCGCTGGCAAGATGCACGATCAGGCCGACTTTGCCCGTTTCCTCGAGGAAAACAGCACCGACATCGGCTACCCCGATCCGGCGATGATGATCGAGATCGCCCGCGATTTCGAGGCGACGGCGGGCTCGACCTACAAATCCTCGGTCCGCCTCGACAACGGCGACCGGCGGCTGACCTTCGAGACTGACACCCGCGCCCGCGAAGACATGGTGATCCCGCAGAAGTTCGATCTGTTCATCCCGGTGT
>PFEX01000027.1:123-613 GCA_002783145.1 Rhodobacteraceae bacterium CG17_big_fil_post_rev_8_21_14_2_50_65_11 | reverse complement strand
CCTCGAATACCAGCGCCGCGCCCGGTTCCAACAGATCGCCTTTGCCGTGGCCGAAGGCACCGGCCTGCCGGTCTTCATGGGGCGCAAGGCATGACCAGCAACATTGACCGCCTGTCCCGCCTGCTCGACGAGCTCGCCAGCATCACCGACCAGATCGGGTTCGAGGCCGCGCGCGATGCCGTCAGCCTGTGGGAAAACACCCAGTCCGACGCAGGTCAGCCCGACTGGCTCGATGCGCTGGGCGCAGGCCTGCGCCACGCCCTGACCGTCGCCGAGGATGCCGATAGGTGCGCGGACATGTGCCACATTCGCATTGACTGGCCTACTGCCAGCCGTGCCTTGTCGTGGCGCTTCGATGCGGAGCAAGGCGCTGGCCCCGACTTCGGCGCGACAATCACCGCCGCCGTCGCCAGGGCTATTGAGGGGAAGGCATGATCCACCCCCTGCGCGTCCTGATTGGCTGTGAAGAGTCGGGTGCGGTGCGCCGCGC
>PFEX01000008.1:16811-26633 GCA_002783145.1 Rhodobacteraceae bacterium CG17_big_fil_post_rev_8_21_14_2_50_65_11 | reverse complement strand
GATCCTCCGACACGTCGCGCCAGTCGCCGGGGGCAAGCCCGTCGAGTGCCCATTGCCCCACCCGCACCCGCACCAGCCGCAGGGTGGGCAGGCCGACCGCCGCCGTCATGCGGCGCACCTGCCGGTTGCGGCCTTCGGTGATGGTAAGTTCCAGCCACGCATCGGGCACCGATTTGCGAAAGCGCACCGGCGGTGAGCGGGGCCAGAGCCATTCGGGTTCGTCGATCCGGCGCGCCTTTGCAGGGCGCGTTCCGCCGTCCTTGAGCGTCACACCCTCGCACAGGGCCGTTATCTGTGCCTCGGTCGGGTTACCCTCGACCTGCGCGAGGTAGGTCTTGGGGGTCCGGTTGCGCGGACTGGTGATACGCGCCTGCAGGCGGCCACCGTCGGTCAGCAGCATCAGCCCCTCGCTGTCGCGGTCGAGGCGCCCGGCAGGATAGACGCCGGGACAGTCGATGAAGTCTGACAGCGTGCGGCGCGGGCTGCCGGTGTTGCCCGTGTCGGTGAATTGTGACAGCACGTCAAAGGGCTTGTTGAACAGGATCAGTCGGGTCATCGTGTCGCTTTCGGGTTTCTTCGGTCCTGACCGATCCTGACGTGTTCGGCAAGCGAAGTGTCGGTTCGGCGATAGAACCGGGGTGCTATCCGCCTAGCGTGGCCTGGTTACACATATCACGAGGGAGAATGCCATGCCTCTGGGGCGCGCGCCGTTTTCGAATGACGAATACGACCGTCGTATCGCCAAGACCCGCGCTGCCATGGACGAGGCCGGGCTCGACGCGATCTTCGTAACCGACCCGTCCAACATGGCGTGGCTCACGGGCTATGACGGCTGGTCCTTCTACGTCCACCAGGGGGTAATCCTGCGCATGGAGGGCGGGCCGGTCTGGTGGGGCCGCTACATGGACAGCCTCGGTGCGCTGCGCACCTGCTGGATGGACCCGGAAAACATCCTCGGGTATCCCGACAATTTCGTGCAATCCACCCTGCGCCACCCGATGCAGGACCTCGCCGGGCAGATCAAGGCGCTTGGGCTGGAGGCGGCGCGCATCGGCGTTGAGATGGAGAACTATTATTACTCCGCCAAGGCGCACGCGGTGCTGTTCGAGGAATTGCCCGGCGCGTCGCTGGTCGATGCGACTGCGCTTGTGAACTGGCAGCGGATGGTAAAATCCGAAGAAGAGATCGACTTTATCCGCAGGGCCGCACGGATTTCGGAAAAGGTGATGCAGGTGGCGCTTGATCGCGCCGAACCGGGGGTGCGCAAGAACGATGTCGTCGCTGATATCATGCATGCCGGGATTACCGGGGTCGGCGATGACTGGGGCGATTACCCGGCGATCGTGCCGTTGACGCCCTCGGGGCTGGATGCGACTGCGGCGCACCTGACATGGGATGGCGCGCCCATGAAGGCGGGCGAGGCCACGTTCTTTGAACTGTCGGGCTGTTATCGCCGCTATCACGCGCCGTTGTGCCGGTCGATCTTCCTCGGCACGCCGCCGCAGGAAATGCTCGACGCCGAACAGGCGCAGTTGGAAGGGATCGAGGCCGGGCTGGAGGTGGCGAAGGCCGGCAACACCACCGGCGACATCGCACGCGCCTTCCTGGAAATTCTCGCCAGCCACGGCATCCAGCGCATGGGGCGCTGCGGCTATCCCATCGGGTTGAGCTACCCGCCCGATTGGGGCGAACGGACGGCGTCGCTGCGGCCCGAGGACGAAACCGTCCTCGAACCTGGCATGACCTTCCACTTCATGCCCGCGCTGTGGATGGAAACATGGGGGCTGGAGACCACCGAAACCATCCTGATCCGCGAGAACGGCCCCGCGGAACCCTTGTGCACCTTCGAGCGCAAGCTTTTCGTCAAGCCATGACCGGCCTGCCCGAGACCACCGCCCTGCTGGCCGACCTGATCGCTTATCCGACGGTGTCGCCGGACAGCAACCTCGACATGATCGCGTGCCTTGCCAGCCACCTTGAAGACGCTGGCGCCAGCGTCGAGGTGCTGCACGACGAAACCGGGCGCAAGGCCAACCTCTTCGCCCGGATCGGGCCTGAGGTGCCGGGGGGCATCATGCTGTCGGGCCACTCGGACGTGGTGCCGGCGGCGGAGGAGGATTGGCAGAGCGATCCGTTCACGATGCGCGCCGACGACGCGCGGCTTTACGGTCGCGGTGCCTGCGACATGAAGGGGTTCATTGCGGCCTCGGTTGCCATGGCGCCGCTGTTTGCGGCGCGGACACTGATCCGACCGCTCTATTTCGCCTTCACCCACGACGAAGAGGTCGGCTGCCTTGGTGCGCAATCGCTGGCCGCGGCGCTGCGCGGGCGCGATCTGCTGCCCGATATCGCCATCGTGGGTGAGCCGACCGAGATGCGGATCATCGAGGGGCACAAGGGATGTTGCGAATATTCCACCCGTTTCCGGGGGCTGGCGGGGCATGGATCGTCGCCCGATCACGGGGTCAACGCGGTCGAGTTCGCGGTGCGCTACGTCAACCGCCTGATGGAGCTGAAAGAGGCGCTGAAAACCCGCGCCCCCGAGGACAGCCTGTTCGAACCACCGTGGACCACGATCAACACCGGCGCGCTGTCGGGCGGCGTCGCGCATAACGTGATCCCCGGCCATGCGCAGGTGGACTGGGAAATGCGTCCGGTGAACAAAGCGGACGCCGATTTCGTGCGCGGCGACCTCTGGCGCTATTGCGAGGAGGTGCTGCTGCCTGCAATGCGCTCGGTCTCGCTCGAGGCGACGATCGAGACCGAGGTGGTGGGCGAGGTGCAGGGGCTGATCCCGGCCAGCGAGAACGAGGCGCGCGACATCATCATGGAACTGACCGGCGCCAACGGCGCGGGCGTGGTGCCGTTCGGCACCGAGGCGGGGCTGTTCCAGGATCTTGGCATGTCGGTGGTGGTCTGCGGCCCCGGCTCGATCGAGCAGGCGCACAAGCCCGACGAATATGTCGATCTGACGCAGATGGGCCAGTGCCTCGGCCTGTTGGAGAGGTTGAGCGAGAAACTGTCCTGAGGGGTCATTGTGCTCATGGTCTGCTGTCGGGACGGCGCTGCACGCTTCGGCCGCGCGCCGCGCGACCGAGCGGCGCGCAGGCTTACAGCATGTGCGGGCAGTGGCCCGTTGGCGTGGGCAGGCCGGCCTGCTGCGGGTTGACGATCAGGTGCCACGTCGCGGGATAGCCCGGCGCCTGCGCGCGGGTATAGGTGCAGCCGTTTTCGGTGGTGTAGGTCTGCGCTTGCGCGGCGGCGGCGGTCAGCGTTGCAAGCGCAAGGGCGAGGGCGAAACTGCGTGTGCGGATCATGGGGTGGGCCTCCTGTCAAAGTGGGAATGTGCCCCTGATCATGCCGCGCACGAGGGCAGGCCCGGTGGCTGCAATCGGGCCAGATCGGGGCATACCCTGTCGATTTTCGGTGAATTGCGTGCGGTTGGTGTGCGTTGCGTGGGCGCAGGGACCGGGTTTACGGTCCTCGAACAACCGAAATCACTGCGGTCCGGGCGCACCTGACAGAAGATGCGCGGCGCCTACGGCACTACTCGCGCGAGGGCACTCCGCCCAACCGCCGTCTGCGCTTCGTGAAACCGATCGTCCTGACCGCAGGCATTTGACGCAATCCGGCCTCTCTCTTCAACTGCCGCTCCTAATCGCGGTCCAGGTCGCGCGCGATCAGCTCCTTCATGATCTCATTGGTGCCGCCATAGATCTTCTGCACGCGGGCATCTGCGTAAAGCTCCGCGATCAGGTATTCGGTCATGTAGCCGTAGCCACCATGCAGTTGCAGGCACTCGTCCACGATCTCGCATTGCACGTCGCTGCCCCACCATTTCGCCATCGCCGCCTTTTCCGGCGTCAGCGTCCCGGCCTCCAGTTCCGCAAGGCACTGGTCGAGGAAGGCGGCGAGGATTTCGACCTTGCTGGCCGCTTCGGCCAGCTTGAAGCGGGTGTTCTGGAAATCCATGATCCGTTGCCCGAAGGCCTTGCGTTCCTTGACATAGGCCAGCGTGGTGGTGAGCGCGCACTCGGCCGCGCCAAGCGCGCCATAGCCCAGGATCAACCTCTCCCACGGCAATTGCCGCATCAACTGGTAGAAGCCCTGCCCCTCCTCCGGGCCAAGCAAATGATCGCGCGGCAGGCGCACATCTTCGAAAAAGAGCTCTGCGGTGTCATTGCGGCGCATCCCCAGCTTGTCGAGCTTGCGGCCGACGCGGAACCCCGCGAGCCCCGCGGTTTCCACGACCAGAAGCGACACTCCCCTGGCACGCGATCCGGGGTCGGTCTTGGCCACGAGGATCAGCAGATCAGCGCTGCCTCCATTGGTGATGAAGGTCTTCGATCCGTTGACGAGGTACTCGTTGCCATCGGGCAGGGCGGTGGTGCGCACCGCCTGCAAATCGCTGCCGGTGCCCGGCTCGGTCATGGCGATGGCGCCGACCATCTCCCCGCTCGCCAGTTTTGGCAGCCAGCGGGCCTTTTGCTCCTCCGTTCCATAGGCGACGATGTAATGCGTGGCGATGTTGTGAACGGAAAAGCCCCAGCCGCTGTCGCCGATCTTCGCCTGTTCAAGGAAGGTCACCGCGTCGAAATGGCGCGACAGGCCAAGCCCGCCATGATCCTCGGGCGTGGTGGCGCCGAGGATGCCCAAATCGCCGGCCTTGCGCCAGAAATCCTTGGGGATCTTCCCGGCCTCTTTCCACGCGTCGCGGTTGGGCTGGAAGTCCGCATCGAAAAACCGGCGCACGCTGTCGGCAAAGGCGCGGTGGTCGTCCTGCATCCACAGATGGTTGGGCATGGTCTGTCCTCCTCGCCGCCGATGGTGGCGCGAGAGGGGCGATCAGGCAAGCCTGCCGTCGCGGCGAGGGATCAGGCCGCGAGCCCCTTTGACCCTATGTCGAGGAACTTGCGGCGGCGTGCCTTGATCAGATCGTCGCGCGATTTGCCGTCCATCGCGGACAGCAGCACCCCGATGGCCTTGCCTACGCTTGCGATCGTCGCCGGGCGGTCGCGTTGTGCCCCGCCCAGCGGTTCACGGATCACCTTGTCGCAAATGCCAAGCTTTGAAAGATCCTGCGCAGTCAGGCGCAGCGCCTCGGCGGCTTCGCGCATCTTGCCCCCGTCCTTCCACAGGATCGAGGCGCAGCCCTCGGGCGAGATCACCGAATAGATCGAATGTTCCAGCATCGCCAGCTTGTCGGCGGTGGCAAAGGCGACGGCCCCGCCCGACCCGCCTTCTCCGATGATGACAGAGACCAACGGCACGCCGATTTGCAGGCATTTCTCGGTCGAACGCGCGATCGCCTCGGACTGGCCGCGTTCCTCGGCGCCCTTGCCGGGATAGGCGCCGGGCGTGTCCACCAGCGTGATGACGGGCAGGTTGAAGCGGTCGGCGAGGTCCAACAGGCGCACCGCCTTGCGGTAGCCCTCGGGCCGCGCCATGCCGAAATTGCGCTCGATCCGCGTCTTGGTGTCATGGCCCTTTTCATGGCCGATCACCATCACGGGCCGATCGTCAAAGCGGGCGAGCCCACCCATCACGGCGTGATCATCGGCGAAGTTCCGGTCTCCGGCCAGGGGCGTGTACTCGGTAAAGAGCGCGTCGATGTAATCGCGGCAATGGGGCCGGTCCGGATGTCGTGCAACCTGGCATTTTTGCCACGCAGTCAGCGACTTGTAGAGGTCCGTCAGCATGGTGAGCGCTTTTTCGTCAAGCGCGCGGGCCTCGGCCTCCACGTCCATTCCCTTGCTTTCGCGGGCCAGGGCGCGCAGTTCCTCGGCCTTGCCCTCGATCTCGGCAAGGGCTTTTTCGAAGTCGAGATAGTTCATGCGTACCTCCGTCTGATCCTTTGTTCTATGCCGCGCGCTCGGGTGTTTTGCAATGATCGCTGTCGGTGTCGAGACGGCTCAGCCGGCGGCGATCATCTCGGCCTGTGTCACGATCACCTCGGCCTGCTTGATGCTGGCGATGTCCACCAGGCGGCCCTTGTAGACGGTCGCACCTTCGCCCGCAGCCTTGGCCGCCTCCATCGCGGCGAGGATTTCGCGGGCTTCCGCCACGGCGGCGTCCGACGGAGTAAATACCTGATTTGCAAGGGCGATCTGCTTGGGGTGGATGGCCCATTTGCCGACCATTCCCAGCGTCGCGGAGCGCATCGCCTGCGCGATGTAGCCTTCGTCATCCGAGAAGTCGCCGAACGGGCCGTCGACCGGCAAAAGGCCGTGGGTGCGGCAGGCGGCGACGATGGCGGTCTGGGCCCAGTGCCACGGGTCCGGGTAGTGGCGGGCGCCCTCGTGCAGCATGTAGTAGTTCTCCTGCGTGCCGCCGATGCCGGTGGTCTGCATGCCCATCGAGGCGGCGAAATCGGCGGCGCCGAGGCTCATCGCCTGAAGTCTGGGCGAGGCGGCGGCGATCTGGTCCACATGGACGATGCCGGCAGCCGATTCGATGATCACCTCGAAGGCGATTTTCCGGGTTCGCCCCATGGCGGTTTCGATGGCCGTCACCAGTGCATCGACGGCATAGATATCCTCGGCGCAGCCCACCTTGGGGATCATGATCTGATCCAGCCGTTCGTCCGATTGTTCAAGCAGATCAACCACATCCCGATACCAGAACGGCGTATCCAGGCTGTTGATCCGCACCGAGAGCGTCTTTGCCCCCCAATCGTGTTCCGCGATTGCGGCGATCACGTTGGCGCGCGCCTTGTCCTTGTCCGACGGCGCCACGGAATCCTCCAGATCGAGATTGATCACGTCGGCGGCGGAGGCTGCCATCTTGGCGAAAAGCTTGGTGTTCGATCCGGGGCCGAAAAGCTGACAGCGGTTCGGACGTGCGGGCGGTTGCGGTTGCAGACGGAAGGACATGGGCGATTCCCTTGCGGTAAGGATATTTCATCGAGCTTTGCACATTGGGTAGATTATTGCGCCCTGCCGTGCAAGTGCTGCGTTGCGGCATGGGGCTTGGGCGCCGAAATGGGGGCCCCGTACACCGGGCGTACACCCCCCCCAGTGCACCGGGCGTGCAGACGGATTTCTCCCGTCTGGGTATCGCGAACCCCACACGGACGCGGCGCCTGCGGCGCTATTCGCGCGGCTTGCTGCCGCCCCTACTGCAAATCGCCGAACGCCGCTTGCAGCCGCGTCACCGCCTCCTCGACGCGGGCGCGCGGGGTGGCGAGGTTGAAGCGCAGGAAGCCCTCGCCGCCGGTGCCGAAGGTCGGCCCGTGGTTGGCGGCGATGCGCGCGTCCTGTTCCACGCGGGTGGTAAACTCCTCGCGCGTCATGCCGGTGCCGGTGAAATCCACCCAAGCCAGGTAGGTCGCTTCGAGCGGCATCGAGGCAAGGCCGGGGATCGCGTTCACCGCCTCGTCGAAGAGCCGCCGGTTGTCGTCGAGATAGGTCACGAGTTCATCGACCCACGCCGCGCCCTCGGACGAATAGGCGGCGGTGGCCATAACGAGGCCGAAGGAATTGGGCGACAGACCAAGCGCGGCCATCCGCGCGGCGAAGCGGGCGCGCAGCGCCTCATCCTCGATGATCACGTTGCCCACATGGCTGCCGGCGATGTTGAAGGTCTTGGTGCTGGCGGTCATCATCACCAGCCGATCGGCGACCCCCTCGATCAAAGCCATGGCGGTATGGCTGTGGCCGGGCATGATCAGGTCATGGTGAATCTCGTCGGAAACCAGCACGAGGTCGTGGCGGCGGGCGAAATCGGCGACACCCTCCAGCTCCTCCCGCGTCCAGACGCGGCCACCGGGGTTGTGCGGCGAGCAGAGCACAAGCATCCGCTCGCGCCCCGTCATCTGCGCGTCGTAAGTCGCAAGGTCGAGGCTGTAGCGGTTGCCGTTCAGCGCCATCTCGCATTCCACAACCTCGCGCCCCGCGGCTTCGATGACCCGCGCGAAGGCGTGGTAGACGGGCGTGAACAGCACCACGCCGTCGCCGGGTTCGGTAAAGGCATCGACACACAGGGCGGTACCGTTGACCAACCCGTGGGTGGTGAAGATCGTGGCCGGATCGACCTGCCAGCCGTGACGGTGTTCCATCCACCACGTGATTGCCGCCTTGTAGGCTCGGTCATCGCCGAAGTAGCCGTAAAGCCCGTGCGCGGCCATGTCCTCGACCGCCTTCTGCACGCAGGCGGGGGGGCGGAAATCCATGTCGGCGACCCACATGGCGATGCCGTCCTTGGCCGGGACATTGTAGATTTTCTCCATCATGTCCCATTTCGCTGAATGGGTGCCGTGGCGGTCGATGATCTCGTCGAAAGTCATTACGTCGAAAGTCATTACACTGCGTGCTCCTGCTGTTTGCGGACGAGGCTACTTGAACGCACGGTGGCCGCAAGGGGGGCGTTGCGGCGGCGCGGTGGATCGCTTATCTGGATGACCATGCTGAAGCCGATCCTGATCCACCCCGACCCGCGTCTGAAGAAATCCGCCGCCCCGGTGGCGGATTTGTCGGACGAATTGCGCACGCTGGCCGATGACATGCTGGCCACCATGTATGACGCACCGGGCATCGGCCTCGCCGCGCCGCAGGTCGGTGTGCTGAGCCGCCTGATCGTTCTGGATTGCGTGAAGGAGGAGGGCGCCGCGCCGCGCCCGTTGGCGATGTTCAACCCCGAGGTGATCGCCGCCGCGGACGAGAAAAGCAGCTACGAGGAGGGCTGCCTTTCGATCCCCGATATCTATGCCGAGGTGACGCGCCCCGCCGAGGTCGAGGTGCGCTGGATGGATACCGATGGCAAGGCGCAACAGGAGGTGTTCACCGGCCTCTGGGCGACCTGCGTGCAGCACGAGATCGACCACTTGGACGGCAAGCTCTTCATTGACTATCTCGGCGCGATGAAACGCCAGATGATCACCCGCAAGATGGTCAAGCTGAAGCGCGAGCGGGCGCGCGAACGGGCGTGAGCGGGCACCGCCGCGCCCTGCTGGCCTGGCCAGACCGGCGGCTGCGCAGCGCGGCGCAGCCGGTCGCGGCGATCACCGACGAGACCCTTGCGCGGTGGGACGACATGATCGCCACGATGGAGGCGGTGCCCGGCGTCGGCCTTGCCGCGCCGCAGATCGGGGTGATGCAGCAACTGGCGGTGGTCGATGCCAGCCGCGAGCGGGGCAAGGCGGTGCGCATGGCGAACCCGCGCATCCTGCATGCCTCCGTGGAGCTGCGCGAACACGAGGAAGCAAGCCCGAACCTGCCGGGGCTGAGCGCGGTGGTCAAGCGGCCGCGCGCGGTGACGGTTGCTTACATGGATCACCACGGGATGATCGTGCGCAAGGATTTCGTCGGGCTTTGGGCGACCAGCGTGCAGCACCAGATCGACCACCTCGCGGGGCGGATGTATGTCGATCGGCTGGGTAAGGTGAAGCGCGACATGCTGCTGCGCAAGGCGCGAAAGCGGGCATGAGAGCCGGTTCGAAGGAGCGCGTATGAGAGTTGTCTTCATGGGGTCGCCCGATTTCGCGGTGCCGGTGCTGGAGGCGCTGGTCGCGGTGGGCCATGAGATCGCCGCCGTCTATTGCCAGCCGCCGCGCCCTGCCGGGCGGGGTCGGAAGGAGCGTCCGACGCCGGTGCAGGCGCGGGCCGAGGCGTTGGGACTGCCGGTGCGCCACCCGGTGAGCTTGAAGGATGACGGTGCGCAGGCGGATTTCGCGGCGTTACGCGCGGATGTGGGGGTGGTGGTGGCCTATGGGTTGCTTTTGCCGCAAGCTGTGCTTGATGCGCCGCGCCGTGGCTGCCTCAACATCCATGCCAGCCTTCTGCCGCGCTGGCGTGGGGCGGCGCCGATTCAGCGCGCGATCATGGC
>PFEX01000008.1:12651-16774 GCA_002783145.1 Rhodobacteraceae bacterium CG17_big_fil_post_rev_8_21_14_2_50_65_11 | reverse complement strand
GGGCTCGATACCGGGCCGGTGCTGCTGCGCGAGGCGACGCCGGTCGGGCCGGCGGAGACCGCCGGCGACCTGCATGACCGGCTGAGCGCAATGGGCGCGGCGGCAATCGTGGAGGCGCTGGACCGGCTGCCGGAACTGGACCCGGTGCCGCAGCCGGAGGCGGGCGTCACCTATGCCGCCAAGATCGACAAGGCGGAGGCGCGCATCGACTGGACCCGCCCGGCCGAGGAGATCGACCGCCAGATCCGCGGCCTGTCGCCTTTTCCCGGCGCCTGGACCGTGCATGCAGGCAAGCGGCTGAAGCTGCTGCGCAGCCGGGTCGCGGCAGGCGCGGGCGCGCCGGGCACGGTGCTGTCGGGGTTGACCATTGCCTGCGGGCGCGGTGCGGTGCAGGTTGACGAGGTGCAGCGCGAAGGGCGCGGGCGGCAGGAGGCGGCGGGCTTCCTGCGCGGCGCGGGCCTTGTGCCCGGCACGATGCTGGGGGAAAGCGCATGATCCTGTTCACGTTTTTTGGCTCAATCTTCATCGCCGTGGTCGTCGCCATCCTGTTCGAGCGGTTCGGCATCACCCGCAACGGCTACGCGCTGTCGATCCTGATCGCGCTTGGCGCGGTGATCGTGCTGTTCTTCCTGCGCTCGCTGTTTCACCTGCGGATCGGCTCGCCGGGGCTGGATGCGATCATCGGGGCGTCGGCGGCGCTGATCCTGATCCCCGCCGATGCGGCACGGCGCCGGGGACGGCGCGGCGGGCGGCGGCGGTGAGGCGCGGGGCGGTCATCAAACGGTTTCAAAAAGGGGGCATAGGGGCGCCATGGCCATGATTGTCACCATGATCATTATCGGCGCGGCGGCGGGGTATCTCGCCACGCGGATCATGGATGTGCATACCGACATGATCACCACCATATCCATCGGTATCCTCGGGGCGATCATCGGCGGGCTGGTGCTGCGCTTCCTGCTGGCGGTTATGGGGGCGCTGTCGGGCTTCGTCGGCGCGGTGCTTGGCGCGCTCTTCCTGATCTGGGTCTGGCAGACCTATCTGCGACGGTGACCCGGCCCCCTACCGCGCCGGCTTGAACGGGGCCATCCCGGCGCGGGCCAGTTCGTCGGCGCGTTCGTTTTCCGGGTGGCCGGCATGGCCCTTGACCCATTCCCACGTCACGTCATGGCGGCCTTGCGCGGCATCGAGCCGCTGCCACAGGTCCACGTTCTTCACCGGCTTTTTCGCCGAAGTCCTCCAGCCGTTCCTTTTCCAGCCGTGAATCCAGCCGGTGACGCCGTTCTTCACATAGGCCGAATCGGTGACGATGGTGATGGCAGAGGCGCGCGAGAGGCTTTCCAGCGCGTTGATCGCGGCCAGAAGCTCCATCCGGTTGTTGGTGGTCTCGGCCTCGCCGCCTTTGAGTTCACGTTCCTTCACCACGGTCTCGCCGTCCTTGGCCTGTAGCAAGGCGCCCCAGCCGCCAGGGCCGGGATTGCCCGAACAGGCGCCGTCGGTATAGGCGATAATCCGGGCCATCACAGCACCAGGTCCACGGCAAGCGCATTGACCACGATCACTGTCAGCAACAGCCGCAGGTGCATCCACCAGGGCGGCGCGAGACCTCGCCGCCAGAAATGCCAATCGAGCGCCAAGAGCCCGAGAAACCCGACGATCAGCGCCGCCGCCGCGCGCTCCGCCCCGCCGCCGGTGGTGAAAAAGGCCCAGAGCGCAGGAAGGACCGACAGCGCGTAACCCTGCCAGCCGCCGGCCTTCGTGGCAAAACCCCAGAGCACGCCGGACATGAAGGCAAGGATCACCGCGCCGTAGAAGACCTGCACATAAGGGCCGACAAAGCGCGGGCCGAGCCAGTCGCGCCCCCAGTCCGCGAGGTCCGGCAAGACGACCGTGGCCGCCCCCCAGAGGAAGGGGAGCAGCCCGGCAAGGCCAAGCAGAAGGGCAGGGCGGGGGATGGATTGCATCATGGTCTCCGGTCGGTGGCGGGGCCTTATTGGCGGTGCGGCGCGCGAAGGGCAAGCCGGATCGTGGTTGGCAGGGCCATCAGCATCGGGGCGCATGTTGCGCGGTAGGTGGCAATAGGGTTCCAGTGGGGGCTGGGAGTCTTTTCGGGTGTTGGGGCAGGGCCCCGCGCGAATAGCGCCGCAGGCGCCGCGCGATCGCCAGACCGCCCCCCGGTCTGGCGATTGGGTGGCGGTCGCGCGCAACACGGGTCTTTTTCGGATTTGCTGGCATAAAGTGAACCGCACCAATGCAGGATCGCCAGCCCGCGGTCTGGCAATCGCGCGGCTGGAACCAGGCCTTGGCACACCATGCGCGCCGTCGCCGGGTATCGGTAGTTAGGTGCCCCCCTAGCCCCCGCCCCCGCTGGCAAGGTCTGGCCCGGTGCGGAAGAAGCTGACATCGTTGGTGAACACGCTGTCGGGCACAAGCCGGATGAGGCGTCCCGTCGGGTCGTCGATGCGCGCCACGTTGTCGATGAACCACGGGTTCCACGCCGCCTCGTCCGGGCCGAGGTAGCGCGCCAGGAGCCGGCGGAAGAGGGCGGGGTCCATCGGCGCCACCGTCGCGCGCCCGCGCAGTCCGACATGGCGCAGGATCCCGCCCGCGTTGTCATACTCCACGATCTCGACGGCGACGCGCGGGTCGCGGGCGATGCGGCGGGCGGAACTGGCGGTCTCGTCCGACAGCATGTGAAGCGCGCCGTCTTCCCAGTGAAACCAGACCGGCGCGTTGCACGGCGCGCCGTCCGCCGCCAACGTGGCGAGGGTGGCCATCAGCGGCAGGCGCAGCACCTCTTCGGGGTCGAAGCGGATGGACATCGCTCAGGCCGGTTCGCGCAGCAGGCGCGGCACCTTGAACTCCACGTTCTCGACGGCGGTCTCCACCTCCTCCACCGTCACGTCATAGCGGGCGCGGAAGGCGTCGATCACTTCTTCTACAAGAATCTCGGGGGCGGAGGCGCCGGCAGTCACCCCGACCGCGCGGATCCCGTCGAGCGCGCGCCAGTCGATATTTTCCGCCCGCTGAACCAGCTGCGCATAGGCACAGCCGGCCTTGGCGCCGACCTCCACCAGCCGGCGGGAATTGGAGGAATTGGGCGCGCCGACGACGAGGATCGCATCGACCTTCGGCGCCATCGCCTTCACCGCCGCCTGCCGGTTGGTGGTGGCGTAGCAGATATCTTCCTTGTGCGGGCCGATGATGGCCGGAAACCGCGCCCTGAGGGCGGCGACGATGCCCGCCGTGTCATCGACCGACAGGGTGGTCTGAGTGATGAAGGCCAGCTTTTCGGGGGCGCGCGGGGCCAGCCTGGCGACATCGGCCTCGGTTTCGACCAGCAGCACCTCGCCCTCGGGCAACTGGCCCATTGTGCCAACGGTTTCCGGGTGGCCGGCATGGCCGATCATCACCATCTGCAACCCGTTCTGGTGGTGACGCTCGGCCTCGATATGGACCTTGGAGACCAGCGGGCAGGTGGCGTCGACATACACCATGCGCCGCGCACCGGCCGCGGCCGGAACGGATTTCGGCACACCATGGGCAGAGAAGATCACCGGTCGGTCATCCGGGCAGTCATCGAGATCCTCGACAAAAACGGCGCCCTTTTCGCGCAGGTCGTCGACGACGAACGTGTTGTGCACGATCTCGTGGCGGACATAGACCGGCGCGCCCCACTTCCCGATCGCCATTTCGACGATCTTTATGGCGCGGTCGACCCCGGCGCAGAAGCCGCGCGGCGCGGCAAGGTGGAGGGTGAGGGGCGGTTTTGTCATCGCAGGCTCCTTCGCCAGCAGAGGTAAAGCCCATGCGCCCCCGCGTCCAGTGGCGACGGCGCGCGCGATCTGGTGTGTTGACCTTCCCGCGCGGGAACCGGGCAAACTCGTGCTTCACAATACAGGGAGGGGGAAGACAGTGATTCGGAAAATACTTGTCGCGGGCGGGGCCCTGGCGATGACGCTTGCCGGGATCGGGGCGGTCGCGGTTTGGGCCGGGCATGAGGATCGGCCCGGTCTGCTGCCGTATGACCACCCGGAGGCGGTGGCGCGGGGCGCGGTGCTTTACGCCGAAAATTGCGCGTCGTGCCATGGGGGACCTGTCGGGGCAGACCGTGCCGGATTGGCGG
>PFEX01000008.1:0-12603 GCA_002783145.1 Rhodobacteraceae bacterium CG17_big_fil_post_rev_8_21_14_2_50_65_11 | reverse complement strand
GCCCGCCCCGCCGCATGACGAGACCGGCCACACCTGGCATCATCCCGACGCGGTGCTGGTGGCGATCACGACGCATGGGACAGAGGCACTGATCGGCGGCGATTACCGCAGCAACATGATCGGATTCGGCGATGTACTGGGCGAGCAGCAGATCCTCGACGTGCTGGCATATATAAAGAGCACATGGCCGGCCCGCGCGATCGAGATGCATAACGAGATCAACGCGCGCGCAGGCGGCTGAACAGTTCTTGGTGACATGGTCACTGACCCGGCGCGACGGTAGGCTCAGGCGCGTCATGAGGAGGGCAGCGCGCATGACCGATGACAGGACCGCCCACTGGGATGACCGCTATGCCGGGGCGGAACCCGGCCGGCTGAGCTGGTTTGAAGCGGTGCCGGAACGGTCGCTGACGCTGATCCGCGCCGCCGTCACGCCACGGGCCGCCGTGATCGACGTTGGCGGCGGCGCCTCGCGCCTGCCGGATGCGCTGCTGGCGGCGGGGTTTCGCGACCTCACGGTTCTGGACCTGTCGGCAGAGGCGCTTGCACGCTCGGAGGCGCGGCTTGGGCCGCTTGGCGAGCACGTGGATTGGCAGGTGGGCGATGTCACCCGCTGGCGTCCGGCGCGCCGCTATGACCTTTGGCACGACCGGGCGCTGTTCCACTTCCTCACCGAGAATGCGCACCGCGCGGCCTATCTCGACCGGCTTGCCTGCGCAGTGAAGCCGGGCGGCACGGCGATCATCATGACTTTTGCCGAGGACGGGCCGGAAACCTGTTCCGGCCTTCCGGTGCGGCGCTATTCGCCCGAGGCCCTGGCGCAGGAATTTTCCGCCCTCGCCCCCGGTGCGTTCCGGTCCGAGGAGGTGGGGCGTTTTACCCATGTCACTCCGGCGGGTGCAGAGCAGCGGTTTCAATACAGCTGCTTTAGCCGCATTTGACCCTGCCGCAGCCATCGGCCCGGCTTGACGCCTTGCTCTCAAGACGGGTGAAAGATCCCCCCCGGCGCGGGGCCGGGGGGGGGCGGGGATTGGATCAGGTTTCTTCGGTTTCGTAGGCTTCACGCTCATCGAAACGCGTTTCGCGCGGCGGTCTGCCCACAATATCCTTCAATTCATCGAGTTCGATGAAGTTGTCGGCCTGACGACGCAGGTCGTCGGCGATCATTGGCGGTTGGCTGCGGATGGTGGAGACCACCGAAACCCGAACGCCCTTGCGCTGAAGCGCCTCGACCAGCGGTTTGAAATCGCCGTCGCCGGAGAAAAGCACGATATGATCGACATGGGGCGCGATTTCGAGAGCATCGACCGCCAGTTCGATATCCATGTTGCCCTTCACCTTGCGGCGGCCATGGCTGTCGACGAATTCCTTCGCCGGTTTCGTCACCATGGTGAACCCGTTGTAGTGCAGCCAGTCGACCAGCGGGCGGATCGGCGAATAGTCGTCGTTTTCCAGAAGGGCGGTGTAGTAGAACGCCCGGACCAGCTTGCCGCGCTGCATGAACTCCTTTCGCAGCAACCTGTAGTCGATGTCGAAGGAAAGCGCCCGCGCCGCTGCGTAGAGGTTGGAGCCGTCTATGAACAGCGCCAGTTTGTCGTCCCGATAAAACATGTGTTTGGTCCCGTGAGTAATAACCGTCGACCGCAATCCCGTGATGTGAAATGAAATGGCTGAAATCACGATCGACAATACCCCATGACAATAAGAAATGGTGCCGGGTTTGCAACGCCCCGACTGTAACAATTCCTTCACAATGAGCTTGATCGCCGTGGGGTCAAACCTTCCGGACAGGGGTGTTATATCCGAAAGTATAGTGATTGACGCGATTGCGATGGTGGCGGACCGGGCCGGGTGCGCCCCGCGCGTTTCCCGGCTGTACCGGACACCGGCCTTTCCGCCGGGATCGGGGCCGGATTTCGTCAATTCCGCTTTTGCGCTGAACTGGTCGGATGGACCCGAGGCTCTTCTGGCGCTGCTGCACGAGGTAGAGGCGCGGTTCAACCGGATCCGCCGTGACCGCTGGACGGCACGCACGCTTGACCTTGACCTGATCGCGCTTGGCGACCGGGTTTGTCCGGATGCGCAGGTGCAGACCCGGTGGCGCGACTTGTCGGCGGAGGAGGCTGCGCACGTCGCGCCCGGGCAGCTGATCCTGCCGCATCCAAGACTTCAGGACCGAGGCTTCGTGCTGGTGCCGCTGGCAGATGTGGCGCCGGACTGGCGCCACCCGCTGACCGGGCTGTCGGTGGCCGAGATGCTGGCCGCGCGTCCGCGCGAGGAATTGGCCGAAATCCGCCCGCTGCTGTCCGGCACCTGACGAAAGGGCCCGTTTGGGCAAGACAGCAGCGGCGATGAGGTCCGCCCCGCGAGACGAGGGGCGCGGTTGACGCCGGCCGCGCAGTGTCGGGCCGAAAGCCCATCCGGCCTGAAGATGCGCGGCGGCCTTTTGGCCTTGGTTCCGCTCAGGCCTGCGCCAAGACGTGCAAAAGGCGGCCCACCGGGGACCGCCCTTTACGGCATCGGTTGCGCGGGTGTCAGTTCCAGCAGGTCACCAACACCGCCAGATCGCTGCCATAGCGGGCCAGCCCGTTGCGGGTCAGCGTTACAGCCGCCTCCGGCGCGGTGGTCAGGCTGATCCCCGCCCCGGCCAGCGTCCCTGACAGCGCCCCTGCCAGACGGTCGCCGCGCAGCGCGAAGCTTATGCCTTCGGGCAGGGACCGGCCGGTGTCAGGTTCCGGCAGGATGATACCGATCACGGCACCGGTCGCATCGAGCACCGGCGCGCCGATTTCCGAGGGTTCCACCGCCAGATCGAGCCGCGCGATCCGTTCATCGCCGTTCAGCCCACGCAGATCGGCCAGCGTGCCGAAGTTGAGCGAGGCTGCGCCAAGCGCGCCTTCGAACGGGAAGCCCGCGACGGCGACGTCGCTGCGGATGCGCGCCGGGGTTTGCAGGAAGCCGGCGAAGGTCGATGGCGCCAACGCCTGCGTCGGGCGCAGCACCGCTATGCCTAGGTCCGGGTCGCTATAGGCCACCTCCATCTCGTAGCGGCCATCGACCAGCACGCGGGTGCAGGCCGCGACCGCGTCGGCCGAGGTCATCACCGCGCCCCGGTTGTCGAGGTAAAAGCCGGTGCGCGCGCGATTCGGGGTGCGCACCTCAAGCCCGGCCATCAGGTTAATATCCTGATCAACGCCGGGATCGACCGCACCGGGATCGAGCGTGCCGCCATAGGTCGAAAAGCTGGCCTCCATCATGTCCAGCACGCGGGCCATTTCTGCGTCGCGCTCTGGCGTCCAGACAAGGGTGAAGCCCTTGATCTGCCCGTCCTGCAACCGGACGATGGTGTGGCTGCGAAGGCTGTCCGATTGCCCGGTCAGCACGAAGCTGTCGGACCGGCGGCTGCGCTCGCCCACCAGCGGAACGATCTCCAGCGTCTGCAAGATCTCGTAAAGCCCGCCGAGCGTCGCCTCGTTGCCCGCCTGGCTGATCAGCAGAACCTGCACACCGGACTCGTCCACCGGTTCATACTGCGCAAAGGGAAATTCGTAGCGGGCGAATTCCACCATGGCCAAGGGCAGCTCGATCTCGATCCCCGCCCGGTCGTCGCGCACAAGCTGCATGCCGAGTGCATCCAGTTCCGCCTGGTAAGCCGCCAGCAATTCCGCCCTTTGGCGGCTGGTCAGCACGCCGGTCTGATCGTAGCCCCGCGATGCCTGCCACCGGGACATGGCGGTGCGCGTGCCGGGGCCGATGGCGGCGTCGATGCCGTATTGATAATAGCCAAACCATTGCAGCGCGATCTGAAGCGCGGCGCGATCGTCGCGGGTCAGTTGAAATTCGCTCTGACGGGCCTCTGCGACGGTTTCTTCCGGGATGACCGGGATGACCGGGGCGGCGGGCGCGGGCGGCGCGGCGGTTTCCGCGCTTTGGGTAATCGTCGGCGCCTCCCCGACCGGGGCGGCCAGCGTGTTGGCGCCGATGGGGAAGAACTGTTGCAGGTAGATCCCGGCATCCGCGATATAGCTGTCGCGCGGCACCGCGCCCTGCGCGCGCAGCCGACCAAGCGCCGCCGCGCCGTCGTCGGGCGCATAGGGCCCGAGCGCAATCGCATACCAGCCGGTCGTCAGCCGGTAGCCGTTCACATCCGGCAGCACCTGCGCATAGGCCCGCACCCTTGCCTCGGCGGTGGCCAGATCCGGGTGCGCCTCCATCTGGATCCAGACCCGATCCTGTGCGGAGGCCGTGTGGGGCGCGACAACGAACGCCCCGAGAAGAATGAAAAGTGACAAAGCGAACCGGCTTGCGGCCAATCTCATGTATCCAACCCCATGTTTCCTGCGGGCCAAGGGCCCCTGTCCAATCGGCGGCAACCTAGCAGAGAGTCGCACCGATGCACCACAAATATGGCGCGCGGGCCGATTGACCATTGCGGGGGTGGCCTCTATCACACGCCTGCCCATCCACAGCCGGGGACCGACATGGCCCAGATCAGCACCAGACCGCGCAGTTTCCAGGAGATCATCCTGCGGCTTCAGACCTACTGGGCCGGGCAGGGCTGCGCCATCATGCAGCCCTATGACATGGAGGTCGGTGCCGGCACCTTCCACCCGGCGACCACGCTGCGCAGCCTCGGCTCGCGCCCTTGGGCGGCGGCCTATGTGCAGCCGTCGCGCCGCCCGACCGATGGGCGCTACGGCGAGAACCCCAACCGCTTGCAGCACTATTACCAGTATCAGGTGCTGATCAAACCGTCGCCGCCCGACTTGCAAGCTCTCTATTTGGGCAGTCTCGAAGCGATCGGCATCGACATGACCCTGCACGACATCCGTTTCGTCGAGGATGACTGGGAAAGCCCCACGCTGGGCGCCTGGGGCCTCGGGTGGGAGGTCTGGTGCGACGGCATGGAAGTCAGCCAGTTCACCTATTTCCAGCAGGTCGGCGGCCACGACTGCAAGCCGGTCTCGGGTGAACTCACCTACGGGATCGAGCGTCTGGCGATGTATGTTCTGGGCATAGACCACGTGATGGAGATGCCCTTCAACGACCCCGACGCGCCGATCGCGCTCAGCTATGGCGACGTTTTCCGCCAGACCGAGGAAGAATACAGCCGCTTCAACTTCGACACCGCCGACACCGAGCGGCTGCTGCGCCACTTCGAGGACGCGGAGGCCGAGTGCGAGGCGATCCTGAGCCAGCCGGCAATCGACCCCAAGACCGGCAAGCGCATCGTCATGGCGCATCCCGCCTACGACCAGTGCATCAAGGCCAGCCACCTGTTCAACCTTCTCGACGCGCGCGGTGTGATCTCTGTCACCGAACGGCAGGCCTATATCGGCCGGGTGCGGGCGCTGGCGAAGACATGCGCCGATGCCTTCGTGCAGACCGGGGCGGGGGGCTATGCCGCCGAAAGCGGCAGCGCGGCATGAACAACAAGGGAAAACTCGTGGCCCTAATTCTCGTGCTTTCCGGCGCCATCGCCGGCGGCCTTCTTTGGTGGACGGAAAACTACGCCTATTACCAGGAGGTCAGCGCCGACTCGGTCACCATCACCGCGACCACGTTCGACGGCGTGCCCGACCCGCTGCCCGTCAGCGATTTCCGGGCCATCGACGCCGACACCTCGCCGCTGCGCTTCCGGGCCTGTTTCACCACGCCTCTCAGCCTTGCCACGATGACCGAGACCTACCAGCCCTACGAGGGTGCGACGCCGCTCAACACGCCGGGTTGGTTCGAGTGCTACGATGCCAGGGCGCTGACCCGCGCGCTGGAAGAGGGCACGGCGCTGGCCTTCCTCGGCGAAGCAAATTTCACCTATGGCTTCGATCTCATCGTGCTGATCACCGAGACCGGCCGCGGCTATGCGTGGCACCAGATCAATCAGTGCGGCGAGACCGCCTATAACGGCGACCCGGTTCCCGCCGGTTGCCCGCCCCCGCCCGAGGAGCTTTGAGATGCCCGACCTTCTGCTGGAACTGTTTTCCGAGGAAATCCCCGCCCGGATGCAGGCGCGCGCCGCCGAGGACCTGAAGAAACTGGTCACCGACGGGCTGGTGGAGGCCGGGCTGACCTATGCCGGCGCCGGGGCGTTCCACACCCCGCGCCGCCTGACCCTGACGCTGGAAGGGCTGAGCCTCGAAAGTCCGACCGTGGTCGAGACGCGCAAGGGCCCGCGCGCCGATGCGCCGCAAAAGGCGCTCGACGGGTTCTTGCGGTCTACCGGCCTGACAAAGGACCAGCTGGAACTGAAGGACGACAAGAAGGGGCAGGTCTATCATGCCCGGATAGAAAAGCCGGGCCGCCCGGCCGAGGAGATCCTTGCCGAGGTCATCCCCGCCGTGATCCGCAATTTCCCGTGGCCGAAATCGATGCGCTGGGGGGCGGGCAGCCTGCGCTGGGTGCGCCCGCTGCACTCGATCCTGTGCATCCTCACCGACCAAGCCGGCGCGCGGCCGGTCCCATTCGAGATCGACGGCATCGAAGCGGGCGACACCACGCACGGGCATCGCTTCATGGCGCCCGACGCCTTCAGCGTCACCTCTTTCGACGACTACGCCGCGAAACTGAAGACGGCGCGCGTGATCCTGTCGGCCGATGAACGAGCCGCGCAGATCTGGAACGACGCCACCAACATGGCCTTCGCATCGGGGCTTGAGGTGGTGGAAGACAAGGGCCTGCTGGCCGAGGTGGCCGGGCTGGTGGAATGGCCCGTGGTCCTGAAGGGCGAAATCGGCGCGGCGTTCCTCGACCTGCCGCCGGAGGTGCTGCAAACCTCGATGAAAGAGCACCAGAAGTTCTTCTCGGTGAAGAACCCCGCGACCGGCCGGATCGAGCGGTTCGTGACCGTCGCCAATATCGAGACCGCCGATCACGGCGCGACGATCCTTGCCGGCAACGGCAAGGTGCTGGCCGCGCGGCTGTCGGACGCGAAATTCTTCTGGGAGAATGACCTGCGTACGCTGCGCGAAAAGGGGTTGGAGGGCATGGCCGCCGGGCTGTCCGAGGTGACTTTCCACCGCAAGCTGGGGAGCCAGGCCGACCGGGTGGCGCGGATCGAGGCCCTGGCGCGCGAGATCGCGCCGCTGGTCGGTGCCAAGCCGGACCTGGCCGCCGAGGCAGCAAAGGTCTGCAAGGCCGACCTGCAATCGGAAATGGTCGGCGAGTTCCCCGAATTGCAGGGGCTGATGGGGCGCTACTACGCGCAGGCGGCGGGCCATGACGATGGCGTGCCCGAGGCTTGCGAGGACCATTACAAGCCGCTCGGGCCGGGCGACGCGGTGCCAAGCGCGCCGGTCTCGGTCGCCGTGGCGCTCGCCGACAAGATCGACACGTTGTGCGGGTTCTGGGCGATCGACGAGAAACCGACGGGGTCGAAAGACCCCTACGCGCTGCGCCGGGCGGCGCTGGGGGTGATCCGGTTGGTGCTGGGGAATGGGCTGCGGGTAAAGCTGCGTGACATTTTCATTGCAGGGCAGGTTGGTAATCTGGATGCGCTCGCACGGGTGGCAGATATCACGAAACTGGCCGATGACTGGCAACAAACCACCACTGCCGACCTCCTCGCCTTCCTCCACGACCGTCTCAAGGTCCATCTGCGCGGCGAGGGCATCCGCCACGACGTGATCGACGCCTGCCTTGCGATGGAGGGCAATGACGACCTCACCCTGCTGGTCAAGCGGGCCGAGGCGCTTTCGGCGTTCCTCAAGACCGATGACGGCGAGAACCTCGTGCAGGGCTACAAGCGCGCCGCCAATATCCTGACGCAGGCCGAGGACAAGGACGGCGTCGAATACCGCTTCGGGGCGGATGTGAAATTCGTCGACACGGCCGAGGAAAAGGCGCTCTTCGCTGCGCTCGATCAGGCCGAGGCCGCCGCCAACCCGGCGCTGGAGGCAGAGGATTTCCCTGCCGCGATGCGCGCCATGGCCGCGCTGCGCCCCGCAGTCGATGCGTTTTTCGAGGCGGTGCAGGTCAATGCCGAGAATGACATCCTGCGCCGCAACCGGCTCAACCTTCTGCACGGGATCACCGCGACCTGCGAAAAGATCGCCGACCTGTCGCGGCTGGAAGCCTGAGCCCCGGCGCCTTCCGCCGATGAGCAACGCGAAGAGGCGCCAGCCTCTCCGGCTTCTCCAGCCTCGAAACACCGCACTGGACCCGCGCGGCGCAGACTGTATGGTCGGGGCAACCAATGCTGCGAGTGCATAAAAAATGCCCGACTGCCCCGACATGCTTCAAATCACGCCTGACGCGCCGATTTCCAACGACCAGCACGGCAACCGCGCCAAGTGCCTGCAACGGCTGGTGCGGCTCGATCTGCCGGTGCCGCTGTCGGTGGCGCTGTCGGTCGATGCGGTGCGCAGGCTGGCCAAGGGACATGTCCCCGACATCGCGCGCCTCACGGCGATCTTCGGTTCGGGTGACCTGTTGTCGGTACGCTCGTCCAGCCAGGCGGCGGACTGGGGCGGGCCGGGCACGGTGCTCAATATCGGCATGAACGATGCCGCCGCCGCGCGCATCGCTGCCGAACACGGGCAGACGGCGGCAGATCAACTCTACCTGTCGTTCATCCGCACCTACGCGGTCGACATCCTGCGCCTTGACGAGGATCTGTTCGCCGGGCCAATCACGCCGCACCGCGCGCTGTCCCATTTCGAAGACGAGATGGAGGAGCCTTTCCCGCAGGATATCGAGACGCAACTGACCGAGGTTCTGCGTTCCATGGCGCGTGCCTGGGAAGGCACGTCGGCGCGGCTGTTGCGGCAGGCCAAGGGAGCGCCCGCCGATGCGGGGCTTGGCCTCGTCGTGCAGCGCATGGCGCTGTCCATCGGCACGGGCGAAACCGGCGCGGGCGTGGTGCAATTCGTGTCGTCCGAAACCGGAGAGCCACGGATCACCGGCCGTTACCTGCCGCAAAGCCAGGGCCGCGCCGCGCTGCGCGAGGCCACCGCCCAGTTCATCGAGTCCGACCCGCGCGGCGTCGCGCTGGAGGATCGCTGCCCCGACCAGGTCGCGGCGCTGTGCGAGGCGGGGCGGCTCATCCGCACGCGTCTTCGCGAGGAAATGCAGGTCGAGTTCACTTTGATGGAAGGCCACATGGCCATTCTCGATGCCGTCAAGGTTCCGCGCTCGGCGCGGGCCGAGGTGCGCATCGCCGTCGATCTGGCCGAGGAGGGCATCATCACCCGCGATGCGGCTCTGATGCGGATTGCGCCCTTTACGCTCAACCAGCTGATGCATCGGCAGGTGAACCCCGCCGCGCCGCGTGATGTGCTGACGCGGGGAATCGCTGCCGCGCCGGGGGCGGCGACCGGCCGAATCGTGTTTTCCGCCGCCGCCGCGCAGGCCGCCAGTTCCCAGAACGAGCCTTGCATCCTCGTGCGCCGCGAAACCAGCCCCGAGGACATCCGTGGCATGCATGCCGCCGATGCGATCGTAACCGAACGCGGTGGCACGACCAGCCACGCCGCCGTCATTGCGCGCGGCCTCGGTGTGCCTTGCGTGTCCGGCGCCACCGACCTGCAACTCGACATGCGCCGCAAGACCCTGACGGTGCCCGGCCGCAAGCTGTTTCACGAGGGCGACGTGATCACCGTCGATGGCAGTTCGGGCGAGATCATGGCCGGTGCAGCCGAGATGATCGAACCGGCCATGGGCGGTGCCTTCGCCACGCTTCTCGAATGGGCCGACGCGGCGCGCGATATCGGCATCCGCGCCAATGCCGACACGCCCGAGGATGCGCGGCTGGCGCAGACCTTCGGCGTCGACGGGATCGGCCTGTGCCGGACCGAGCACATGTTCTTCGACCCGATCCGCCTGACGGTGATGCGCGAGATGATCTTCGCCGAGGACGTGGCAGACCGGCGCGCGACGCTGGAACGCCTGTTGCCGATGCAGCGCGGCGATTTCATCGAGCTGTTCGACCTGATGGAAGGCCAGCCCGTTACCATTCGCCTGTTCGATCCGCCATTGCACGAATTCCTGCCGAGTGACCGCGACGGCATCCTTGCCCTGGCGGAGGCGCTTGACCTGCCCGTCAGCCGCGTCGCCGCGCGGATCGAGAACCTTCAGGAATTCAACCCGATGCTGGGGATGCGAGGAGTACGGCTTGGCATCACCATCCCCGGCATCTACGAAATGCAGGCGCGCGCCATCTTCGAGGCCACGGTGGCGGCCTCCGAAGGCAAGGAACCGGTGGTGCCGGAAATCATGATTCCGCTGGTCAGCGCCAAGCGTGAGGTGGAACTGATCAAGGATCATGTCGATGCGGTCGCGGCGGCGGTGCGCAATGAAACCGGGGTCGCCTTCACCTATCGCCTTGGCGTCATGGTGGAAACGCCGCGCGCGGCGCTGCGCGCCGGCGAGATCGCGGAACATGCCGCCTTCCTGTCCTTCGGCACCAACGACCTGACGCAGATGACCTACGGGCTCAGCCGCGACGATGCCGGCCGGTTCATGTCGATCTATGTCAACCAGGGCGTCTACGCCGAGGACCCGTTCCAGCGTCTTGACCGCGACGGGGTGGGCGAATTGTTGCTGCTTGGCGCCGAGCGCGGGCGCGCGGCGCGGCCCGGCGTCACCCTGTCGATCTGCGGCGAACATGGCGGTGACCCCGATTCGATCGCGTTCTGCCGTGCGGCGGGGTTCGATTATGTCTCCTGCTCGCCGTTCCGGGTGCCGGTTGCCAAACTTGCGGCGGCACAACTGTCCATTGCTGACACATAAACGGCGCGATTCCAGGTCATTACATGGCCCTGCTGCATGAGTCCCGGCGCCTCCCCGACTAGCTGTTGGGGTCTTGTTAAGGGGTCATCGCTAGATTGTGCCCCGGTTTGGTCGATCCGCGACCGATCCGGTAGAAGACAAATGAATCAGGGCCGGGCAACGCCGGTCAATGGGGGATGCCCTGAATGGGACAGATGACTATTCTGCGCGTGGCGCAAGCTGCCGGTGCCGCGCTCGTGATCACCGCGCACGCGGCGACGGCGGATGTGACCGCCTCCACCTCTACCGATCCGACCGCCGCGCTCGGCTCACTGTTTTCTTCGGTGATGGGGCAGGAACACAGCGGCATGCGCTCGGTCAGCCCGCTGCGGCTTGCCGCGCTCGGCTCTCCCTATACCGGCCAAAGTACCCTTTCGCGGGGCCAGGCCCCTTACAGCGCCGCGGAGCTTGACGCAATGCCACCCGCGCGCGGCGGGCAGCAATGGCAATGCCTGTCAGAAGCGCTTTACTTCGAGGCGCGCGGCGAAAGCGTCGAGGGCCAGTTCGCGGTCGCCGAAGTGGTCCTGAACCGGGTCGATCATGCCAATTATCCCGATACCATCTGCGATGTCGTCAACCAGGGCACCGGGCGGCGCTTTGCCTGCCAGTTCACCTATACCTGCGACGGTCGGCCCGAAACCGTGACCGACCGGGCGATGTATCGCCGGCTTGGCAAGATCGCGCGCATCATGATGGATGCTGGCCCGCGCGAACTGACCGGCGGGGCGACGCATTACCACGCCAACTGGGTCAGCCCCGATTGGGCGCGCAGCTTTACGCAGACGGCGGAAATCGGCACGCATCGCTTCTACCTCGGCCGCTGAGGGCGGGGGCGTCGCATTCCCGGCCTGCTGCGCCGCGTCTGGCCCGTGCAGTGCGCGCCGCGACCTGCTAGACCGGCGCGGACGTCGCAGATACGCCGCATCCGGAGGTCACGCCCCATGCCCGACGAAACCCGCCTCGCCTTCGCGCACCCTTCGGAACGCGCCAAGGCCACCGCCAGCCCTGACCCACTCGACCGGATCAGCCTCGCCGATCATGAACGCGAGGTGGAAATCGGCGCATTTCAACAGGAACGCGGGCTGTTGCAGCGGGTGCGCTTCAACGTGGTGGTGGAGGTGCGCTCCGCCGCCAACCCCGAGGCCGACGATGTCGACCGGATCCTGTCCTACGACACCATCGTCGAGGCGATCGACACCGAGCTGCAGGCCGAGCGTCTGAACCTTCTGGAAACCCTCGCTGCCCGCATCGCGGAACGCATCCTCGTCCACCCGCTGGCGGCGCGCTGCTTCGTGCGCATCGAGAAGCTCGACCGCGGGCCCTTCGCGCTTGGCGTCGAGATCGTGCGCAGTGCGCCAGAGCGTCCGCGCCTCAAGCTGCTCAAGGACGGGGCGCTGCACCCGCTGGTGGTGTTCCTGTCCAACGCCGCCATCGCGCGCGGCGACCTGGCGGCGCTGCTCGACCGGCTGGAGGCGCGGGGCGCGCCGGTGATCCTTTGTGTCGGACGACCCACCACGCCGGTGCCGCAGGCCCGCCACGCCATGCCGCAACGCCGGATCGACCTTCTGGCCATCGAACAGAACGCCTGGATCCTGGCCAGCCGCGATGAGCGCTGCGTGGTGGTGGACAGCCGGACGGAACTGGACTGGGCGATGAAACACGGGCGCATTTCGGTCTGGGCACCGTCGAAACTGGTGCTCGACAGCGTCGAGGGGCCGGGGCCGGGGCCGGACGCGCGCGCCGGCGAGGGTCTGGCGCTGTGGCTGGCGCGCAGCTTCGAGGCCGAAGGGATGCTGTTTTTCGGCGGGGCGGCGCCCGAGGCCGACATCGCGCTTATGG
>PFEX01000177.1:12706-19202 GCA_002783145.1 Rhodobacteraceae bacterium CG17_big_fil_post_rev_8_21_14_2_50_65_11 | reverse complement strand
CGCCACCGACCGCCCGCACGAGGCCGCCACGCACCACCGTCTCGACCGGTTCAACACCGGGCTGGTGATGGACGAGGAAGCCACGGGCAGCCAGCACAACCTGCACTGAGGGAGACGACGATGCGGATCAGATGCCCCCTTTGCGGGGACCGTGACAGCCGGGAATTCACCTGCATGGGGCATGAGACCTACATGCACCGCCCGGCGGGTGAAGGCTGGGGCCCCGCGTGGGACAGCTACCTGCACCTGCGCGACAACCCGGCGGGTGTCACGCGCGACCTGTGGTATCACGGCGCGGGCTGCACCGCGTGGCTGCTGGTCGAACGCGACACCACCACCCACGACATCCTGCGCGTCGAGCTTGCATCGGACGCCAAGCGGGGGAACGCCTGATGCGGATCGAGAGCAAAGGCCGGATCGACGCGGACCAACCGATCAGCTTCAATTTCGACGGGCACGGCTATACCGGGTTCAAGGGCGACACGCTGGCCTCGGCGTTGCTGGCCTCGGGCGTCAAACTGATGGGGCGGTCGTTCAAGTATCACCGCCCGCGCGGGGTGCTGACGGCCGGGTCGGAGGAACCCAACGCGCTGGTCGAAATCGGGCGCGGCGCGGCGCAGGTGCCCAATGTCCGCGCCACGATGCAAGAGATCTACGACGGGCTGGAGGCCTGCAGCCAGAACCGCATGGGGCCACTGGCCCATGACCTTCTGTCGGTCAATGACCTCTTTCCGAATTTCCTGAGCGCGGGCTTCTATTACAAGACCTTCATGTGGCCGCGCGCCTTCTGGGAAAAGCTCTATGAACCGCTGATCCGCCGCGCCGCCGGCCTCGGGTCGCTGTCCGGCAGGGACAATCCCGACCCCTATGAAAAGGCCTTCGCGCATTGCGATATCCTTGTCATCGGATCGGGTCCGACGGGCCTGATGGCGGCGCTGACGGCGGCGCTTGGCGGGGCGGACGTGATCGTTGCCGAGGAAAGCGCCGACTTCGGCGGGCGGCTGTTGTCGGAGGCGGAGGACATCGACGGCCAGCCGGGGGCGGACTGGGTGGCCGACATGCTCGACGCACTGCGCGATACCGGACGGGTGCGGCTGATGCCGCGCACCACTGTCACCGGCGCCTACGATCAGGGCACATACGGCGCGCTGGAACGGGTCGGTCTGCACCTCGATGGCCCCGCCGACCTGCCGAAGGAATGCTTCTGGCGCATCAACGCGCGCCAGGCGGTGCTTGCGGCGGGGGCATTGGAACGCCCGATTGCCTTCCCGATGAACGACCGGCCCGGCATCATGATGGCAAGCGCGGTGCGCAGCTACCTGCACCGCTACGGCGTGGCGGCGGGGCGCAAGGTGACGCTGTTTGCCAGCAACGACGACGCGCACCGCACCGCGCTTGACCTGATCGCCAGCGGTATAGAGATCGCGGGCGTGGTGGACAGCCGTCCAGAGGCGCGTGCGCGAGGCGACTACCCGCTTTTCGCCGGGGCGCAAGTGATCACGACGAAGGGCCGCAAGGCGCTGTCGGAGATCACAATTCGCCACAATGGCAGCGACCGAAAGATCGCCACCGACTGCCTCGCCATGTCCGGCGGCTGGAACCCCACCCTGCACCTGACCTGCCACATGAACGGGCGGCCCGTCTGGCGGGAGGATATTGCGGGCTTCGTCCCCGCCGAGGACGCGGTGCCGGGGCTGATCCCGGCGGGGGCCTGTCAGGGCACGTATTCGACGGCGGGTTGCCTTGCCGAGGGCGTGGCGGCCGCGAAGAAAGCGTTGTCAGCCATGGGCGGCAACACACCCAAGATCGAGGTGCCGATCGCGCGCGACAGCGCGGGCGGGTCAAAACCGCTCTGGCTGGTGACCGGCAAGGGACGGGCGTGGCTCGATTTTGCCAACGATGTCACGTCGAAGGATATCAAGCTGGCGGCACAGGAGGCATTCGCCTCGGTCGAGCACATGAAGCGCTACACGACGCAAGGCATGGCACCGGACCAGGGCAAAAATTCCAATATCGGGGCGCTTGCCATCCTGGCAGACGCCACCGGCCGGGCGATCCCGGAAACCGGGACGACCACCTACCGCCCGCCTTACGTGCCTGTTTCGATTGCCGCTTTCGGCGCCGGGGCGCAGGGCAAGGGCTTCGCCCCCGAACGCCTCACCACCAGTCATGAGGCAAGCCGGGAACGCGGCGCGCCGATGATCGAGGCGGGGCTTTGGTATCGCCCGAGCTATTTCCCGCGCCCTGGCGAAACCACCTGGCGGCAGTCCTGCGACCGCGAGGTCTTGATGACCCGCAATGCCGTGGGCGTCTGCGATGTCTCCACCCTCGGCAAGATCGACATACAGGGGCCGGACGCGGGCGTCTTCCTCGATGTCGTCTATGCCAACCTGTTTTCGACCTTGCAGGTCGGGCGGGTGCGCTACGGCCTGATGCTGCGCGAGGACGGGCACATCATGGATGACGGCACCACAGCGCGCTTGGGAGACAATCACTACGTCATGACAACCACCACGGCCGCCGCCGGCGAGGTCATGAAACACCTTGATTTCGTTCAGCAATGCCTGAGGCCCGACCTGAACGTGCGTTGCATCTCGGTCACCGAGCAATGGGCGCAGTTTGCCGTGGCCGGACCGAGATCGCGCGAGTTGCTGAACGGTTTGCTCGACCGGCAGATCGACAGTGAAAGCTTCCCCTTCATGGCCTGCGGCGCGGTCAGCCTGATGGGGGTTTCCGGGCGGCTCTTCCGCATCTCCTTTTCCGGTGAACATGCCTACGAGATCGCGGTGCCGTCGCGCTATGGCGACGCGCTGTTCCGACAATTGCTGACGCAAGCCGAGACCATGGGAGGCGGCGCCTACGGGATGGAGGCGCTCAATGTCATGCGGATCGAGAAGGGCTTCGTCACCCATTCGGATATCGACGGCCGGGTGGTGCCCTTCGATATCGGGATGGCGCGGATGGTGTCGGCCAAGAAGATGTGTATCGGCAAGCCCGCCACGACTCGCGAGGGGTTGAAAGGCGCGGAAAGACAACAGCTTGTCGGGTTGAAACCGGTGGGCGCGGTGAAAGAGCTGACTGCCGGGGCGCATCTCTTCGAGGCCGATGCCGCGCCGGTGCGGGTGAATGACCTTGGCCACATTTCGTCGGTCGCGTTCTCGCCGGAGCTTGGCCATTTCATCGGCTTGGGGTTTCTGAAGGACGGGCCGAACCGGGTTGGCGAAGTCGTGAAAATGGTGGACCATTTGCGCAAGGTGGAAACGCGGGTCGAGGTCTGCCCGCCAGTGTTCCACGATCCGGAGGGGGAGAAACTGCGTGGTTAAACTGGTTGAGAAGACGCCCGCCGAAGGATTATTGCCTCTGGAAATCAATGGTATATCGCTGACGGAATTGGTGCCGGCGGCGATTACCTCCCTGATGCCGTTCGATGGGCAGGAGGCGGCGGCCTCGGCGCTCCTGTCGTCGCTTCTCGGCATGGAGTGTCCGCACCCCAACCGGTCCACGGGCCGCGACGGGGCGCGTGCGGTTTGGGTCGGGCGCGGGCAGATATTCGTGGTTGGAAAAGCGGTTGATGCGTCGGTGGCGCGGCATGCGGCGCTGACAGATCAGTCGGACGCCTGGGCCGTCTTCTCCTTGCAGGGTCACGGAGTCGAGGACGTTCTGGCACGGCTCACGCCGCTTGACCTGAACCGCGCCGTTTTCAAGCGCGGCCATGCGGCGCGCAGCCTGTTGGGACACATGTCGGCGGTGATCCTTCGCACCGGGGAAAATACCTTTGAAATCATGGTGTTCCGATCCATGGCGCGGACCGCCGTGCACGAGTTGGAAACCGCGATGCGCGCCGTCGCCGCCCGCGATGCGCTGCGCTAAACTACCGAAACGGCAGCAAAGGTGCGTGACAAGCACGCACCCTACAGGTTGCCCGTAGGGTGCGTGCTTGTCACGCACCACGCGTGTAAACCCGACGTTAACCACATTCGCGCCAACCATGTCCGCATGTCGAATTATCTGCGCCCGAAACGGCCCGGTGCCACAATCTTCTTCACCGTTACGCTTGCCGAACGCGGGAGTGATCTGTTGGTTCGTGAAATTGACCTGCTGCGGCGGGCTGTCTTGAAGACGCGGGCCGAACGCCCCTTCCAGATCGTCGCCTGGGTCGTCTTGCCCGATCACATACATTGCGTGTGGAGGTTGCCGAATGACGATGCGGATTACGCGACACGGTGGCGATTGATAAAGTCACGGTTTTCGATGGTCTTGCCATGCAACCACCGACGCCCGAGCCATCTGCGCCGGGGTGAGCGCGCGATATGGCAGCGCCGGTTCTGGGAGCATCATATTCGCAATGCGCAGGACCGGGATGCCCATATTCGCTATTGCTGGGACGATCCGGTCAAGCACGGGCTAGTGAACACACCTCGGGATTGGCCGTTTTCTTCGCTTCACCGGGACATGCGGTCGGTCGGTGCGCCGTAGGGTGCGTGCTCGTCACGCACCGGTCTTTACACATCCGAAAGGTGCGTGACGAGCACGCACCCTACGAGTCCATCTTCAACGCACTGATAAACGCGCTCTGCGGGATTTCCACCTTGCCGAACTGGCGCATCTTCTTCTTGCCAGCCTTCTGCTTGTCCAAGAGCTTGCGCTTCCTGGTCGCGTCGCCGCCGTAACATTTCGCGGTCACGTCCTTGCGCAGGGCAGCCAGCGTTTCGCGGGCGATGACCTTGCCGCCGATCGCCGCCTGGATCGGGATCTTGAACATGTGGCGCGGGATCAGCTCTTTCAGCTTCTCGCACATCGCCCGGCCACGCATTTCCGCCCGGTCGCGGTGCACCATGGTGGACAGCGCATCGACCGGCTCGTCATTCACAAGCACCTGCATCTTGACGAGGGTGTCGGCCCGGTAGCCGATGATCTCGTAATCGAAGCTGGCATAGCCGCGCGTCACCGATTTCAGCCGGTCGTAGAAATCGAACACCACCTCGTTCAGCGGCAAGTCGTAGACCACCATGGCGCGGGACCCGGCATAGGTCAGGTCCATCTGGATGCCGCGCCGGTCCTGGCAGAGTTTCAGCACGTCGCCGAGGAACTCGTCGGGGACAAGGATGGTCGCCTTGATGCGCGGCTCCTCGATATGATCGACATATGTCGGGTCGGGCATGTCGGCGGGGTTGTGAAGCTCCACCATCGTGCCGTCTTTCATGTAGATGTGGTAGATCACCGAGGGCGCGGTGGTGATCAGGTCGATATCGTATTCCCGCTCGATCCGGTCGCGGATGACCTCGAGGTGCAACAGCCCGAGAAAGCCGCAGCGAAAGCCGAAACCGAGCGCGGCGGAGGTTTCCATCTCGTAGGAGAAGCTGGCATCGTTGAGGGCCAGTTTCTCGATCGCGTCGCGCATGTCCTCGAATTCTGCCGTGTCCACCGGGAAGAGGCCGCAGAACACCACCGGTTGTGATGGTTTGAAGCCGGGCAACGGTGCCGCGCAGGGCCTTTTTTCATGGGTGATTGTGTCGCCGACGCGGGTGTCGCGGACCTGCTTGATCGAGGCGTTGAGGTAGCCGATCTCACCGGGGCCCAGTTCCTTCACGGCGGTCATGGCGGGGCGGTAGACGCCGACGTCGTCGACATCATAGACGCCACCTGTCTTCATCATGCGGATGCGGTCGCCCTTTTTCAGGGTGCCGTCGATGATGCGGACAATGACGATGACGCCGAGATACTGGTCGTACTTGCTGTCGACAAGCATCGCCTTGAGCGGCGCGTCGCGGTCGCCCTCGGCGGGTGGGGACAGGCGGGTGACGATGGCCTCCAGCACGTCGGGAATGCCGAGGCCGGTCTTGGCCGAGATATGCACCGCGTTGCTTGCGTCGATGCCGATCACGTCCTCGATCTGTTCGGCCACGCGATCGGGTTCCGCTGCCGGAAGGTCGACCTTGTTGAGGACCGGCACGATCTCGTGATCCGCCTCGATCGCCTGGTAGACATTGGCCAGCGTCTGCGCCTCGACCCCCTGGCTGGCATCGACGACAAGCAGCGACCCCTCGACCGCGCGCATCGAGCGGCTGACCTCGTAGGCGAAATCCACGTGGCCGGGCGTGTCGATCAGGTTCAGCACGTAAGTGTGGCCATCCTTGGCGGGATACTCAATGCGAACGGTGTTGGCCTTGATGGTGATGCCGCGTTCCCGCTCGATATCCATCGCGTCGAGCAACTGCTCCTTCATGTCGCGTTCGGCCACCGTCCCGGTCAGCTGGATCAGCCGGTCGGCGAGGGTGGATTTTCCGTGGTCGATATGCGCCACGATGGAGAAATTGCGAATATGGGCGAGGTCGGTCATGGTGTCGGGATATGATTTGGTTTTGAGGCGCGGTCAATGGCTGTCGACAGGACAATGCGGGTCCGGGTGACGGGACGCGTGCAAGGCGTGTGGTTCCGGGGCTGGACGAAGGACGAGGCGACGCGGCGCGGGCTGCGCGGATGGGTGGACAACGAG
>PFEX01000177.1:0-12577 GCA_002783145.1 Rhodobacteraceae bacterium CG17_big_fil_post_rev_8_21_14_2_50_65_11 | reverse complement strand
CCCGGTCCACCATGGCGCGCAGCGAAAAACTGGTGCGCGTGGAGCGGATGCCGGGCACCGTCATCAGGTCGTCTTCCAGGAAGGCATCGAAACTTTTGAGGTCGCGCGCGGCGATCTTGAGCAGGATATCGCGGCTACCTGTCATCAGGTGGCATTCCAGCACCTCGGGAAAGCGGCGGATGGCCCGTTCGAACCCGTCGAGCGCGTCGCGCGATTGCCGCTCCAGTTCCACGAAGACGAAGACGGTGATCGGGTAGCCCAGTTTCTCGGGGTTCACGCGGGCGGAATAGCCGGTGATCAGCCCCGCCTCCTCCAGCCGCGCCATGCGCCTTGCGCAGGGGGTGGGCGACAGGCCGACACGCTCGGCCAGGTCGGTCACGGGCAACCGCCCCTCGGCCTGAAGGTTGGACAGAATCCGGCGGTCAATGGCATCCATGGGATGGAAATCCTTTATAAATTCGCAAATAAATAGAGAATAACACCGTATAACTCGGATTTCGAGAGATTATTTAGTCCCAATCGCCACGCCAGCGGCGCTATTCTCCTGCCGAGGAGGAGACATACCATGCAGATCACACGGATACCCACCAACAGCCACGAAGAAGTCCTGCGCGTCTGCGATGATGCGACCGGCCTTGTGGCCTTCATCGCCATCCATTCCACGCAGCTCGGCCCCGCCGCCGGTGGCTTGCGCATGAAACCCTACGACGACGCGGATGCGGCGCTCTGTGATGCGCTGCGGCTCAGCCACGGGATGACTTTCAAGAACGCTGCCGCGGGGCTGCCGCTTGGCGGCGGCAAGGCGGTGATCATGGGCGATCCGGGGCGCGACAAGTCCGAGGCGCTGCTGATGGCCGTCGGGCGCGCGGTGGACGCACTGAAAGGGCGCTACTGGACGGCGGAGGATATGGGCATGGGCCCCGCCGACATGGCCGTCATCGCGCGCGAAACCGATTTCGTGGCTGGCCGGGCGGACGGCCCAAATGCCAGCGGCGACCCCTCGCCCACAACCGCGCGCGGCATCTTGAACGCCATCCGCTGCACCGCGCGGCACCGGCTCGGCTCGGGCGATCTGACCGGGCGGCGCGTGGCATTGCAGGGGCTTGGCCATGTCGGCTGGCAGCTTGCCGGGCTGCTGCACGAGGCCGGCGCAGGGCTGATCGTGGCCGACATGGACCGCGCGCGCTGCGACACGGCGGCCGGCGCGTTCGGGGCCGAGGTCGTGGCGGTGGACAGGATCCTGTCGGTCGAGGCCGACATCCTTGCGCCCTGCGCAATCGGCGGCGTGCTCAACGCCAAGACCGTGCCCGGGCTGCGCGTCAAGGCGGTGGCGGGCGGTGCCAACAACCAGCTTGCCACCCCGGCCGATGGCGATGCGCTGCACGCGCGCGGAATCCTTTACGCGCCGGATTACGTGGCCAACGCGGGCGGCATCATCAACGTGGCGACGGAAATCCTGCGGATCGACGACCGGGCCGGGTTCGTTGCCGAAAAGCTGGGCGAGGCGGAGGCGACGCTCGACGCGATCCTGACCCGCGCCGCCGCAGAAGGGCTGGCGCCGCACCGGGTGGCCGATGAAACGGTTCTGGCCCGCATGAACCGCGCCGCCGCCTGACAGGGCAGACCGCCGCCGATTTCGCCCGCTGCCGCCCCGCCGCCGTTGCGCAGCGGGGCGCTTTTCGGCATCCTGGGGAGGTGAACGGGGGCAAACCCCGCAGACCAGGAATGAGGCATCGGCATGCGAAAATCCCTTCCCGCTTTTCTCACCGTTTTCGTTTTCGTCGGTGGCCCGCTGGACGCCAACCCGGTGGAGCGGGCCTGCACCCTGTCGGGGCAATCGGCGGCCAGCCCGGCGCTGTGCGCCTGTATCGGCAGCGCCGCACGCGAAACGCTCAGCTACCGCGAACAGCGGCAGGTGGCGCGGCTGTTCCGCGACCCGGACGAGGCGGAGGCGCTGCGCATGTCCTCCAACGGGCGGGATGAGGCGTTCTGGGAGCGCTATCAACGTTTCGGAGCGACGGCAGAGGCGATGTGCGGCTAGCGTTGGTCACCTGACACAAGAGCCCGATGTCGGCTTGGCGCGGATTGCGGACGGTAGGTTCTGTCGTCGCGCGGAATGGTCGCACGGAATGAAGGCGGGCTTGCACGCTTGCGCGCATCGTCATGCCCAACCGTCCGTCAAAGCCTCCACCCCGTCATCCGGGTCCTTTCCCTCCACCGCGACCATCACCTCCGCAAGCGGTCGGCCCAAAGCGTGGCGGCCGCCTCGATCAACCGCACCACGCCATCGAAATCGCGGGTATGGTAAGGGTCGGGCACGTCGCGCGGGCCGTCCTCCAGCACGTCAAGGAACAGCGCCAGCTCGGCGTGCGCATCGGCGGGGCGCATCGCCTGCAAGCGCGCAAGGTTACTGTCGTCCATGGCAAGGATCAGGTCGAAGCGGTAAAAATCCCGCGCCGTGACCGGCCGGGCACGCTGATGGCCAAGGTCATGGCCACGGGCGCGGGCGGCGTCCTGCATGGGGCCGTAGGGCGGCGACCCAAAATGCCAGTCACCGGTTCCAGCGCTGTCGACATGCGCCTCGGGCAGGGCCGCTTCCAGCACCGCCTGCCCGGTGGGGGAGCGGCAGATATTTCCAAGGCAGACACAGAGGATGGACAGTGACATGGGCGGCCCTTCTCCGTTGCGACCGCTTTGTTGTGACCGGCAAGCGGCAAGACCACAACCCGGCCGTGGGTCTTGGATGAAAAACGGCGCTCCGGATGGAACCTCGGCGCGCCGCCCGTAAGGGCCGCATCAGGCAGGGACGGCACAACACGGCCCTGTCTCGTCGGCGTTCAGTCGGACGCGGCTCCGCCCATGTTGGCGTGGTTCATGTTGCCGTGGCTCATGTTGGTCTGCCCATTGCCCATGGCCCCGCCGCGCATCGGGTTGCGCTCAAGGTCGATCGGGATGGTGACGGTCACCTCGCCGGCCTGTTCGAAGACCAGCGTGACCTCGATCTCGTCGCCATGTTCGAAACTCTGGTTGAGCCCCATGAACATCACGTGATCGCCGCCACGGGCAAGCGCGTGTGTTGCGCCGGCGGGAATGGCAAAGCCCTCCTCGACCTCCATCATCCGCATGACGCCAGTGTCGTCCTCGACATGGGTGTGCAACTCGACCCGCCGTGCCACGTCAGAGCGCGCCGCGACAAGGCGGTCGTCGGTGTCGGTCTGGTTCATGATTTCCATGAAGGCCGCGCCCGATTGCGACGACGCAGCAGAGGCGCGGGCATAAGGATCGTGGATCGTGATGCCATCGGCGAAGGCCGGCATGGCCAAGGACAGGGCAGCAACGCCCGCGAAAAGGGTGGTCTTGAGCGACATCGGTCGTCTCCTCTTGATCTGGATTTCGAAAGCTTGGGGGAAATCAGATCAGGGAGGGTGGCCCGCGACCCTGCCCGCCTTGAACCGGGGACGCGTGAACGACGAGGACGAAGGGCCGGACCTGAAGCCGCGCCGCGCGCGACACCGGCGCATCAAGCGGCGGCACCTCGGACAGCGCCATGGCGCCCATGGTGCAATCCGGGCAGGGATGCTGCGTGTCCTGCGGCGTGCCATCGGGGCCGAGCGGCACCACCTGCTGCGTGGCGTCGATGCACAGGATCATGCTGCCCGACAGGCTCATCCCGCCGCGCGCGACGGCCATGCTGACCGAGGTCATGGCAAGGATCAGACCAAGCAGCAGCGCGGTTGCGGTAGGGATGTGGCGCATCATGCGCGAACTCTAGATATGACGCCCGCGCTTGAAAAGCGCAAAAGTAGCGCGGCCCCCGGGGGCATCCCGAGGGCCGCGTGAATCGGTTGGACCGATGCCGGACGGCGTCAGGCGGTGGCCTGTGCCTTGGCGATATCCTTCTTGATTTTCAGGGCCTTGGCCGACAGTTCATCGTCCTTGGCCCGCGCCAGGTAGGCGTCAAGCCCGCCCCGGTGATCGACCGAGCGCATCGCCGCCGACGACACGCGCAGCGTGAAGCGACGGTCGAGGATGTCGGACCCGAGGGTCACATCCTGAAGGTTCGGCAGAAACCGACGCCTGGTCCTGTTGTTTGCGTGGCTGACATTGTTGCCAACCATCGGGCCTTTTCCGGTCAGTTCGCAGACACGCGACATGGGCTTTTCCTCGGATCACAGAAACGGAGAGGGGCGCTGAGACGGGACAGCACCCTCTAAATCTGCGCGGTGGATACGGCGGCACCGGGGGCGTGTCAAGCGATTCATCCGTCCCCAGGGCCTGACATTCGCGCGCAGGGGCCTTAGCCTTGCACCATGGTAAAGGAAACCGATCTCTACCCGCCGGTGAAAGCCTATCTGCAAGGTCAGGGCTATGACGTCAAGGCCGAGGTGGGGGCCGCCGACCTCGTGGCCCTGCGCGGCGCGGAAGCCCCGGTGATCGTGGAGTTGAAGACCCGGTTTTCGCTGGCCCTGTTCCATCAGGGGGTGGAGCGTCTGGCGCTCGCCGATCTGGTCTACCTCGCCGTGCCGCGCGGGCAAGGGCGCGGGTTCGGGAAGGCCCTGACAGCGAATATCGCGCTCTGCCGGCGCCTTGGGCTGGGGTTGCTGACGGTGCGGCTGCGCGACGGCTTCGTCGAGGCGCATTGCGATCCCGGCCCTTACCGTCCGCGCGTCTCCAAGCCGAAACAACAGCGGTTGTTGCGCGAGTTTTCGCGCCGGGTGGGCGACCCCAATACCGGTGGCGCGACGCGGATCGGGCTGGTCACCGCCTACCGGCAGGACGCTTTGCGCTGCGCCGCGCATCTGGCCGCGCACGGGCCGGCGCGGGGGCGCGACGTGCGCGACGCCACCGGCGTGGACCGCGCGACGGAAATCATGCGCGCCGATCATTATGGCTGGTTCGAGCGGGTGGGCCTTGGGACCTATGCGCTGACCGCCAAGGGGCGCGAGGGGCTGACCGCCTATGGCGCGCGCAAGGCTTGAGGCCGCTTTCCAGCGCCGGGGCCTTGCCCTATCTCTAGCCGAATGATCGCTCTGCCCGCCATCATCGAAGACTGGTTCGCCCGACAAGGCTGGACCCTCCACCCGCATCAGCGCGAGATGGCCGCCCGCGCCGACGACCCCGCCCTGCTGCTGATCGCGCCCACCGGCGGCGGCAAGACGATGGCCGGCTTCCTGCCGACGCTTGCGGAACTGGCGGAGGGCGATCACCAAGGGCTGCACACGCTCTATGTCTCGCCCCTGAAGGCGCTTGCCGCCGATATCCGGCGCAACCTTGCCCGGCCGGTGGAGGAAATGGGCCTGCCGATCCGCATCGAGGACCGCACCGGCGACACGCCCGCCAGCAAACGCAAGCGGCAGCGCGCCGACCCGCCGCATATCCTGCTGACAACGCCCGAAAGCCTTGCGCTGCTGACCTCCTACGAGGATGCCGCGCGCACGCTTGGCGGGATCAAACGGGTAATCGTCGATGAAATCCACGCCCTGGCGGACAGCAAGCGCGGCGACCAGCTGTTCCTTGCCCTGTCGCGGCTGGAGGCGCTCTCGCCGGGGCTGCACCGGGTGGGGCTGTCGGCAACGGTGGAAGACCCGCCCGCGCTCGCCCGCCTTCTGGCCCGCGCACCGGAGGCTTGCACGATCCTGCAAGCCGATCCCGGCCCCGACCCCGATATCGCCATGCTGCAAACCGACACCCCCCCGCCTTGGTCGGGCGGCGGCGGAGCCTACGCGATCCCGGCGGTGCTGGACCAGGTCAGGCAGCACAAGACAACGCTGATCTTCCACAACACCCGCGCGCAGGCGGAGATCTTCTTTCACAACCTGTGGTTGGCCAACGCGGACGCGCTTCCCATCGGCATCCACCACGGCGCGCTTGCCCGCGAACAGCGCGAGCGGGTCGAGGCGGCGCTGGTGGCCGGCGATCTGCGCGCCATCGTCTGCACCGGGACGCTCGATCTGGGAATCGACTGGGGCGATGTCGATCTGGTGATACAGGTCGGCGCGCCGAAGAACGTCAAGCGCCTCGTGCAGCGGATCGGGCGGGCCAACCACCGCTATAACGCGCCGTCAAAGGCGCTTCTGGTAGCCGCAAACCGGTTCGAGGTGGTGGAATGCGTGGCGGCACTGGAGGCCGTGCGGGCGCACGATCTGGATGGCGAGCCGCGCGGACCGGGGCCGCTCGACGTGCTGTGCCAGCATATCCTGATCCGCGCCGCTGCCGGGCCGTTCGACGCCGGGGCGCTGTTTGACGAGGTGCGCAGCGTCGGCGCCTATGCGGACCTCACGCGCAAAACCTTCGACCGCTGCCTCGATTTCGTGGCGACCGGCGGTTATGCCCTGCGCGCCTATGACCAGTGGCAGCGGCTGGTGCAGCGCGCCGATGGCCATTGGCAGTTGCGCGACCCGCGCGCGGTATCGCGCATCCGCATGAATATCGGCACCATAACCGACAGCGAAAAGCTGAAGGTGCAACTGAAGCATACGCGCGGCGGGCGGCCGCTTGGCGAGGTGGAGGAAGGCTTTGCCGCGACGCTCACCCCCGGCGATACCTTCCTGATCGGCGGGCAGATCGTGCGCTACGAAGGCTTGCGCGAATTGGTGGTAGAGGTCAGCCGCGACAAGGGCCGCAAGCCGAAGGTGGCGGTCTTCAACGGCACCAAGTTCGCCACCTCCACCCAGCTTTCGGACCGCATCCTTGCGATGTTCCGCGCCGGCGACTGGTCGGGCCTGCCCGCCCACACCGCCGACTGGCTGGCCCTGCAACGCGAGGTGTCGCGCCTGCCGCAGCGCGACCGGCTGCTGGTTGAAACCTTCCCGCATGACGGCCGCCACCACCTGTGCCTTTACGGGTTCGCCGGGCGCAACGCGCAGCAGACACTCGGCCTGCTGGTCACGCAACGGATGGAGGCGGCGCGGCTCAATCCGCTGGGCTTCGTCGCCACCGATTACGCAACGCTGATCTGGGGGCTGGACCCGGTGCGCGACCCCGCGCCGCTTCTGTCGCGCGACGGGCTGCACGCGGCATTGGAAGGCTGGCTTGCCGGCAACGCGGTGATGAAGCGCACCTTCAAAAGTTCCGCCATCGTGGCCGGGCTGATCGATCGCATGGCGCCGGGGGGCAGCCGCAAATCCGGCCGGCAGGCGACGTTCTCGACCGATATCCTTTACGACACGCTGCGCAAGTATGACCCCGGCCACCTGATGCTGGACATCACCCGCGCCGAGGCGATGCGCGGCCTCGTTGATTTCAACCGGATCGAGGAGATGCTGGACCGGATCGGCCCCCGCATCGACCACGTGGCCCTGCCGCGCGTCCCCCCGCTGGCCGCGCCGCTGTTGCTGGAGGCCGGGCGCATCCCCGTCGCAGGTCGCGCCGAGGCGGTGATGATCGAGCGCGAACGCGCCGCGCTGATGGCGGCAGCGGGGCTGGGCTGGGCTGAGGCAGATCGAGGTGAAAGACCGGCACGATCGGTGGACCAGAGGACATGCGACCGCCCGGATGGACACTGACTTCATGTTCCGCCAGGACGCCCGTCAGGCCACTGCCTCATCGCGTGGCGCGCCGCTCAGTTTTTCACGAAGGTCAGGTAGTGCGGCGTGCGCCCTTCGCGCAGGGCCTTTTGTTCGTAGCGCGTCGGGATCCAGTCCGCCCACGGCGCGCGCCAATCGCACGGCCCCTCGGCCAGCCAGTCGAACCCATGGCGCGGCACCTCCTGCAATGTCTGGCGCACATAATCGGGAATGTCGGTCGCCACACGAAAGATCGCGCCCGGTTTCATCACCCGTGCGAGCGGCTCAAGGTGTTCGGGCGTGACGAACCGACGGCGGTGATGGCGCGCCTTGGGCCACGGATCGGGGTAGAGCAGAAAAGCCCGCGACACGCTGCTTTCCGGCAGCACATCGAACAGGTCCCGCACGTCACCGGGATGAACGCGCAGGTTCTCCACGCCCGCGCGGCGGATCTTGCCCAGCAGCATCGCGACGCCGTTGATGTAGGGCTCACAGCCGATGATGCCGGTATCGGGGTTCTGCACCGCCTGATGCACCATGTGCTCGCCACCGCCGAAACCGATCTCCAGCCAGACATCCCGACCCCCGAACAGGGCCGGCAGGTCCAGCGGGCGGCGGTCGGGGTTGGCCTCCCAGTCCACCGCACCGGGGGAAAGGCCCGCGAGATCCTGTTCCAGATACGCCTCCTGGCTGTCGCGCAGGTGCTTGCCCTTGCGGCGGCCATAGAAATTGCGATGCGGGCGGGTTGGCGGGTTGTTCATCGGGACCTGACGGGTTGCGGATGGATTGGCGCGGTCATAGCCGCGCGGTGCGGCGGCCTCAATCCCCCCAAAGGTTCAGCCCGAAACCGCGACCCGATCGGCGCTGTCCCACGTCCCCGCCTGGTCGAGGATGCGCTCCGGGTTCTCGAACCGCTGCCGCAGGATCCGCACGTAAAGCGCCGCTTCGGCCTCCCGGTCCACCGGCCCCGCCTGCCCGGTCAGCTTTTGCAGCGCCACGTCGAGCGTGCCCACGGTGCCCGACCGAGAAGGTCTTGAGCGGCCCCCTGCCCTGCGCCCGTCGCACCGACTGGGCCATGGCGGCGATGATCGAACTGTCGAGGCCGCCGGACAGGAAACTGCCCACCTCCACATCCGCGACCATCCACTTGGCCACGGCCTCCTCCATCACCAGCCTGAGCTCGCGTGCGGTGTGGCCGATATCGAGATCCGGTTCCGCCTCTGCGGCGCCGCGGCACTGGGCCATGAGACGACCGGCGCACCGGCAAGGCGCGACGCCTCGGCCGAGTCCGGCCCGCGATGCGCGATCTTGTCGATCATGCGCCTGGCAAGTGCTTCGTCCCCGACATTCCAGAGACATACGAAGCCACATATTGGGACATTCCTCGCAAGGCTTGTTTGATCCGTGAACATGACAGCATAAGAAACGCCGCCGGGGCCGTAACCCCGGCGGCGTATTTTTCCCAAAATAGTCGTTTTTTGGATCAGACAGCCGCTTTCAGCGCCTCGATCAGGTCCGTCTTTTCCCAAGAGAAACCGCCATCGGCCTCGGGCTTGCGCCCGAAATGGCCATAGGCAGCCGTGCGCTGGAAGATCGGCCTGTTGAGGTCGAGATGGGTGCGGATGCCGGTCGGCGTCAGGTCCATCGCCTGCCGCACCGCCGCCTCGATCGCGGTTTCGTGCACCTTTCCGGTGCCATGGGTATCGGCGTAGACCGACAGCGGCTGCGCCACGCCGATAGCATAGGACAGTTGCAGCGTGCAGCGTTCGGCAAGGCCAGCGGCGACCACGTTCTTGGCAAGGTAGCGCGCGGCATAGGCCGCCGAGCGATCCACCTTGGTCGGGTCCTTGCCGGAAAACGCACCGCCGCCATGTGGGGCCGCACCGCCATAGGTGTCCACGATGATCTTGCGCCCGGTCAGGCCCGCGTCGCCATCCGGCCCGCCGATCACGAAGGTGCCGGTCGGGTTCACATGCCACACGGTTGCGTCGGTCAGCCACGAATCGGGCAGGGTTTCGCGGATGTAAGGCTCCACGATGGCGCGCACATCGCGCGACGTCAGGTTTTCGTCGAGATGCTGGGTCGACAGCACGATGGAAGTCACCTCTACAGGTTTCCCATGCTCGTAGCGCACCGAAAGCTGCGACTTCGCGTCGGGGCCGAGCAATGGCTCCTGCCCCGATTTGCGCACCTCGGCCAGACGGCGCAGGATCGCGTGCGCATACTGGATCGGGGCCGGCATCAAATCGGGCGTCTCGTCGGTGGCGTAGCCAAACATGATGCCCTGATCGCCAGCCCCCTCGTCGCGGTTTTCCGCGCCGGTCACACCTTGCGCGATATGGGCCGATTGTTCGTGCAGCAGGTTGGTGATGTCCACGGTCTTCCAGTGGAACTTGTCCTGTTCGTAGCCGATATCGCGGATACAGTCGCGGGCGATCTCGTCGATGCGGCCCATGTACTCGGTCAGCTTGGCCTGATCCGACAGGCCGACCTCGCCGCCGATCACGACGCGGTTGGTGGTGGCGAAGGTTTCGCATGCGACGCGGGCCTTCGGCTCCTCGGCCAGGAAGGCATCCAGAACCGCGTCGGAAATGCGGTCGCAGACCTTGTCGGGGTGCCCTTCCGAGACGGACTCGGAGGTGAAAGTGTAGTTCTTGCGGGACATGGGGAATGCTCCATTACCTGTTGTCGCACCCACGCCAGGAAGCCGTTGTGGGGCTTTTGATAGTCGCTCTTACGCGCTATCCGCAGCAGGTTCAATGACGCACATGTCGCTGCCGGATGGCAGCCAGACCAAGCACCACCAGCAAGAGGGCAGCAATCGGTCCGTCGCCAGTGCGCGCATAAATCGTCGCCGGCAGAGCGGGCGGCAAGACGGTGTCGAGCGCGCCGTGTTGCCCGAGCGGCAGCGACGCCAGCACCTGCCCGCGCGCGTCAATCACAGCCGACACGCCGGTATTGGCCGCGCGCAGCAGCGGCAGCCCCTGTTCGGCGGCGCGCAGCTGCGCCAGTTCCAGGTGCTGGTAGGGGCCAGAAAAGCCCCCGAACCACGCATCGTTGGTGATCTGCACCATCCAGTCGGGCCGCTCCACCTGCCGGATATACTGCGCAAAGATCGCCTCGTAGCAGATCATCGGGAAGACCTGCCCGAAACGCCCGAGGTCCAGCCTTTGCGGCCCCTGCCCCGGCGCATAGCCCGGTCCGGCCGCCTCGGCCAGCCCGCGCAATCCCAAGGTCCGTGCCATGCCGGTGAGGGGCACGTATTCGCCAAAGGGAACAAGGTGGTGCTTGTCATAGATCGCGGTGACCGCGCCCGCTGCATCAAGGTGGATCAGCGAATTTCGCGCCATCCCCTCGACCAGACGCTGCCCGCCGAGAATGACCTGCGCCGCACCGCTCGCGCGGGCGATCTCGGCGCGCCACTCGTCCGAGTTACGCAGCAAGGCGGGCAGGCTCGTCTCGGGCCAGATGATCAGCGCGGGCGCCGCGCCGCCGGACGCCTGCGCGCTCAGGTCCAGCGCGCGGCGAAAGAAAACCGGGATCATCTCTGGCTGCCATTTCAGGTGCTGCGGTGCGTTCGGCTGCACCAGCCGCATGACGGGCGCGTCCTCGGCAGCACCCGGTGCTGCGGGAATGGCAAACCCCGCCGCGAAGAGCCCGATCAGCCCCGCGACCGGCAACAGGGCCAGACCGGGCCGCGCCCAAAGCGCCGCCGTCAGCCCTGCCGCCAGCAATAGCGTCACAAGCGTCAGGCCATGCGGTCCGATCCATGCCGCCAACCCCATCAGCGGGCTGCCGATCCAGATATGGCCCGGATGCGCCCATGGAAAGCCGGTCAGCACATAGGCGCGCAGGATCTCCGCCAGTGTCAGCGCAAGCGCAAGCAGCACCGCGCGGCCCGCACCAGGCGCGGTCAACCGCGCCGCAAGCGCCGTCGCAGAGCCCCAGAAAAGCGCCATGCCGGACGCCATGAACAAAAGCGCGAACGGCGCCATCCAGCCATGCCGCCACGGATCGACAAAGAACGGGTCCACGATCCAGTGCAGCGCCAGCCCGAAATATCCCGTCGCCCCGAAAAGCCCGACGAGGAAGGCCTGCCGCGGCGTTTGCGCGGGCAAGATCGCCAGCATCAGCCCGGCAAAGCCCACAAGCGCCAACAACGGCAGATCGAAGGGCGCAAGCCCAAGCGCGGCCAGCAGACCGAAAAGCACCGCGATGCCGCGCAAGGGCCACGCGCTGCGCGCGACAATCCAAGCCCGGGCTGGAGTCACTCCGCCGCCGCCTTGGGCAGCCGCACCCGCAGCCGCTTGATCCGGCGCGGATCGGCATCCACAACCTCGAATTCCGGCCCCGCGGGGTGCACCACGACCTCGCCGCGCGCCGGCACCCGGCCGGTCAGCACGAAGACAAGCCCGCCCAGCGTATCGACCTCTTCATCATCTATGCCTTCGGTCAGGTCGATCCCCACCGCCTGTTCGAATTCCTCAAGCGAGGCGCGCGCCCGCGCCATCCAGCACCCCGGCGCCTCCTCGGACCAGAGCTTGTCTTCCTCGACATCGTGTTCATCCTCGATCTCGCCGATGACCTGTTCGATCAGATCTTCCAGCGTCACAAGCCCATCGACCCCGCCATATTCGTCGATGACCATCGCCATGTGGGTGCGGTCGGTCTGCATCTTTTGCAGCATCACCCCGATCGGCATCGACGGCGGCGCATAAAGCAATGGCCGCAGCATGGTGCGCAACGCTATGGCCTCATAACCACCGTTGAACCCGTAGGTCAATGCGATGTCCTTGAGGTGGACCAGCCCCACCGGCGTGTCCATCGTGCCCTCGTAGACCGGCAGCCTCGTATAGCCGCTTGTCCGGAACACCTCGACCAGATCGGGCAGGTCGATATCGACAGGCACCGCGGTAATCTCGGCGCGTGGAACGGCCACGTCATCAAGCCGCATCCGGCGCAAGTTGTAGACCGAGATCGCGGCGTGCGCGGCCGAGCCGGCAGAGCCGGCGGAATGCTGAAACGCAGCCTCTCGGCGGGCGTGACGCGATGGGGCGGGGGGCGGGGTGGTG
>PFEX01000127.1 GCA_002783145.1 Rhodobacteraceae bacterium CG17_big_fil_post_rev_8_21_14_2_50_65_11 | reverse complement strand
AGCCGGTTCAGTTTGACATAGTCCGGCAGGCGGTGCCAACGGGTCGGCTACAGTTCTGCGCTCGCCGTGCCGATCCGTGCGCAAGTCATGCTACGCGTCGCCCTTGGACCCAGGTTCCCCGCACTGCGGCGGTTCCGCCAAGCCGTGCCACGCGGATCACGTCGCCGCGCGCGCCGATGGCCAGATTGCCACGGTCGTTCAGGCCGGCAGCGGCCGCCGGCGCCGCCGTCACGCAAGCCACACCGCGCGCCACGTCGTCCCACAGATCGCCCAGCATCAACGCGGCCGAAAGCAGCGCGGAAGGCACATAGTCGGAGGATACGATATCCAGCAAATCGGCCTCGGCCAGCCCGCTGGCGGCCACATTGCCGGAATGCGACCCACCCCGGATCAGGTTGGGTGCACCCATCATCACCCTTATGCCCTCCGCGCGGCAGGCATGTGCAGCCTCCAGCGTGGTCGGAAATTCGGCCAGATGCGCGCCGCGGCTGGCCGAAACCCGCACCTGATCGGTGGTGGTATCGTCGTGGCTGGCCAGCACCGCGCCAAAGCGGCGCGCCTCGGCCACGGCGGCGGCTTCATGGGCGGCCCCCAGCCGGCCCGTCAGGGCGATCTGATCGGCGACATGGGTCTCGAAATCGGCGTCCGACAGCCCGTGCTTGCCGCAGACATAGGCGCGCAACTGGGTCAGGTCGCGGAACTGGCGTTGGCCGGGGGTGTGATCCATCAGGCTGACGATGCCGATGCAATCCGCCGGGCCGAATTTTGCCAGCTCGGCAATCAGGGTTTCTGAGCAGACCTCGGCCCGCAGGTGCAGCAGATGATTGATCCGCAACGCACCTTTGCCGCGCAGACCAAGGATTTCGTCGGCAAGCTGCCGGGCGTATTCGCCGTAGTTGGCCTTCGTGTTCGACACCACCGAACCCACCCGCAGCGCATCGAAAACCGTCGTGATGCCGACGCTGGCCAGTTCGCCGTCATGGGCGATGATGGCCGCGCCATGCGGCCAGTTGACCCTTGGGCGCGGCTCGATATGGCGTTCCAGATTGTCGGTGTGCAACTCGATCAGGCCCGCCATCACCAGATCGCCCGCGCAGTCGATCGCCCCCGATGGTACCGACCGGCCCGGATCAATTGCGCTGATCTGGCCGTTTGCCATTCGTATTGCACCGGTGATGACCTCATCCGGCAGAACAAGGGTGGCGTTGGCAAGAATGGTTTCAGACATTGGCGCGGCTTTCTGGTTGACTGGAGTTGTGGTGGCAGGAAACTGTCACGGGGGCGTGACATTGGGCGGTTAGCCAAAGCCTGCTGACAGGATGAACGAAATGAAACGCTACGCGATCTTCTACACGCCGCCACCGGGCGGCTTTGCCGATGCGGCGGCGGCCTGGCTGGGGTGGGACGCGCAGGTCGGGCAGGTTGCCGTCCAGCCCGCGATTGCCGGTCTGCCGCGACCCATGGCCGATCTGACCGCCGCGCCGCGCCGCTACGGCTTTCACGGCACGATCAAGCCGCCGTTCCGGCTGGCCGCTGGGGTCAGTGCGGGCGATCTGGCAGCCGCGGTGCAGGCACTTGCCGGGCAATATCGGCCCGTTGCGCTGCCGGGTTTGCAGATGGTCGATCTCGAAGGCTTTCTGGCCTTCGTGCCCGACGGCGATGCCTCCGGCCTGGCCGGTTTGGCCGCCGAGGTGGTGCGGGTGCTGGACCCCTACCGCGCTGCCCTGACCGAAGCCGAAACTGCCCGCCGCCACCCGGATCGCCTGACGCCGCGCCAGCGCGATCTGCTGGCGATTTACGGCTACCCCTATGTGATGGAAGAATTCCGCTTTCATCTGACCCTGTCGGGACCGCTGGCCGCGGCAGAACATCCCACCGTCGCCAAGGCGGCCGCTACCCATTTCGCCGGGCGGGTGCCGCAGCCGTTTCAACTGACGGACCTCAGCCTGATGGACGAAGATGCGGCCGGGTGTTTTCATCTGCTGCACCGCTATCCGCTTGGCGCTTGGAGTGCGGCCAGCAGCCGTGCGATGCCGACCTGCGGGGTGGAATCGTTGGCGATGTCGATGACCGGCAGTCCTTCGGGCAGCGCGTAACCGGCGCGTTGCAGCCGCGCGTCAATGTCCGCCCGGCTTTCGCGCCCGCGCGCCGCCAGCCGTTCGGCCAGCACCGCAGGCGGCGCGGTGATGCAGATCACGACCAGCTTGGGAAACGCCGCCCGTGCGGCCAACAGGGCGGCGCGCGAGCCATTCACCAATACATCGCGGCCCGCGTCCAGTGGCGCAATCTGCGCCTGCGGCACGCCATAGCTCAGCCCGTGCGCCTGCCAGTGCAGCGCAAACTCACCGGCCTGCAAGCGCGCGGCAAACACCGGCGGCGTAACGGCGTCAAACGGCTCGCCCCCGGCGACCTCGGCCCTTGTGATCACCCGGCGCGCCCAGTGCAGCGTGGGGTTCGCGGCCGTGACCCCGGCCAGCAGCGTGTCCTTGCCCACACCCGAAGGGCCGACCACGATGAACAGCCGCCCGGTCATGCGTCCGCTTTCGGGGTAAAGGTGCCCACGTCAACCAGCCGGTCGCAGACCCGCGCCCGCGCCGCCTCGTCATGAAAAATGCCCAGGATCGCCGCGCCGCGCGCCTTGGCTTCCCCGATCAGGTTCAGCACCACCTCGCGGTTGACGACATCAAGGCTGGCGGTGGGCTCGTCCAGCAGAAGCGCGGGGTAGGCATGGGCAAAGCCGCGCGCAATGTTGACGCGCTGCTGCTCGCCGCCCGAAAACGTGGTGGGCGAAAGGGCCCACAGCCGCTCGGGGATATTCAGCCGCGCCAGCAGGCTGGCGGCGCGCGCCCGCGCCTGATCGGCTGGCAGGCCAAGGGTCAGCAGCGGCTCGGCCACCACCTCGATCGTCGGCACCCGCGGCACCACCCGCAAAAACTGGCTGACATAGCCAAGGGTCGTGCGGCGCAGCCCGATGATGTCGCGCGGTGCGGCTTGGGCCACATCCAGATCGCCCACCAGGATCGACCCACCCGCCGCAAGGTAATTGCCCCAGATTAGCCGCATCAGCGTGGATTTGCCCGCGCCCGATGCCCCGGTCAGCCCGACACATTCGCCGGGGGCCACCCGCAGCGATGCCGCTGCCATCACCGGGATCACCGCGCCGCCCTGATTGTGCAGGGTAAAGCTCTTGGCAAGATTGGAAATCCGGATCATGGCTAGACCTGCAAGACGGAAGAGACAAGAAGCTGGGTATAGGCGTGCTGCGGATCGTCCAGCACCTGATCGGTCAGGCCCTGCTCCACCACCTGCCCGCCTTGCATCACCATCAGCCGGTCGGCCAGCAGCCGCACCACCGCCAGATCATGGGTGACGATGATCGCCGAAAGCCCCATCTCGCGCACCAGCCCGCGCATAAGGTCCAGCAGCCGCGCCTGCACCGAGACATCAAGCCCGCCGGTCGGCTCGTCCATGAACACCAGCCGCGGCCCGGTGACCAGATTGCGCGCGATCTGCAAGCGCTGCTGCATGCCGCCGGAAAACGCGCTGGGGCGATCATCCATCCGGTCGGCGGCAATTTCCACCCGGCCCAGCCAATCCACCGCCTGCGCCCGGATCTGGCCATAGTGGCGCGCGCCCACCGCCATCAGCCGCTCACCGACATTGCCCCCTGCCGATACCCCCATCCGCAGACCGTCGCGCGGGTTCTGGTGCACAAAGGCCCAGTCGGTGCGCGCCAGCCGCCGCCGCTCGGCTTCGGCCATCCGCACGGTATCGCGCGGGCCGTCGGCGGTATCAAACACCACCGTGCCCGCATCGGGGGCCAAGTGGCCTGCAAGGCACGACAGCAGCGTCGATTTGCCCGAGCCGCTTTCGCCGACAATGCCCAGCACCTCGCCGGCGAACAGATCGAACGAGACCTCCGCACATCCGATCCGCCGGCCATAGCGCTTGGTCAGCCCCCGAACCGCCAGCAATGGCTGCTCGGTCTGCTTCTGCTTTGCCAAAATACTCAATTCCGCCGCACCCATCACATTCCGCCCTCGGCCAAAGGCACACCCAAGGCACCCACATGCCCCGCCTCACGTCGGCCCCGGCAGAAGTCGGTATCCGAACAGACGAACATCCGCCCGCCCTGATCGTCGATGATCACCTCGTCGAGATAGCTTGCCGCCGCCCCGCACAGATCGCAGTCGTGGGCGGCCTTGCTGGGGTCAAACGGGTGATCGTCGAAATCGAGGCTGACGACCTGCGTGTAGGGCGGCAGGGCATAGATACGCTGCTCGCGCCCGGCCCCGAACAGTTGCAGCGCCGGGCTGTCCGACAGTTTCGGGTTGTCGAATTTCGGAATCGGCGAGGGGTCCATCACATAGCGCCCCTCCACCTTCACCGGATAGGCGTAGGACGTGGCAATGGTGCCATGGCGCGCGATGTCCTCGTAAAGCTTGACATGCATCAGGCCGTATTCCTCCAGCTCGTGCATCTTGCGGGTCTCGGTCTCGCGCGGTTCCAGAAAGCGCAGGGGTTCGGGAATCGGCACCTGATAGACCAGGATCTGGCCTTCGTGCAGCGGCGTCTCCGGGATGCGGTGGCGGGTCTGGATGATGCTGGCCGCTGTGGTGGCCTCGGTCACCGCCACCCCGGCGGTGCGCTGAAAGAACTTGCGGATCGACACCGCGTTGGTGGTGTCATCCGCGCCCTGGTCGATCACCTTCAGCCGATCCTCGGGCACCAGACAGGCCGCTGTCACCTGCACCCCGCCGGTGCCCCAGCCATAGGGCATCGGCATTTCGCGGCTGGCGAAGGGCACCTGATAGCCCGGCACCGCGACGCCTTTCAGGATCGCGCGACGGATCATGCGCTTGGTCTGCTCGTCCAGATAGGCGAAATTGTAGGCCTGATCGGTCATTGCGCTGCCTCCTGTGCGGCCAGCACCTCGGCACGCAGCTTGCGCACCAGTTCCAGTTCCGATTGGAAATCGACGTAATGCGGCAGCTTGATGTGTTCCAGAAACCCGGTGGCCTGAATGTTGTCGGCATGCATCAGCACGAATTCCTCATCCTGTGCCGGGGCGCCGGTGCAATCTTCACCCAACTCTTTCCAGCGCAGGCTGCGATCTACCAGACTCATCGAAATGGCCTTGCGCTCGCTCTGGCCGAACACCAGCCCGTAGCCACGGGTGAACTGCGGTGGTTCGGTTTTCGAGCCGGTGAACTGGTTGACGGTTTCACATTCGCTCAGCTCGACCTCACCGATCTCGACCGGGAACCCCAGTTCGGGGATGTCCAGCTCTACCGCCACGCAACCGATGCGCAATTCGCCCACGAACGCATGGGTGCGCCCATAACCGCGCTGGGTGGAATAGGCCAGCGCCAGGATGAAGCCTTCGTCACCGCGGGTGATCGCCTGCAAGCGCAGGGCGCGGCTGGCGGGCAGCTCCATCGGCTCTCGCGTCAGATCGGGCGGGCTTGCATCGCCCGCCGGTTCGGCCTCGATCAACCCGTCGCGGTTGAGAAACGCCATCACATGCGGCACGTCCGCCAGCGATGCGGGGGCGGTGGCCGCCACTGGCACCGGGGCACCCTCGGCGGCCAGTTTGAAATCCAGCAGGCGGTGGGTGTAATCGAAGGTCGGCCCCAGCACCTGCCCGCCGGGCAGATCCTTGAAGGTGGCCGAAATGCGCCGGATCACCGCCATCTGCGCGGTTGCCACCGGGCGCGAGGCGCCCAGCCGGGGCAGGGTGGTGCGATAGGCGCGGATCAGGAAGATCGCCTCGATCAGATCGCCGCGCGCCTGCTTGATCGCCAGCGCGGCAAGATCAGGGTCGTAAAGCGAGCCTTCGGCCATCACCCGGTTCACCGCCAGCGCCAACTGTTCGCGGATCTGGGCCAGCGCCAGCTCGGCCACCGCAGGATCGCCGCGCCGTTCCTCGGCCTGCCAGGCGTGGGCATTGTCGATCGCGCGTTCGCCGCCTTTGACCGCGACATACATCAGATGTCCTCCACGCGGCTTGCCCGGGGCAGGCCGGCAAGCTGGCTGCCCGCGGTCAGGAAACAATCAAACCCCAGCGGAAACCGGGCGCGGTTGGCCTTGAAAGCGGTGACATCAGGCAGCGACAGGCGTGCCTTGGATTGGATGCCGGGGCCGGATAGCCGCATGCCTGCGGCGGCAAGGCCGGGCATCTCGATGATCAGCGTGGCCGAGCGGTCGGGGTAGTCGGGCGTGCCGCTGGCAAACCGCGCAACCGGCTGCAAGGCGTCCCAGCCACCGATGGCAAAGGTGGCCTGGGCTGCATCAACCAAAGGCGCGCTGGTGTGAAAGGTGATCCATTGCCGCAGGGCCGGGCAATCATGCGCGCCGGCCAGATGCACCGGCGTGGTGCCATCGCACAGCGTCAGCACCAGCACACCCGCCGCGGTGGAAAGCGGCGCGGGCGGCGTGGCCCCCTCGACCACCCGGATTGTGCCGGGGCGCGACAGCGCGTCAAGGGCGGCGCGAAACGCCCGCGCCGATTGCACCGGCGTATCGGCAAAGCCACCCAGCAAGGCATCGGAATTCATTGATCTTCTCCGCGCACCAAGGTGAAGAATTCGACCCGCGTCGCGGCGGCCTTGGCGGCGCGGGCGGCACGGCGGGCGGTCTCGTCAGCGGCCAGCGGTGCCAGAACGGCGACGCGCAGGCCGTCAGCGGCCCCAGTCTGCATCAGCGCGTCGATCACGGCGGCGCGGGTGGCGTGGGCCTTGTCGCGGCCCTGCACATGGGCGTGCCCGACCACACCGCCCGCCACGCCCCCCGCCAGGCGCAGCGAACAGCGGGTCAGGGTCATTTCGCCCAGATTGAACGGCTGCCCCACCCCGCCGATGCGCCCGCGCACCATCACCGCCCCGACCTCGGGCGCGCGCAGAAAGTCATGCGCGGGCAGGTCGGGGAACAGCCCGGCCAGCCGCGCCGGTGTGGCGCGGGCCAGCAGGCCCATCCAGGCTTGGCGTGGGGCGGTTTCAGGCGGGTGGCTTGGTGCGGTCATTGCAATCTCGACATCTTGCGAAGTTGTCTAGTAGTCTATACAACTAGACAACTTTTAGGGTCCAACGGCCAATAACGCACGTGAAAGTTTGGTGACAATGCCCCGCGCGGCCCTGTGGAAAACCATCGTCGGCTCACTTTCGGCCGAAATCGCCGGCGGGCATTACCGGCCCGGCGACAAGCTGCCGACTGAAAGCCAGCTTGCGGCCCGGTTCGGCGTGAACCGCCATACCGTGCGCCATGCGCTGGCCGAACTGGCGCAGGCCGGCACGGTGCATGCGCGGCGCGGGGCCGGGGTGTTCGTGGCATCAGTGCCAACTGACTATCCGCTGGGGCGGCGGGTGCGGTTTCAGCAAAATGTGCTGGCGTCGGGTCGCACGCCTTCGCGCGAAATCCTGTTGCTGGAAACCCGCGCCTGCGACGCGCGCGAAGCGGCCGCACTTGGGCTGGTGCCGGGCGCTGCGGTGCATGTGGTGGAAGGCCTGTCGCTGGCCGATGCGGTGCCGCTGGCGATGTTCCGCTCGGTTTTTCCGGCCGCGAGATTTCCGGGACTGCTGGCGGCGCTGGCGCGGCTGAACTCGATTACGGCGGCACTGGCCGAAGCCGGGGTGGCCGATTACATCCGCGCCTCGACCCGGTTGACGGCCAAGGTTGCGGACGCCCTGCTGGCGCTGCATCTGCGTCTTGGGACGGGCGCCCCGGTGTTGCGTGCGGTGGCGGTGAATGTCGATGCGGCAGGCCAGCCGGTGGAGTATGGCACGACCTGGTTTGCGGGTGACCGGGTGACCTTGACCGTTTCAGGCGACTGACTGTCACACCAGCGTTGCGCGGCAGGGTTATCCACAGGTCTACCCAATTGCCGGAGCCTGCCCATGTCGATCCTGCTGGCCCCGCTGCGTCTGACCGGTGCGCAGATCCTGCGCGATGGGGCGATGCAGCAGCGCGCGATCAGCCTGGCCGATGGCTGGGTCACGCGCGGACCGCTGCCCGAGGTCGATCTGTCTGGCTATCTGATTCTGCCCGGCAGCCCGTGCACTTTGGCCGAGGCATTGCGGCAGGCGGCAGAACAGGGGGCGTTGGCGCGGGCATCGCGCCCGCACCGACGGCTTTGGCACCCCGGCGATCAACCGTCGTATTTTTCGAGAAACGCCTCGGCGGGCAGGGCGCGAAAATCTTCCAACGCGGCGCGCAGGCGGGGGTGCGACCAATCCCACCAGGCCAGCGCCAGCAGCCGCTCGGCGATTTTTGGGGCGAACCGCGCGCGTAGCGGGCTGGCGGGAACACCCGCCACGATCATGTCGGACAGCCGGTCGCAGTAGGCATAATCCTCGAACCGGGAGTTGAGCACGCGGCTGCCGCTGCCAACCTCGCAATAGGCGCCGAAAGTCGAATTCACGATCAGGCAATCGGGGTTGATCTGTGGTTCGGTGGCTGAAAGTCTTGGCATCGTCGGACCTTTCGGTGAGGGGGTGGTGTCAGCCCTTGATCAGTCTGCGGCGCAGCCAGCCCGACAGTGTATCCATCAGCATCACCATCAGCACGATCAGGACCATGTAATAGGCGACCTCCTCCCAATCCTTCTGGGTCTGGATCGCTTGCGTCAGCAACAACCCGATGCCACCACCGACGATCGCACCGATCACGGTGGCACTGCGCGTGTTGGATTCCAGATAGTAAAGCAACTGGCTGACCAGCACCGGGGTGATCTGCGGGATCACCCCGAAGCGGGCGCGCTGGGCGGCATTGGCGCCGGTGGAACGGATCCCCTCGACCTGTTTGTCGTCAAGGTTTTCGAGAGCTTCCGAAAACATCTTGCCGAAAGTGCCGCTGTCGGTGATCAGAATCGCCAGCGCGCCGGTCATCGGGCCGGGGCCGAAGGCGCGCGACAGGATGATGGTCCAGATCAGGCCATCGACGCCGCGCACGAAGTCGAACACCCGGCGGAAGGCAAAGCGGATGGCGCGGAACGGGGTGAAGTTGGCGGCAGCGAAAAAGGCCAGCGGCAGCGCCACCAACGCCGCCCCCATGGTGCCGAGGAAAGCCATCAGCACGGTCTCGAACATCGCCCAGGCCACATCGGAATGCCGCCACATCTTGTTGGTCCAGAATTCGCTGGCCATGTAGCCAAGGTTGGAACGCGCGGGGTCGATGCGGTCGCCAACCGTGGCAAGGGTGGCAAGTTCGCCGAATGATCTGCCGGAAAACGGGCTGTTGAGGGTGAAGAAGAACAGCTCCCACCCAGCCTGATAGCGGAAGGTCTCGACCTTGGAACGGGAGTAGGTGAATCGGCCATGATCGGTGGTGACGCTGACCTTGTTTTCGGCGGAGTTGATCCAGGTGGGCAGCGGCAGCGGCGCGTTCAGCACCGGCTTGCCGTTCTGCACCGTGATGTCGATGGTGCCGTAGCCAGGCACCACATAACGCGCCCCTTTGGCGTCATAGGTGACAAGGTGGCCGTCGCCCAGATCAACCGTTGTCTCATCGCCGGTCTGCGTCACCCAAGCGGGTAACTGACCTGCGGGGTAGGTGCCTTTATTTTCGCCCTCGATCGCCACGCTGACCGCGCTTGATCGGTTGTCGCGGGTGACGTGGGTCTTGTAGGACCAGAAATCCGACAACAGGATTGCGGCATTGTCGAGCCGGGCGCGGGCGGCAAGGCCCGCCACGTCGAAGGCAAAGAAGATGTAGGTGAAATACGCCAGGATCAGCGCGGGGGCGGCAAAGGCGGTCAGGCGCTTGACGCGAAAGCGCTGCACCATCTGCACCTGAAGGGTGGCGTCGGTCATGCTAGGGGCCCTTTATCAGACGGTTGCGGAAATGGCTGGAAAGCTGGTCGAAGGCCACGATGGCAAGAAACAGCAACAGAAAGATCGCCACCACCTGATCGTATTTGCCGCCGCCCCATTGCATCGCCAGCTTCAGGTCGTAACCGATGCCACCCGAACCGACGAAGCCCAGAATGGCGCTGGCGCGGATGTTGATCTCGAACCGCATCAGCGCATAGCTGAGCCAGTTGGGTGCCACCTGCGGCAGCACGCCCAGCCACATGCGCTGGCCCCAGGAGGCCCCCACCGAGGTCAGCCCCTCGACCGGTTTCAGATCGGCGTTTTCGGCGACTTCCGAGAACAGTTTGCCCAAGGCCCCGCTGGTGTGAAAGGCAATCGCCAGAACCGCCGGAATCGGCCCACCGCCGAGAATGAAAATCAGCACCAGCGCGGTCACGATCTCGGGGATGGCGCGCATCGCGTCCATGCTGCGGCGAAATAGCGGGATCAGGCGGGGCCAGCGGGCCAGGCCGTGGGTGGACAGCAGCGCAAACACCGCGCCAATCAACGCGCCCAGCAGGGTGGAAACGGCCGCGATGTTGATGGTCTCCAGGAGCGACGGCAGATAGCGCAGAAACAATCCCGGCAGGTTGGCGCGGTTGGCCCAGGCCTCGGAAATGACCTCGGCGGGAAAATCACCCAACTGGTGCAAGCCGGACAGAAAGTCGCCTGCGTTGCGATCCTCGGCGGTGCGGAAACCGGCGGCCATGATCGCCAAGAACAGCACCAGCAGAATGCCACCATACATCCGCTTGCGGCGGGTCTGGTGCAGGTAGGCGTCGTGGTTGTTGCGCGGATCGGGGCGTTTGCCCGGTTCCGGCCCGAATGCGATATCGACCATCGGTCCCCCAGGATAGCAAAAAGCCGGGCCCCCGAAGGCGCCCGGCGCTGCGTGCTGAAATTACTTGCCCGAAAGCTTGCGGGCTTCGATGATCCCGAGGTAAAGTTCGTGGGTCGCCGGGACGAAGTCTTTCACTTCGCCGGCGGCCAGAGCGTAGCCACATTCCTTGTCGGTTTCCCACATGTCGGCGACGATCGTGGTGACCTTGTCCTTGACGTTCTGCGGCAGCGCCTTGCGGACCACAAACGGGCCGTTCGGGATCAGTTTCGACTGCCAGATCTGCACGAGGTCGTTCATGTCGACGAGGCCCGCGTCGGCGGACCTGCGGAACGCGCCCGAAGCATAGCCGTCTTCCCAGTTGCCCAGGCCGTCAGCCCACGACACACCGGCCGCAAAGTCGCCGTTGCTTACGCCGACGATGGTCTGCTCGTGACCGCCCGAGAACACCACTTCACCGAAGTACTGTTCCAGCGGCATGCCGAGTTCTGCCAGCAGTTGCGCGGCGGGGACCAGATAGCCCGAGGTCGAGTTCGGCTCGCCGAAGGTGAATTTCTTGCCCTTGGCGTCGGCGATCGAGGTGATGCCGCTGTCCTTGCGGGCGAAGCCGAACGAGTAGTAGCCGGTCGAGCCGTCGATGTTCTGGGTTGTCAGAACCACGTCCACGGCTTCCGGGTTGGTCAGGTAGGTCTTGGCATAGCCCGAGGCACCGAGACCAGCGAAGTCGATGGTGCCGCCCAGCAGGCCCTGGATCACGCCGTCATAGTCGGCCGGGGTGAACAGCTTCACCGGAACGCCGAGGGCTTCTTCAACCTTGGCGCGGAAACATTCGTTCGAGTTCAGCCGGTCTTGGGCATTTTCGCCGCCAAGGATGCCGATGTTGAATTCCTTGATCTCCTGCGCCTGAACGGCACCGGCAAGGGTCGAGGTGGCCGCCAGAGCGGCAATCAGTTTTTTCATGGTCGTCTCCGGTTGGAAGGCCCCGGTCGGGGCCGGGGTGAAAAGGGCTCAGGCGAGCATCTGTTCGGCGTAGGCGTAGGCGTCGTCGCCCGCCCGACCCAATGCCTCGATCGAGGTCGAAGTTGCCGTTTCGGAAAACGAGGCGTCAGCGCCGTAGATGTCGCGCGCAACGCCGGTGGTCAGTTGGTCGGGGGTGCCGTCGAATACGATGCGCCCGTCGCGCATGCCGATCACCCGGTCACAGTAGCGCCGCGCGGTATCAAGAGTGTGCAGGTTGACCACCACCATGCGGCCGTCTTCGTCGTGGATGCGGCGCAGGGTATCCATCACGATCTGGGCGTTCATCGGGTCAAGACTGGCGATCGGCTCATCGGCCAGGATCACCTTGGGGTCCTGCATCAGCGCGCGGGCAATCGCCACCCGCTGTTGCTGGCCGCCCGACAAGGCCTCGGCCCGTTTTGGCGCCTGCTCGGCAATGCCAAGACGTTCCAGGATTTCCAGCGCCCGGGTGATGTCGGCATCGGACCACAGGTTGAACATGGTGGCCAGCGTCGAGCGCCGGTTCAGGAGGCCGTGCATCACGTTCGCGGCCACATCCAGCCGCGGCACCAGATTGAACTGCTGAAAGATCATCGCGCATTGCCCTTGCCAGGCCCGCTTGTCGGCCCCCTGAAGCGATGCGATGTTGCGGCCTTCAAAGATGATCGCACCGGACGAGATATGGGTCAGCCGGTTCATCATCCGCAGCAGGGTCGATTTCCCGGCTCCGGAACGCCCGATGATGCCGACAAAACCCGGGCGATCCACCTGAAAACTGGCATTGTCGACGGCAGCTTTCTGCCCGAACAGGCAGGTCACGTTGCGGATATGAAGCACGGTCGTTTCCCCAGTCTTGTTGCTGCGGCAATAGCGGGGATTCGTGACAGCGCAGTTGCGCAGGGGTGACGCTTTGGTGACAGTCCACCAAGGCGCTTGTCGTCGGGTCGGCCTGAAGGTGTCACGAATTTGCAACCCGACTGACACTTG
>PFEX01000105.1:15153-16034 GCA_002783145.1 Rhodobacteraceae bacterium CG17_big_fil_post_rev_8_21_14_2_50_65_11 | reverse complement strand
GTCCACAGCGCCACCATGGTCGCAGCCGGCGTCTACCTCACCGCACGCCTCCTACCGATCCTCACGCCCGCCGCGCACCTCTTTGTTTCAACTATCGGGCTCGTCACCCTTGTCATGGCTGCACTCATCGCCGTCGCCCAGACCGACATCAAGAAAGTACTCGCCTATTCAACCCTCTCCCAACTCGGTTATATGATCATCGGCCTCGGTGCCGGGGCCTACACGTTTGCCCTCTTCCATCTGATCACACACGCGTTCTTCAAATGCTGCCTTTTCCAATGCTCCGGCTCTGTCATCGTCGCCAGCCACCACGAGCAGGAGATGACCAAATACGGCGGACTCATGAAGAAAATGCCTCTCACCGCCATCGCCTTCGGACTCAGCACCCTCGCCATCGCCGGCGCTTCAATTCCGTTTACTCAGATCGCCATGTCCGGCTTCTTCTCAAAAGACGGCATCATTGCCGGCACCGTCAACTACGGGCAGGCGCTGCAGGCAAGCAACATGGCGTGGGGATCGCTCTTCTACTGGGGGCCGATCGTCATCGCATACGTCACTCCGTTTTACATGATGCGAGCCTTCACTCTGACCTTCCTCGGTAAACCACGGGATCAGCATCTCTACGACCATGTTCATGAGGTCAAGTGGACCATGTGGGCGCCGCAAATGGTGCTCGCCGCATTTGCTGTCGTAATCGGTTGGGCATTCTTCCGCGTCGGACTCACCATCCAGAGAACCTCCCCGGTGCTCGCGCAACCCTTCGCCGAATCCGAAATGGAACACGGCTACCACGCCGTACACGCTTCCCTACTTTACGGCTTCGGTTGGATGATCCCCATCCTCCTCGCATACCTGATCTACCGACCCGGGTTCGCTATCTC
>PFEX01000105.1:12712-14983 GCA_002783145.1 Rhodobacteraceae bacterium CG17_big_fil_post_rev_8_21_14_2_50_65_11 | reverse complement strand
TGGCGCGACGTGGACAAGCCGCTTTACCATGGCGGCTGGGACAGCCGGGTCACGCTCGACGTCGCCACCAACTGGAAACTCGCGGTCGAGAATTACTGCGAAAGCTATCACCTGCCGTGGGTGCATCCCGGCCTGAACAGCTATTCCCGGCTGGAGGATCATTACCACATTGAATCGCGAGGGAATTTCTCTGGCCAGGGCACCTATGTCTACCGTCAGCTGGAAGGGCGGGACGGCGAACGCCTCCCCGATTTCGAGGCGCTGCCGGAGGTCTGGGAGACGGGCGGCGAGTACATCGCGCTTTATCCCAACGTGCTTCTGGGCGTGCAGCGCGACCATGCCTTCGCCATCGTACTGGACCCGGTCCGCCACGACCGCACGCGCGAGCATGTGCATATCTACTATGCCGCACCCGACACCGACGGCGCGCTGCGCCAGAAGAATGCGACCCGGTGGAAAACGGTGTTCACCGAGGATGTCTTCGTCGTCGAGGGCATGCAGCGCGGCCGCGCCGCGCCCGGCTTTGACGGTGGCCGCTTCTCGCCCGCGATGGACGGGCCGACGCACCTGTTCCACGACTGGGTTGCGGGGCGGATCGCAGACCTGCGCGCGCTCCGCGATGCCTGAGGATCTCGACACCCGCCTTCTGGCCGCGCATGCCGCGGACGACCGGGCGGCGCTTATCGGGCTTTATGGCGAGGCGGCGGGCACGGCCAAGTCCCCCGTTGCGCGCAATTTCTACCTGACCCATGCCTATGTCTACGCGCTGGAAGCGGGCGTGCCGGAGGCCGATATCCTGCGTCGGCGGCTGGTCGATTACGGTGCCGAACCCCTTGATTGATCAGGCGCCGAGAATTGCGCGCACATAGCCTTGGGTTTCGGCGAAAGGCGGGATGCCGTCATGGGCCACCACCGCCTCGGGCCCGGCATTGTAGGCGGCAAGCGCAAGACGCCAATCCCCGAAGCGGCGGTATTGCTGGGCGAGGTAGCGCGCGCCGCCGTCGAGGTTGTCATGCGCATCATGCGGATCGACGCCAAGCCGCGCCGCCGTGTCGGGCATAAGCTGTGCCAGCCCAATGGCGCCCGCGTGGCTGACCGCGCTGGTATCCCAACCGCTTTCCTGCTGCACGAGGCGCAGGAACAGATCCTCTGGGATGCCATGACGGCGCGCGGCGGAGCGTGCGACCGCGAGCCACGGGCCGCGATAGGCCCCGTCATAGCGCGGAATCGCGGTGACCACCCGGCTTTCGGGGCGCAATCGGTCGGAGAACTCGTATTGCTGCGCGGCGCGGCTGTCGAGCAGGTCAAGCTGGGCCGAGAGCCGCTCCATCCGGTCCGCCCCGACGCCCTGCGCCGATGCCGCAAACGGCAGCGACAAGATGGCAGCACTGGCAGCACATGCCAAAGTCCTCTTCCGCTTGAGCATCGTTCGAACCCTCCTGCCCTCAAACCGCTGGCACTATACGTAAAACGCCCGCAACGTCCAGCGTGACGAAAAAGAACCGGCAAGGCGTCGCGCATTTGGCTTTTCTTAACCTCGATGCGATGCTCTAACGGAATCTGAATCGAAATACGCGGGAGAGAACATGGCTGGCTCCGTCAACAAGGTCATTCTGGTGGGAAATCTGGGGCGCGACCCCGAGGTGCGGACATTCCAGAACGGCGGCAAGGTGTGCAACCTGCGCATCGCCACCTCTGAACAGTGGAAGGACCGCAACACCGGCGAGCGCCGCGAAAAGACCGAATGGCACAGCGTTGCCATCTTCTCGGAACCGCTGGCCCGGATCGCGGAACAATATCTGCGCAAGGGATCGAAGGTCTACCTCGAAGGGCAGCTTGAAACCCGCAAGTGGCAGGATCAGTCCGGTCAGGACCGATATTCGACCGAAGTCGTGTTGCGCCCCTACCGCAGCGAATTGACGCTTCTCGACAGCCGCGGCGGCGGCGGCGGCAGCGGTGGTGACGGCGGCGGGTACGGGAACGGCGGCGGTTTTCCCGATGACCGCGACGGTGGCTATGGCGGCGGCGCACCGTCTGGGGGCGGCGGCGGTCGCGGCGACATGGATGACGAGATTCCGTTCTGAGCGTGGTGTCCCGTAATCAAGCGGAGGCCGCCTGACGGCGGCCGCTGTATCCTTTGATTGGCGCTTGCTGCGTGTTCAGCCCCTTGCCACCGGCGCCCGGTCCGGTTGTGGGCGGGGGAGCCTCCGGCGGGAGTATTTGGACCAAGAAGAAGGCAAGGCGAGAGGTTTGAGATGCGCGTGCTGAACC
>PFEX01000105.1:3410-12697 GCA_002783145.1 Rhodobacteraceae bacterium CG17_big_fil_post_rev_8_21_14_2_50_65_11 | reverse complement strand
GCCAGGCGGCGCCGGTCGATCCGCCACCCGAGGCGCTGCGCGAAGCGATGGCCGAGGCGCTGCTGACGCGGCCAGAAAGTCACCTTTACGGGCCGGTCCTGGGGCTGCCGGATCTGCGCGCGGAGCTGGCTTCGCAGTGGTCCAGCGGCTATGGCGGCGCGGTGCGGCCCGCGCAGGTGGCGATCACCGCAGGCTGCAACCAGGCGTTTTGCGCGGTCATGGCGACGCTGGCGCGGGACGGCGACGGGGTGATCCTACCGACGCCCTATTACTTCAACCACAAGATGTGGCTGGACATGACCGGGGTGGCAGCGCAGCTTCTGCCCACCGGCGACAGCCTGATCCCCGACCCGGAGGCGGCAGCGCGGCTTATCACCGGGCGCACCCGCGCCATCGTGCTGATTTCGCCCAACAACCCCGGCGGCGTGGAATACCCGCCCGAGGTGATGGCCGGCTTCCGGGACCTGTGCAGACGTCACAGGATCGCGCTGATCGTCGATGAAACCTACCGCGATTTCCACAGCGCGGAGGGTGCCCCGCACGGCCTTTTCACCGATCCCGACTGGGATGACACGTTGATCCATCTGTATTCCTTTTCCAAATCGTACCATCTGACCGGGCATCGCGTGGGCGCCATCGTCGCCAGCGAGGCGCGCCTCGCCGAGGTGGAGAAATTCCTCGATACCGTTGCGATCTGTCCCAGCCAGATCGGCCAGATCGGGGCACTATGGGGGATGCGCAACCTTGGCGACTGGCTGGCCGGCGAACGCCAGGAAATCCTGCGCCGCCGCGCCGCGATGGAAGCGGCGTTTCAGCATATCGCCGGCTGGGCGTTGCTCGGCTGCGGCGCCTATTTCGCCTATGTCCGCCACCCGTTCGAGGCGCGCTCCGACACGCTGGCGCGGGCGATGGTCGCAAGCGCCGGCCTGCTGACCCTGCCCGGCACCATGTTCGGCCCCTTGCGCGCGGAGGGCGGCGACGGGCTGGCAGAGGCCACCCTGCGGCTGGCCTTTGCCAATGCAAATACCGGCGGGTTGGCCGAGGTCGGTCGCCGCATCGCGCAGCTTTCGCTTTGAAATCCTGTCCCGAAGGCCCCTTGCCCCCCCGCGGTCAAGCCCCTAAACCTGCCGTCCAGAACCTGAGCATGGGAGATCGCAGGCATGGCACGACGCGCAGGCAAGAAACTGTCCGATTTCATCGTCTGGATCCTCCTCGGCCTTCTCATTGTTGGCCTCGCGGGGTTCGGGATCGGCAATTTCGGCGGCTCGACAACGCAGATCGGATCGGTCGGCAACGCCACGATCAGCGCCAATGCCTATGCCCGCGCACTACAGGTCGAGTTGCGCGCGCAGGCGGCTGAGGGCGGGCCCTACACCACGCTGGCCGGGCTGCAATCCGCCGGGCTCGATCGTGCGATCCTCGATGGGCTGGTAGCCCGTGCCGCGCTGACCCACGAGGCGGGTGAGATCGGGCTCTCCGTGGGCGACGAGGAAGTGGCGCGCCAGATCCGCAATTCCGGCAGTTTCCAGGGGCCGGGTGGCAGTTTCGACCGCGCCACCTACGAACTTCAACTGTCGCAGGCGGGCTACGGCATCGCCGAATTCGAGGATACCATCCGCGAGGACACCGCGCGGTCGATCCTGCAAGCTGCAATCATCGGCGGGCTTGACATGCCCGACAGCTATATCGAGACGATGGTCGCCTACCAGACCGAAACCCGCAGCTTCACGCTGGCGCGGGTCACGGAAAACGACCTGCCCTCGGGCCTCGCCGCGCCTGACGACGCGGACCTGCAAGCCTATTTCGACGAGAACGGACAGCGCTTCGAACGGCCCGAAATCCGCCGCATCACCTACGCCTGGGTCACCCCGAACCAGATCCAGGACGACATGGAGGTCAGCGAGCAGGCGCTGCGCGACCTTTACGAGGACCGGCGCGCCGAATATGTGCAGCCCGAACGCCGCCTGCTGGAACGGCTGGTCTTCCCCACGCAGGAGGAGGCAGAGGCGGCGCGCGCCGCACTGGATGCCGACGAGACGGATTTCGACACGCTGGTCGCCGACCGGGGCCTGACGCTCGATGACGTGGATCTGGGCGAGACCTCGCCCCGCGATCTGTCCGCCGCTGCCCGCGAGGTGATCTTCGCCGATACCGAGGCGGAGATCCTTGGCCCGCTGGAAAGCCGTTTCGGCCCCGCCTTGTTCCGCATCAACGCGGTGCTGGACGCGACCGAGGTTCCGTTCGAGGTGGCACAGGACGATCTGCGCACGGAACTTGCCGGTTCCGCCGCGCGCCGCGCCATCGACGATGTGCGCGACGTGATCGACGACCTGCTGGCCGGCGGCGCAACGCTGGAGGAGGTCACGCAGGAAACCGAGATGACGCTTGGCCGCATCGACTGGAGCGACGGCGCTGACACGGGCATTGCCGCCTACGAAGCCTTTGGCGAGGCCGCCGCCGCCGCGCAACCGGGCGATTTCCCGGAGCTTGTGCCGCTCTCCGATGGCGGTCAGTTCGCGCTGCGGCTGGACGAGGTGGTGCCGCCTGCGATCCCGCCGCTGGCCGAGATCGAGGATGAGGTAGCCGCCGCATGGCGCGCGACGCAACTGCGCATCCGGCTGGAGGAACATGCCAACGCGATCCTTGGCGACCTTGCCCTGTCGGGCTCGCTCGACGATCTGGGCCTTGCCCTGACGACCGAAGCCCGCATCAGGCGGCAGAGCTTCATCCCCGATACGCCGCCAACATTGGTCGCACAGGTCTTCCAGCTTGAGGCGCCGGGCGACATGGTGGTCGTCGCCGGCCCGCGCGCGGCCTATATCGTGCGGCTCGACGAGATCCATTCCGGCACCCGCGGCTCACCCGAGATGCAGGCGCTGGAAGGGATCTTTGCGCGGCAGGCGACCAATTCGCTGACCGGCGACGTGTTCGAGGCGTTCGGCCAGGCGCTTCAGGCCGAGGTCGGCATCTCGCTCGACCCTGCCGTCATCAACGCGATCCACGCGCAGTTTCCCTGAGGCCCCATGGCGTTGACCCCCGATTTCGAGGCCTTCGAGGCCGGCTGGGCCAAGGGCCGCAACCAGCTTGTCTACATGCGGCTCGCAGCCGATCTCGACACGCCGGTTTCGGTGATGATGAAGCTGGCGGACGCGGGCCGTGACAGTTTCATCCTTGAATCGGTCACCGGTGGCGAGGTGCGCGGGCGCTATTCCATCATCGGGATGAAGCCCGATCTGATCTGGCAATGCCATGGCACCGAAAGTCGGGTAAACCGCGCCGCCCGCTATGACCGCGACGCCTTTGACCCTTGCCAGCAGTCGCCGCTGGAGGCGATCCGCGCACTGCTGTCCGAAAGCGCCATCTACATGCCCGAGGATCTGCCCGCCGCCGCCGCTGGTCTCTTCGGTTATCTGGGCTACGACATGATCCGGCTGGTCGAGCATCTGCCGAACGTCAACCCCGACCCCCTCGGCGTGCCCGACGCAGTGCTGATGCGGCCCTCGGTCATCGCCGTGCTCGATGGCGTGAAGGGCGAGGTGACGGTGGTCTCTCCGGCCTGGATCGGCGCGGGGCTGTCGGCGCGGGCCGCCTATGCGCAGGCCGCCGAACGGGTGATGGACGCGGTGCGCGATCTCGACAGGGCGCCGGGCAAAGCAGGGCGCGAGATGGGCGAGGCGCAGGCGGTGGCCGCGCCGGTGTCGAACTTTGCCAAACCCGACTACCTTGCCGCGGTGGAGCGCGCCAAGGACTACATCCGCGCCGGCGACATCTTCCAGGTCGTGCCGTCGCAGCGCTGGACGCAAGACTTCCCCGACCCGCCCTTCGCGCTTTACCGCGCGCTCCGGCGCACCAACCCCTCGCCTTTCATGTTCTTCTTCAATTTCGGCGGCTTCCAGGTGATCGGCGCGAGCCCGGAAATCCTCGTGCGGGTGTTCGGTGGCGAGGTCACGATCCGCCCCATCGCCGGCACGAGGCCAAGGGGCGCGACGCCCGAGGACGACAAGGCGCTGGAGGCCGACCTTCTGGCCGACCCCAAGGAACTGGCCGAACACCTGATGCTGCTCGACCTCGGGCGCAACGATACCGGCCGTGTCTCGAAGATCGGCACCGTCAAGCCCACCGAGGAATTCATCGTCGAGCGCTATTCCCACGTCATGCATATCGTGTCGAACGTGGTGGGCGAACTCAGCGACGATCACGACGCACTGTCGGCGCTGCTGGCGGGGCTGCCGGCGGGCACGGTCTCGGGCGCGCCCAAGGTGCGCGCCATGCAGATCATCGACGAGCTGGAACCGGAAAAGCGCGGCGTCTACGGGGGCGGCGTCGGCTATTTCAGTGCCGGGGGCGACATGGACATGTGCATCGCCCTGCGCACCGCGGTGGTGAAGGACGAAAAGCTCTATATTCAGGCCGGGGGCGGCATCGTCTTCGACAGCGACCCAGAGGCCGAGTTCGAGGAAACCGTGAACAAGTCGCGCGCCATCCGCAAGGCCGCGGAGGAGGCGGGGCTTTTTTCCGGGCGCGGCAACCGCTGACAGCGGGCTGGTTCCCGTAGGCGCGATCTGCAATGCTACGCAAGGCAAGCACCCTGTCGGAGCCCTCTGCGCGTGAGCACGATCCTGACCATCACCCTGCCGATCTACCTGTTGATCGGGCTTGGATTTATCGCTGTGCGCAGCGGCTATGTCGCCGCTGAACACGTCAAGGCGCTCAGCGCTTTCGTGGTGCGTGTCGCACTGCCGGCGCTCATCTTCCTTGCCGTCGGCACCGCCGATCCCACCGAGGTGCTACATGGCGGCCTGTTCATGGCCTATCTCGGCGGATCTGCCGCGCTGTTTCTGGCAAGCGTCGGGATCGGAAGGCTCGTTTTGCGCCAACGCTGGTCGTTGGTGGGGTTGGCGGCGCTTGGTGTAACCGGCTCGAATTCGGCCTTTGTCGGCTTCCCGCTGCTGTCGATCCTGTTTCCGGACCAGGCCCTGACCACGTTCGCCGTCGCCATGCTGGTGGAAAACGCGGTTCTCATTCCTCTGGCGCTTGCGATCGCGGGGGCGGGTGAACGCAGCGAAGGCACTGCGCTGAGCGGACTGTTGGGCGGGCTGAAAGGGCTTGCGCGCAACCCGATCTTCCTGAGCCTGCTGGCCGCGCTTGCATGGGCGCAACTGGGTATCGCTCTGCCAGATCCGCTGATGCGTCCGATCGAGATGCTGCGTCCGGTTGCAGGGCCGGTCGCGCTCTTTGCCGTTGGCGGAACCGTGGCCGGCGCAACCAGTTTTCGCGGCATCGCCCGACCCGCCGCCTTGATCGCGCTTGGCAAGCTGGTGCTGCATCCGCTGGCCTTTTTCGGCGCCGCGATGATGGTGCCGGACCTGCCCGCCGACCTGCGCCTTGCCGGTCTGATCAACGCGGCTTGCCCGATGATGGCGCTGTTCTCGATCTTCGGAATCACGTTTGGTCGCGGCGTGATGACCTCGGCCACATTGCTGATCACGACGATGGCCTCTTTCGCCACGATCTCGGCCTTGTTGTGGCTGCTTGGCTGAGACACCGAAGGCGCTGCCGTGTTGCGCAATCGAAAAAGGCGCACCGCGATGCCGCGATGCGCCTTTTGGCCTGCCCTGTGCCGCCCTGCCCTACAGCAGCGACGGCAGGATGGTCACGATCTGCGGGAACGCCCACAGCAACGCCAGCCCGATCACCTGTATCAACACGAAGGGCAATACCCCGCGATAGATGTGGCCCGTCGTCACCCCCGCAGGCGCGACGCCGCGCAGATAAAACAGCGCGAAGCCGAACGGCGGTGTCAGGAAGCTGGTTTGCAGGTTGATGGCGATCATGATCGTCACCCATGTCGGTTCCAGCGTGCCCCCGTAGATCACCGGCCCGACGATCGGGATCACGATATAGATGATCTCGAGGAAATCGAGCACGAAGCCGAGAACGAAGAGGATCGCCATCACCACGAGGAACACCACCACCTCGTTATCGAAGGCGCGCAGGAAAGACTGGATGTAGTGCTCCCCCCCGAAGGAGATCAGAACGAGGTTCAGCAATTGCGACCCGATCAGAATGGTGAAGACCATCGAAGTGACCTTCGCCGTTTCACGCACCACCGGGTTGAGGACATTGCTGCGCAACAACACCCAGCAGCCATAGAGCAACCCGAAAAAGGCGAAGTGATAGGCCGACAAGGCGATCAGATAGGCAATCCAGTCTTCCAGCGGCACCGACGAGCGGGTCATGCGCAGGTCGAAATTCACCCCGAACAGGATCATGATGACGACCGCGAAACTGGCCCAGAGGATGACCTTCGGCGACTTCTGGTCCTCCTTCAGCTTGCGATAAGCGGCCAGCATGATCGCCCCCGCCGCGCCAAGCGCGGCGGCCGGGGTCGGGTTCGTGATGCCACCAAGGATCGACCCCAGAACCGCGACGATCAAGACCAGCGGCGGAAAGACCACGCGCAACAGCTCGTTCGAGGACAGGCGTTTCACCGCCTCCAACACGCCGAACATCGTTATGGCGAAGGGGATCGCCAGCAGCAAGAAGCGCGCGCCGGGGCCGGTCGTCGGCCCGATCAGCAACACGTCGGTCAGCAACGCCAGAGCGATCCCGACCGCGCCGATCATCAGCGGCAAGGGTCTGGCGGTCGGAACGATGCCGCGCGCGAAGGTCAGCACCAAACCGAGGATCACGAAGACAACCGCGACGCCGGTCCCGATGGGTGCGACATTCGCCAGTGCCTCGGCCTCGGCGTCGACCATCTCGGCGTCGGTCCGGTCCGACGTCTCGCCGGACGCGTTCGCGGCGCTGACGATCTCTTGCTGCGCCACGGACCGGTCCCACATCTCCTGCCCGTGCAACTCGATCATCGCCGCCTGGCATTGCTCGGAGACATTGGTGCGCAGTTCCGCGCGTTCCACCTGCCCGGCCTGGTTGGACACGAACGGGTCCTGCGTGCCGATCAGACCCACCTGCCCCGCCAGCACGGCAGCGACGATCAGCGCGATCGGCAAACCGAGGAACCATGTCAGCGCCTCGTTGCGGGTGATCACCTCACCGCCGCCGCTGCCAAGCGCCACGGCCGGTGCATTGGCCGGCCGCCACAGCGCGTAGCCGAAGGCGTAGAGCGCGTAGAGCCCGGCAAGGAAGATCCCCGGCAGCAGCGCGGCCTGAAACAGCGTGCCCACGGACAGGACCGCCGGCTGACCCAGATATGTCAGCGCGTCGCCGCAACCGGCCAGCTGCGCGCGCGTTTCCTGCCCGGTGGCGTAGAGGTCGCCCACCAGCGTGCCCAGCAGAACGATCACGATGGAGGGCGGGATGATCTGCCCCAGCGTACCGGAGGCCGCGATCACCCCGGTCGCCAGTTCCGGCGAATAATTGTTGCGCAGCATGGTCGGCAGCGCCAGCAGGCCCATGGTGACAACGGTGGCGCCGACAATGCCGGTGGAGGCGGCCAGAAAGGCGCCAACAATGACGATCGACACCGCAAGACCGCCCGGAAGCGGCCCGAACAGGCGCGCCATCGTGGTCAGCAGATCCTCTGCAATGCGCGAGCGTTCCAGCGTGATGCCCATCATCACGAACATCAGCACCGCGAGCAGCGTCTCGATGGATTGGCCGGCGATCACCCGCTCGTTCATGCGGTTGACGATGAAGGAGATGTTGGTCTCCATCGCGTTTTCCCAGCCGCGTGGGAAAAGCGCCTCTTCGACGCGCGGCAGATCGGGGTATCGGAAGATCGATATCGCGTCCCGCGCGACCCCGTTGCTCAGCAGGGCGCGATACGGATCCGATCCGACGTCGATCGCCTGGTGGATCAGCAACCCCGCGGAATCAAGCGCCGCGATGATCGTGAAGGAGATGACGCCGGCGCCGGCGATGGCGAAGGCCACCGGAAAGCCGGTCATGATGCCCGAAAACAGTGTCAGGAAGACGACGATCAGCCCGATCTCGACCCCATCCAATCCAAATAGCATGCTACGAGTTCCTCTTGGCTCATGCGCGCCCGATCCTCTCGGGCGTCGTTTCGTTGGATCAGGTAGACCCTGTGTGAATCATGTGTTCGACGTCTTCGTCGATGTCGCCTGTCTTGTCGCGGTCAAGATACCGGCCTTCGCTGTCCTCGCCTTCGAGCCATTCGAGGTAGGCCCGCCAGAATACCGCAACCGACTGGATCATCACCATGATGCAGAAAGCGACGATCAGCACCTTGAACACGAAGTAAGCGTTGAAGCCATTCGGACTGAAGCCGATGGTCTCGACGTTCCAGCGCACGATCCGCGACTGCATCAGCATCCGATCGAGGGTGCCGGTCGAGGTCATGGACGGCGTAATCAGGTGCCGCCACATGAAGAACCACGCATAGAGGTAGGTGATCGTCACGAATGGCATCATGAACAGCAGGCTGCCCAGCATGTCGATGACCCTCTTGGTGCGGAACCGGACGGTGGAATAGACAAGGTCGACGCGCACGTGCCCGCCCTGCACGAAGGTGTAGGTCACGCACAGCGTGACCACGAGGGCATTGTAGAGCTTCAGCTCCTCGCCCCACCAACTCAGATCCTGCGCGAACGCGGTGCCAAACGGACCTAACTGGATCTCGGAGACCCGGAAGATGCGCTGCAAGAAGACGATCATCACCTGTTGCAGGACCATCAGCATACCGGCCCACGCCGCAACCCGTCCGACCGCGTTGGCAAAGCCTTCCAGGATGCGAACGCCCCACCAAAGGATGTCGCGTTTCCACGCCATGCCCAATGCGGTGATCACAAGGAAGGTGGTCAGGAAAACGAAGAACAGTTCAACCGACGCGCCGTAATAGATGAAGCGCACCATCGCCTCGGGATCGTCCCAGTTGAGCCAGGCGCCCGGATTGGCGAGCGCCAAGACCACGTGGTACGGAGCCAGGGCGATATTTTGCAGAACCCACAGGATTAAGTCGATCACGATGTGCCTCCTCGGTGCGCTGCCCCCGCCGGGGTGCGTCACGTCGCGTCATTGGTATCACGGCGACCCCCCCGCCCGGCGCGGGTCTGCGCCGGGCGGGGGGGGTGTCACAGGCCTGCGATCAGCCCGCGTTCACGCGGTTGCGCTGACGCATGTATTCGCCATCACCGATTTCGTACCACGAGGAAGATTCGGTGAGCGATGCAAAATAGCTCTCTGCGATCTCGGCATAGATCGGATCGCTCATGTTCTCTTCACGAACTTCGGCAGCGGCGCGGCCGAATGCATCCCACACATCATCGGGGAATTCGCGGGTCTGGACGCCCTCGGACTGAAGA
>PFEX01000105.1:3016-3393 GCA_002783145.1 Rhodobacteraceae bacterium CG17_big_fil_post_rev_8_21_14_2_50_65_11 | reverse complement strand
GTTTTCAGCCAGCGACAGCGCGGTGTTCTGCGCGTGCGCCGCTTCACAGGCGACCTGAACGATCTTCTGATGCTGCGGCGTCAGCGATTCCCACACTTCCAGGTTGAACGAGAGGTGCAGCGCCGAGCCCGGCTCATGGAAACCGGAGGTGTAGTAGTTGGAGGTGATCTCCTGGAAGCCCATGCGCTCATCCGCGTAGGGGCCGATCCACTCCGCACCGTCGATCTGGCCGGTGGACAGCGCCTGGTAGATCTCGCCGCCGGGGACGTTCTGAACCGACGCGCCGAGACGGCCAAGCACCTGGCCACCCTGACCGGGCATCCGGAAGCGCAGGCCCTGAAGGTCGTCGACCGAGTTGATTTCGACGTTGAACCAGC
>PFEX01000105.1:0-2990 GCA_002783145.1 Rhodobacteraceae bacterium CG17_big_fil_post_rev_8_21_14_2_50_65_11 | reverse complement strand
CACATCAGCGGCTTGAGGTTGAACAGCGAGGACAGGTTGTCGTGCAGTTCCTGACCGCCGCGACGGTAATACCAGTTGGAGATTTCCTGGCTCGTCATGCCGAACGGCACGGAGGTGAAGAAGGCGAAGGCCGGATGCTGGTTCAGGTAGTAGTATTCGGCCGAGTGGTACACGTCGGCCTGGCCGGCGGACACGGCGTCGAACACTTCGAACGCGCCAACCAGTGTGCCGGCGGAGTTCTTGTTGAGGATAAGCGACCCGTCGCTCATCTCGGAAATGTAGTCGATGGCCAGCTGCGCCGCGTCGTCGAAGATCGCGAAGCCGTCCGGAACGGACGTGACCAGCGTCAACTGACGGTTGCCTTGAGCGTAGACCGGTGCGGCCAGTGTCGCGGATGCAGCGGCAGCGCCACCGACAGCAGACGTTCTCAAGAAAGAACGACGATCCATATGGTATCCTCCCCATTGGTTTTTGACGGCCCGTGTTTGAGCCGCAGTACTTGGATAAGTTAAGGCACGTTAGCGAAGCCTTGCGACGCAACAAACCCCATTTTGCACGCTTTGGCCAGAAAATTGTAAAACTTTCTTACCAATTCACGCAATTTTGCGCTCGTGACCCTTAGATTGACCGGTGACAGACGATTTTCCGGGTGGTTCCGATGCACGCTCAGGGCGCCTGTTGCTTTGCACCTCGAAAGGCAGCGAGAATCTGTTTGCGCTAGCAGACACGCCGCGTTTCGGAGGTGAAACGTCTGCTTGCAGCGCCGATCACAGCGATGCGCTGCGGCCGATATACCCCGAACCCGACCGTGTTCGACAGAATGTTGCGGAAAAATCGCCTCACGCGACATTCTTGTGGTCAAAGTTGGTTGACGGGCTTTTCGCGGCATGCATAAGGTTTGCGCGATTGCAGAATGGAGCCCGCGAATGCCCGGCATTCTCGTAGATGTAGGAAAGACGCGCATGGGTCGGTGACGGCAACCATATCTTCCCCCCATGCGCCCCCGTCACATCGGGGGCTTTTTTATGCGATCGGAACGGACAAGACCCTGAATAGCCCCGAACGGGGCTGCTGCTGGAAGGAGCAAGAGCGATGACACAGATGACCGGTGCGAAAATGGTGGTCGAAGCCCTGAAGGATCAGGGTGTCGATACCGTATTCGGCTATCCCGGCGGGGCCGTGCTTCCGATTTATGACGAGATCTTCCAGCAAAACGAGATCCGCCACATCCTCGTGCGCCATGAACAGGGCGCGGTCCACGCCGCCGAGGGTTATGCAAGGTCCACCGGCAGACCCGGCGTCGTTCTGGTCACCTCGGGCCCCGGCGCGACGAACGCAGTGACCGGCATCACCGACGCACTGATGGACTCGATCCCGATCGTCGTGCTGACCGGCCAGGTGCCGACCTTCATGATCGGCTCCGACGCGTTCCAGGAGGCCGACACCGTCGGTATCACCCGGCCCTGCACCAAGATGAACTGGCTGGTCAAGGACACCGACGATCTGTCGGGCACGATCCACGAGGCGTTTCATATCTGCACCTCGGGCCGCCCCGGCCCGGTGCTGGTCGATATTCCCAAGGACGTGCAGTTCGCTACCGGCGAATACACGGCCAGGCCAACGGTCAGCCCTTCGCACTACCACCCGCGCGTCAAGGGCGATACCGACATGATCACCGCGCTGGTCGAGGCGATGGAAACCGCCGAACGCCCGGTCTTCTACACCGGCGGCGGCGTCATCAATTCCGGCCCCGGCGCCAGCCGGTTGTTGCGCGAACTGGTCGAGGCCACCGGCTTTCCGATCACTTCGACGCTGATGGGGCTGGGCGCCTACCCGGCCTCGGGCGACAAGTGGCTGGGCATGCTGGGGATGCACGGTCTTTACGAGGCCAACCTCGCGATGCACGATTGCGACCTGATGATCTGCATCGGCGCGCGCTTCGATGACCGCATCACCGGGCGGATCTCCGATTTCAGCCCCGGCAGCCGCAAGGGTCATGTCGACATTGACCCGTCCTCGATCAACAAGGTGATCCACGCCGATTTCCCGATCATCGGCGATGTCGGCCATGTGCTGGAAGACATGCTGCGGATCTGGAAAAGTCGCGGCCGCAAGACCAGGTCCGAGGCGCTTGCCGCCTGGTGGAACAAGATCGACACGTGGCGCGAGGTCCGCTGCCTGACCTACAAGGCGTCGCAGACGACGATCAAGCCACAATACGCGCTTGAACGGCTGGAGGCGCTGACCAGGGGCCGGGATCGCTACATCTGCACCGAGGTCGGCCAGCACCAGATGTGGGCGGCGCAGTATCTCGGCTTCGAGGACCCCAACCGCTGGATGACCTCGGGCGGTCTGGGCACGATGGGCTACGGGCATCCGGCCTCGATCGGTGTGCAGGTCGCCCACCCCGATGCGCTGGTGATCAATGTCGCCGGCGAGGCGTCGTGGTTGATGAACATGCAGGAAATGGGCACCGCCGTGCAGTACAAGCTGCCGGTCAAGCAGTTCATCCTGAACAACGAACGCCTCGGCATGGTGCGCCAGTGGCAGGAATTGCTGCATGGCGAGCGTTACAGCCAATCGTGGTCCGAAGCGCTGCCCGATTTCGTGAAACTCGCCGAGGCATTCGGGGCCAAGGGCATCATCTGCAAGGATCCCGCCGATCTCGACGACGCGATCATGGAGATGCTGGACTACGACGGCCCGGTGATCTTCGACTGCCTCGTCGAGAAGCACGAGAATTGCTTCCCGATGATCCCGTCGGGCAAGGCTCATAACGAGATGCTGCTCGGCGACGCGAAGACCGAGGGCGCCATCGAGACCAGCGGCGCGGTGCTGGTCTGATCGGCACCCGGACGCGTCACACGCATGAAGGGTCGCCCCGCCGGGGCGGCCCTTTTTTCATCGGCTTGCGGGCGCTGCGACCGGTGCCAACGGGGTGTCTGCAATCCGGCCGCCCGGAGTTTAGTCTGATTCCGACAATTTATGAC
>PFEX01000055.1:16187-16329 GCA_002783145.1 Rhodobacteraceae bacterium CG17_big_fil_post_rev_8_21_14_2_50_65_11 | reverse complement strand
CCGGTCTGCATAGGGCGCGGTGCCGTTGGTATAGACGATGCGGCGGCCGGGCAGGGCGCGGATGCGGGCCGCAAGGTCGGGGTCGGGCGTCAGCACAGTGAAGTCGATGTCGTGGACTTCTTCGAGATAGGGCCCCGGATCG
>PFEX01000055.1:5761-16171 GCA_002783145.1 Rhodobacteraceae bacterium CG17_big_fil_post_rev_8_21_14_2_50_65_11 | reverse complement strand
TCAGCCCGGCCAGCGTGGTGCCGTGATCGCGCCAATAGGCGTGGCGCAGATGGTCGGCCTCGGCCCGCGACAGGCCGAGGGCCGCCATCACGTAGGCGGTCATCCTGACGTTGATCTGGTCGAACAGCGCCATCTCGGGCGGGTAGAGCGTGTGGTCGAGGTCGAACACCCATGTCGTGACATGGGCGAAGGCATCGCGGGGCATGGGGCGTGATCCTTTGTTGCCGGGCCCCGTCGTCGTTGCGCGTCGGGGCCTTGCGCTTGCCTCGGGGCGGACCTAGCCTTGCCAGAAATCCAGGGAAATTCCAATGGCCAGCCAGAAACCGCCCCACAAGGATGCCTACGACCTGATCCTTCAGGCCATCGACGAGGGCACCTATCGCCCCGGTGCGCGGCTTGTCGAAAGCGAACTGGCCGAGCGCTTCGGCGTCAGCCGCACCCCGATCCGGGAGGCCTTGCAGCGGCTGGAAACCCAAGGGCTGCTGACGCGCGACGGGCGCAGTCTGATCGTCGCCTCGCTGGATCATGACCAGATGGCGCAGCTTTACATCGTGCGCGCCGAGTTGGAGGGGCTGGCGGCACGGCTGGCCGCGCAGCATGCGGCGGCCGAGGAAATCCGCGTGTTGCTGGACATGGTGCAGGTGGACCGGACGCTTCTGGACGATCCGGGTGCGCTTTCCCGCGCCAACCGGCGCTTTCACAAGCAGATCCACCTTGCTTCGCACAACACGTACCTGGTGCAGCAGCTTGACCTCGTGCACCGGTCGATGGCGCTGATGGCGACCACGTCGCTGGCCGCCGAAGGGCGCGGGCCGGTGGCGCTGGAGGAACATGCCGCGATCGTGCAGGCGATTGCCGAGCGTGACGGGGAACGCGCGGCGCGCACGCTGAAGGATCACCTCTCGACCGCGTTCGAGGTGCGATTGAAAGAGGAGGCCGGATCGGACTGATCCTGCATCGCCGCCGCGGCCTGTCCGTCCCGCGAATAGCGGCCATGTGCCGTCTTGCGCCAGTGGAACGGTTTGATCAGCAATTCCGCCAGCCCCAGAAGCGTCGCGGCAGAGGCGAGCAGGAAGTAGAAATCCAGCGTTGGAATCCAGCCGCGAAGGCGCCGGTGACGCGGCAGCGCAGAGGCGCGCCAGGCGACGTGAATCGTCAGCGCCTGACTGGCCAGAAAGAACAGCGCGATGCCAAGGTAGCCGGCGCGCGGCACGAAACGATCGAGCGGATGCGGCCACCCGAAAAGCTTGACGATCAGCGTCCAGAGCACCGGCGCCAGAGCAAAGCCTAACAGGGTGAAAAGAAGCTGCACCTGCACCCCGATGAACTTGCGCGGACCCAGATCGCGCCAAAGTTGCGCCGGGTCACGCATATGGGTGGCCCACGTCATCGCGTAGCCCTTGAGCCAGCGCGACCGCTGCTTGACCCATGGCAGGATGGCGGCATTGGCCTCCTCGAAGGTGGTGGTCTCGACGATCTCGGTGCGGTAGCCCTGCCGTGCCAGACGCAGGCCGAGATCGGCATCCTCGGTGACGTTATGGGCGTCCCATGCGCCCATCTCCTCCAGCACCGACCGGCGGAAGAACAGCGTCGTGCCACCCAGAGGCACGAACAGGCCCAAACGCTCCACCCCCGGCAAGAGCAGCCGGAACCACGCCGCGTATTCCAGCGTGAAACAGCGGCTGAGCCAGTTGTGATACGGGTTATAGTAGTCCAGTTGTCCTTGCAGGCAGGCGACATCGGGCGGCACCTGCGCGAAGCGGGTAACCATCTTCTGGATCTGGTCGGGTTCCGGCGCATCCTCGGCATCATAGACCCCGACGATGGAGCCGCGCGCGAAATTGAGGCCGTAATTCATGGCCCGTGGTTTCGTCTGCGGCTGGCCCGGCGGCACGATGATCGCGCGCATCCACGGCGGCAGGCTGGCCTCGGCCAGCGCGTGGCGCGTCGTCGAATCCCCGTCCTCGATCAGCAGAAGCACATCCAGAAGGTCGGGCGGATAGTCGATCCGCAGGAGGCGGCGCAACAGGTTGGCCGCGATATCGGGTTCGTTGAACAGCGGCACGAGGATGGTGACCACCGGGAGGCGCGCTGCGGGGTGGTGCACCGGAGGGGTCGAGTTCGCGGTGCTTGGCCGCGGCCGGGACATCTTGTGCAGGGCGAGCCATTTCAGCGCGAAATTCGCCGCCGACACGCAAAGCGCAACGCCGAAAAGCAGCATCAGAACGATGGCCGGGGCCAAGAGCGTGGCGCCAAGTGCGGCCAGAACCGCGCCAAGCCAGCGCCGCGATGCGCGGGACGGATCCCATTCCCGGCAGCTGAAGATACCGGCGGTGCGGGCCTCTGCGAGGCGGGCGAGGTCATTGCCGTAAACGCTTGTGAACGCGGCCTGCATGTCGGCGCGTTTGGCCAGCGCCAGAAGGACGGGGCCGTCATGGGCGAGGGCCTGCCGGATATCCTCGCCCCGGTCGGGCCGGTCGGTGATCACCACGAGGGCGGCCCCGGCCCGGCGCAACGCTACCGCGCCAAGGCGAATGGCAAGTGACGCAGGCAACATCGGCGCAAGGCGCCGGTCCGGGGTGCATTCGCCGGGCGACAGGACGCGGGTGCCGAACTGGGTGGCGAGGGCCTCAAGCAACTGCGCCTCGGTGATCGCGCCCTGGATGATCAGGATTTCGCCGATCGGCAACTCGCGGCTGCGTTGGCTGTCAAGCGCGCGTTCGACCGCCTCCGGGCTGATGGTGCCCTTGGCGAGCAGGATCTCCGCGAGGCGCGGGGCCCGGGGTGGCGGGATCGCGTCAGGCGGTGGAAGCGCGCGCAGGTAAGGCGGCGCGCGGGCCGGGACCGCCCGCTTCAGATCGGGCGCGCGCTGATCCGATCGTTTCACCTGTTCTGCCCCCGGCCACGCTTCGCTGGGGTCGATAGAACTTTGTAAAGCTTAACAAATGATTAAGCGGTCTCGGTCTCGGCCTCTGTCTCGGTTTGCCGCGCGCGCATTGCGTCGACGAAGCGGTCGAACAGGTAGTAGCTGTCCTGCGGGCCGGGGCTGGCCTCGGGGTGGTACTGGACCGAGAACACCGGCTTGCCCGCCACCCGGATGCCGCAGTTGGAGCCGTCAAACAACGACACGTGCGTTTCCACCACACCCTCGGGCAGGGTCTGGCTGTCCACCGTGAAGCCGTGATTCATCGAGGTGATCTCGACCTTCCCGGTTTCGAGATCTTTCACCGGGTGGTTGGCGCCGTGATGGCCGTGGTTCATCTTGACGGTCGTTGCGCCCAGCGCCAGCGCCAGCATCTGGTGGCCGAGGCAAATGCCGAACACCGGCAAGTCTGCGGCGAGCACGTCGCGGATCATCGGCACCGCGTATTCGCCGGTCGCCGCCGGATCGCCGGGACCGTTGGACAGGAACACGCCGTCGGGCTGGTGGGCCAGCACTTCCGAGGCGGTGGCTGTCGCGGGCAGAACGGTGACATCGCAGCCGGCCGAGGCAAGGCAGCGCAGGATATTGCGCTTGGCGCCGTAATCGACCGCCACGACCTTGAAGCCGGGCTCGGTCCGTTTGCTGTAGCCTTGTGGCCAGGCCCAGCGTTTTTCATCCCAGCGGTAGCTTTGCGCGCAGGTCACCTCGCGGGCGAGGTCCAGCCCCGTCAGCCCGGCGAACCCGCGCGCGGCGGCGACCAGCGCCTCGAGGTCGAACCTGCCGTCGGGGTCATGGGCCAGCGCCACATGCGGCGCGCCCTGCTGGCGGATGGCGCGGGTCAGCCGGCGGGTATCGACGCCGCCGATGCAGATGCGCCCGGTGGTGGTGAGCCAGTCTGTCAGGTCACGCTCCGCGCGCCAGTTCGACGCCCCGGTGGGATCCCAGCGGACGACCATGCCGGCGGCGACCGGGTCGGCGGTTTCGTCGTCATCGGTGTTGACGCCGGTATTGCCGATATGGGGAAAGGTGAAGGTCACGATCTGGCCCGCGTAGGACGGATCGGTCATGATTTCCTGATACCCGGTCATGGCGGTGTTGAAACACAGCTCCGCGACGGTCTGGCCGGTGGCGCCGAAGCCGCGGCCATGGAACACCGTTCCGTCGGCGAGAACGAGGCAGGCGGTGGGGCGGGCACTCATGGGCGACTCCGGGTCTGGCGTTAAATCTTCGGCAAACTAAGGGCCGCGCGGGGCGGGGTCAAGCGGGCGCGGGGGCGCTTGCGGCGCGCCGGGGCACTGGCGTATGGTGTGGGGTCGGCGGACGCCCCGTTCGCAGAAAAAAAGGAATGCAGCGATGTCCCTGAGGGACCAGATCAACACCAGCCTGAAACAAGCCATGCGCGACAAGGACAGCACGCGCGTGTCGACCTTGCGGCTGATCAACGCCGCGATCAAGGATCAGGACATCGCCGCGCGCGCCAAGGGCAACACCGACGGCGTCGCCGAGGCCGAGGTGCTGGCGATCCTTGGCAAGATGGTCAAGCAGCGCCTTGAAAGCGTGCGCGCCTATGAGGAGGGCGGGCGGCTGGAACTGGCAGAGAACGAGCGCGAGGAAATCGCCGTGATCGAGGAATTCCTGCCCCGGCAATTGTCCGAGGAGGAGGTGGCGGCAGCGATCTCCAAGGCGATTGCCGAGACCGGCGCCGAGAGCATCCGTGACATGGGCAAGGTCATGGGTGTGCTGAAGGGCAAGTATATCGGGCAGATGGATTTCGGTTCGGTCGGCCCGCGGGTGCGCGACATGCTGGGCTAGGACCGCGCGGGGCAGGGCCGGCACAGGCCGAGGAGGTGCGCCGACGCGGTTGCGGCGCGGGCGCGCGGCCGGGCCGGGCCTTGCGGGGAGGTCTCGGAAAGGAAAAGCGGCGCCGCTTCAAGGGCGCGTGGGCTTTGGGTGGTCTGGCGAAAGCTTTCGGTTTGTCCGTCCCCTTGGCCCGTGTCGGGGCTGTCTTCAGGGGCGGCTGACCTGAAGCTACGCTTCGCGAGTGGTTAACCGCCAACCACCCTGTCACGGAAAACTTTCGATTCGGTTAAGCGCGGGCCGGGCGCTGATCCGGGCCAAGGGTGGAAACATGGCCGTTCGTGGCTCCACCGGGGGGCGGTCCGGCGATCGCGCGGCGCCTGCGGCGCTATTCGTGCGCGCTTGGCGTGACGCCCCGCACCTGGCGCCCCGACACCCGTCAGGGCATGGGGCCCCTGCCTGCGCTGCCTTCGCCGGATCAGACCCCCCCGCCCAGTTCGCGGCTGAGCAGGGCGTAAAGCTCCCTCCGTTCGGAGGGCGCGAGGAAGGCGCCGATCTCCACCTCGCGGCCGGCGGCTTTCAGGGTCACGTAATCGGGCACCTTGCCGCCGTCGGGGATCAGCCGCAGCCGCACCCAGTAGGGGTTGGTGTCCCAGCGCAGCGGCGCCTTGCGCGGCACCGCGTGGGTCAGCCGCAGGTGATTGTCCCACAGCAGCAGCTCCTCGTAGCGCTCGGCGTCGCGCCAACTTCGGGTCAGTCCCCACCAGAGCGCCCACAGCGCGGCCAGAACGAAGGGCAACAATCCCCACAGGACCGGCGTGCCGAACACCGCCAGAAGCGGCAGCGACAGAAGCGACGCGGTGAGGCCCACGAACCAGACGAAGCCGCGCTCGCTCAGCGCATTGTGCGGGCTGAGCAGAACCCGCAGGCGCGGCGTGCCATGGTCCGGATCGAAAGGGGCCCCGGAATCTTCCGGGGCCCCTTCCGCGTAGCGTGTGATATCAATTGTCATTGTCGTCAGTGACTGGGTTGCTTGTCCCACATGTCCGGCGTCGGAAGCTCTTCGAAGGTGTGCTCCGGCGGCGGGTTGGGCAAGGTCCATTCCAGCGTTTCGGCGTAGTCGCCCCAGTAACTATTCTCCTCCACCCGGCGGCCCGCGAAGATCGTGTAGAACACGATGCCGATGAAGAAAACGAAGGAGGCAAAGGCGATGAAGGCGCCAATCGACGAGATGTAGTTCCAGAAGGCGAAGGCATCCGGATAGTCGATGTAGCGGCGCGGCATGCCCTGACGGCCAAGGAAGTGCTGCGGGAAGAAGGTCAGGTTGGCGCCAATGAAGAACAGCAAGAAGTGCAGCTTGCCGGCCCATTCGGGATATTGGCGCCCCGACATCTTGCCGATCCAGTAATAGGTTCCGGCGAAGATGCAGAACACGGCGCCAAGGCTCATCACGTAGTGGAAGTGGGCGATCACGTAGTAGGTGTTGTGATAGGCGCGGTCGAGCCCGGTCTGGCTGAGCACGATGCCGGTGACGCCGCCCACGGTGAAGATGAAGATGAAGCCGATGGCAAACAGCATGGGCGTCTTGAACTCGATCGAGCCCTGCCACATCGTCGCGATCCAGCTGAAGATCTTGATCCCCGTGGGCACCGCGATGACCATCGTGGCAACCATGAAATAGGCTTGCTGGCTCACCGTCAAGCCGACCGTGTACATGTGGTGCGCCCAGACGACAAAGCCGAGCGCGCCGATTGCCACCATCGCGTAGACCATCGGCAGATACCCGAAGATCGGTTTCTTGGAGAAGGTCGCAATGATGTGGCTGACAATGCCGAAGCCGGGCAGGATGATCATGTAGACTTCGGGGTGACCGAAGAACCACAGCAGGTGCATGTAAAGCACCGGGTCGCCGCCTCCGGCAGGGTCAAAGAACGCGGTGCCGAAATTGCGGTCGGTCAGCAGCATGGTGATGGCGCCGGCCAGCACCGGCAAGCTCAGCAGGATCAGCCAGGCGGTCACGAAGATCGACCACGGGAACAGCGGCGTCTTGTGCAGGGTCATTCCCGGCGCGCGCATGTTGAGGAAGGTGGTGATGATGTTGATCGCGCCGAGGATCGACGAGGCGCCGGAGACGTGCACCGCGAAGATGGCGAAGTCCATCGAGAACCCGGCCTCGCGCGTCGAAAGCGGCGCGTAGAGCACCCAGCCCACGCCGGAGCCGAGCTGCCCGTTGCCACCGGGCGCCAGCAGCGAGGCGACGCCAAGCGACGCACCGGCCACATACAGCCAGTAGCTGAGGTTGTTGAGGCGCGGGAAGGCCATGTCCGGCGCGCCGATCATCAGCGGCATGAAGTAGTTGCCGAAGCCGCCGAACAGCGCCGGGATCACCACAAAGAACATCATCAGGATGCCGTGATAAGTGATCATCACGTTCCACAGGTGCCCGTTGGGGGTGCAGTCCTCCGCCCCGATCCCGCCGAGGAAGCGCGCGCCCTCGTCACACATGAACTGGACGCCGGGCTGCATCAGCTCCATGCGCATGTACACGGTGAAGATCACCGACAAGAGCCCCACGGCCCCCGCGGTGAAGAGGTAGAGGATACCGATATCCTTGTGGTTGGTGGACATGAACCAGCGGGTGAAGAAGCCCGGTTTTTCGTGGTCGTGTCCGGAAATGGCAGCATCAGCCATGGACGTCTCCTGTTGCGATTGGCGCATGGGCGACCCTTGTCAAGGGTCGGTGCGCTCTGTTCCCTGACGGATGTTCTAGTTTGCAGGGGGGGGCTTCGCAACGTGTTTGGCGGCGCCGGGATAGGAAAAAATGCCTCAGGTTTCGCCTTTTGGGCGTGTTCAACGCAGCGTGCCCGGTTCGCTTCAACCCACCGTTGCAGCCGCGCCGGCGTGGTCAGCGCAGGCTCAGCGCATTGCCTGGCGGTCGGGCACCGGTGCCGCGGGCACGATTCCGGCTTCGGTTCGGGTCGGGTCCGGGGCCGGCGCTGTGGCTTGCCGGTCGGAGTCGGATGACAGCCCGGAGACCGAAGTCGAGACCGCGATCGCCACCAGAAGGCAGAGCGATGCCAGGGCTGCCATCAGGATCGCAGCTTCGATCCTGTCATTGCGGTCGTGGTCGGTATCGGTCTTCACGTGGTTGTCCTTCTGGTACGTGCCCCGACGGTGGAGCGGTTACTCGAAAACCGGCGATCTGAACAAAGGCGCCCCCGGACCGCCGTGCCGGTGAGCCTCCGGCGCAAACATGCCACGCCCGGCCGGGGGGGGTGCTCCAAAGTCGCCGGAAAATTTGGCAACATGATGGCTCGGTCAGGGAAGGCGACCGCCCGGCCGTTCGCGTCAGTTGCCGACGCTGACGCTGTCGATATAGGCGCCGACATTGTCCTCGGGCCCGGTGCCCGAGATCATAAGCAGGTTCGACCCGTCGCCGGAGCCGCCCTGGATCTCGAACGTATAGCTTTGCATCGTGCTGCCCTGCGGATTGGCGGAGCCGACAAGCTCGCCGCCCCAGTAGACATCCACGCCGTTGTTGTTGCGCGGGTCGGCGGCGTCGAAGGACACGGTGTAGACCTGCCCGTCCACGGCATCGGAGACCACCTGCCCGAAGCTGATATTGCCGGGGCTGGCGTCGAGGTCGAGCATGTAGCCGCCATCGGTGGCATCGACACCCTGATAGCCTGACCAGACGACCTCGGCCTGCGGGTCGTTGAAGCTGTCCCAGCCGTTGAGCGACCCGTTGGCGTGGTAGAACCCCCAGCCGGCGGCGATCATGCCGTCGATATCCTCGAAGGAGCCGTTGACCAGCCGGTTGACCCCCCATCTGTGAATGCCGGTGATGCTCTGGCCGCTGAGATCGGCGATGTCGCGGGCGCTGTCCTCGACCCCGACGGAGATCACTGCGGTGGTGGCAAGGCCCAGCCCGACAAGGCCTCCGGTCAACACCACCCAGTCGACCGTGACGGCGCCGGTCTCGGCGGTTAAGAAGCGGGACAGGGCGCCGTCCGGCGCGGGGGTCATGGTGACTGACATTGGCGTTATTCCTGATACGTTAAATACATGGACTTCCTGCGCATTTTCGGAAAATTCCATGCGATTCGGGCGAAACCATGGTGAACGCCCGGCGCAGAACGGCCAATGGTGGGGAATTGCCGGGGCGGCGCGGGTCTCAGCCGGGCTGATCCTGCGGCGCGCGGCGCGGCACCGGATCCGGGCCGAAGACCTGTGCGAAGGTCTTTTCCAGCGCCACATCGACGTCGTTCAGCGTCACCGGCAGGCCCAGATCGACCAGCGAGGTCACCCCGTGGCCGGTGATGCCGCAGGGCACGATGCCGTCGAAATGCGACAGGTCGGGTTCGACGTTGATCGACAGGCCATGGTAACTGACCCATTTCGTCAGGCGCACGCCAAGCGCCGCGATCTTGTCCTCGCGCGGGGAGCCGTCGGGCAGCGGCGGCTTGTCGGGGCGGGCAATCCAGACGCCGACGCGACCGTCGCGCTTTTCGCCGCGCAGGTTGAATTCCGCCAGCGTGGCGATCACCCAATCCTCCATCTGCTGCACGAAGGCGCGCACGTCGTGGCCGCGCGCCGCGACATCCAGCAAGACATAGGCCACCCGCTGCCCCGGTCCGTGATAGGTATACTGCCCGCCGCGTTTCGTCGTATGCACCTCGAACCGGTCGGGGTCGGTCAGGTCCGCAGGCTTCGCCGAGGTGCCGGCGGTATAGAGGGGCGGATGTTCGAGCAGCCAGATCGCTTCGTCGGCCTCGCCGCGCGCGATGGCGGCGGCACGGTCCTCCATCCAGGCGACGGCCTCGGCGTAGGGGATAAGCGTATCGGAGCGGATCCAGTCAACCATGCCTTCCACCGGGCAGCAGCCCGGCCTCCTTCACGGCCGCGGTGTTCGACCGGCCTTGTGTCATGGCCCGCCTGTCCTTCATCGTCAAGGCCGCGCGCGGCCGCGCTGCCGCGGAAACACCCGAATCAGGCAGCGCCGATCAGCGACATCGGGGCGCGATCTGTCGGCGCAATCACGGCGAAATTCCGCCACGTGAGCGTTTTGCAACAGAAAAACGCAGGTTTTCGGACTGTGGTTTGAACCGTCGCGTGTTATACTTCGACCAACAGTCAGACATGCAATTTCAGGAGGATGCCATGATCTTCAAATTTCTTACCGCCGCGACCTTCGCCGTTGCGCTCGCCGCTTTCCCCGCCGAAGAGGCGCGGGCCGATGCCGGTGATGTCGTCGGCGGCCTGATCGTCGGCGGCCTGATCGGTGCCGCGATCGCCAACGACCAGAACGGGCGCAGGAACACCGCCGGCAACAGCCGTGGCAGCAGCAGCTACCAGGGCATTCCCGCCACGCAGGTCGGCCGCGACACGCAGACGGCGCTGAACTATTTCGGCTTCAATGCCGGTGCCGTCGACGGACAGATCGGGACCGGCACCCGCGGCGCGATCGAGCGCTTCCAGATGGTGATGGGCTACCCGATCAATGGCCGCAACTATCCCAGCTACCAGTATGACAGCCTGATGCAGGCTTACTACTGGGGCCTTAACGGCGGTTCGGCGCAGACCGGTCTTGTCGGCCAGCCGTTGCTGATGGCCTATCGTGATGCGCAGGCCGCACCGCAGCAACCGCAAGTCGTCGTGGTGCCGCAGCCCGCGCAACAGGGTCAGCCCGC
>PFEX01000055.1:3708-5746 GCA_002783145.1 Rhodobacteraceae bacterium CG17_big_fil_post_rev_8_21_14_2_50_65_11 | reverse complement strand
GCAGCCGCCGGCCGTGACCACCGTGGTTCCGGCACCCGCCCCGGCGCAGGACAACAAGTAAGCCGCGCCGCACCGCACCGCGCCGTTCGCGTTTCAAAGGCCGTCCGCGTGTTCGGGCGGCCTTTTTCGGGGCTGATTCCGTGTCGGTCGGGGAGCGGAAAACTTGTGTCCGAAGCGCGACGAATCCCCCTTGCCATTCCCCGCGACCCTCGGCTAAACAGCCGCGCACTACCTGATCACGTGCGGTCGTGGCGGAATTGGTAGACGCGCAGCGTTGAGGTCGCTGTGGGGTAACTCCCGTGGAAGTTCGAGTCTTCTCGACCGCACCAGATTTTCCTTGCTGATGCCTGGCAGTTTCCGAAGCAATCCGTTGCGCGCAGCAGGGTGTCGGAAACCGACTGACACGGTGGTGTGTCCCGCGCGGCTGAGGCGGCGGAGTCAAGCCGATCCCGGTATCTGAACGGTTGCAACATGCGCACGGTTGCGACACACTACAGGTCATATCTGTTCAAAAAAACGACATTGATGATTCCCTGACGCGATTGGCCAGATTGTTCTGGATCGTCAGGTGCCTGTGCTTTCAGTTTGGTTTCAGACTCATTACTTCTCGGTTTTTTTATTTGGTGACTGTGAGATGTTCAAAATCATTAGATCCCTGTCGCGCAAGCAGAAAAGCAACGTTCTGTTGCTGGTGGATATCGCGCTGATCCCGTTGGCGCTGGTGTTCACCTTCGCAGCGCAGGCAGACCCGCTGGATCCCTTCGACGCGCTGGCGCTGACCCTGCCCATCCTGCCTTACATGATTGCGGTCGGTGTCGGGCTGTCGTTGGCGATGGGAATCAGCCAGATCCAGCTGAACGCCTATGAGGGTCGGGCCTTGGGCAAGACGGCCCTGTTCGCGCTCTACCAGGGGATCGCAATGGGCGTGCTGGTGCGGCTCTTCCATCTCGACGTAGCAATCGGCCACAGCGTCATCTTCGCATTGAGTTTCTTCGTGTTCTCGGCGGTAAGCCGGGTTGCGATGTATCAGATCGTCGTTGCGATATATCGCCGGGAAATACCGCGCTGCCGGGTGCTGATCTACGGTGCCGGAACGACCGGCACGCAACTGGCCTCGGCGTTGCGCAACCACGACGGGATCGACCCGGTCGCCTTCGTGGATGACAACGCGGCGCTTCAGGGGTTCATGGTCGCCGGTTTGCCCGTCTACACGCCGGCAAAGATCGCCCGCATCGCGGAAGAGAAGAAAATTCACCGGGTGCTGATCGCGATCCCGTCGCTGAGCCAGCCGAAGCAGGCGCAGATCGCGCGGCGCATGCAGCAAATGGGGCTGGAGGTTCAGGCGCTGCCGTCGTTTGCACAATTGATCGGCGAAGAACCGCTTGTCGAAAAGCTGACCCCGGTGCAGCCTGCAACGTTCCTCGGGCGATCGCCGACCGTTACGTCGCTTGGTGCCGATTGCGATACCTATGCCGGGCGCGTCGTGCTGATTTCGGGTGCCGGCGGGTCCATCGGGTCGGAATTGACACGACAGGTGCTGGCATGTCGGCCCCGGAAACTGGTGCTCTATGAACTGAGCGAATTCGCATTGTTCAGCATCGACATGGAATTGCGCAGCACCGCCGAGGATGCGGGGGTAGAGCTTGTGTCTGTTCTCGGGTCGGTCACCGACCAGCGACAGGTGCGGCTTGTCCTTCAAAAGCATGACATTCAGGTGGTCATTCATGCGGCGGCCTATAAACATGTGCCGTTGGTCGAAGCGAACCCTCTGGCGGGTCTGGCCAACAACGTGCTGGGGACGCACACCCTTGCGCGGGAGGCAGAGGCCGCCGGGGTGGAACGGTTCGTTTTCGTGTCCTCGGACAAGGCGGTGCGCCCGACATCCGTGATGGGCGCGTCGAAACGGCTGGCGGAACTGGTGGTTCAGGACCTTTCGGCGCGGACGCGCCGGACCGTTTTCAGCATGGTGCGGTTTGGCAACGTCCTCGGGTCGTCCGGGTCGGTCGTGCCGATTTTTCAGGAACAGATCAGCCGCGGC
>PFEX01000055.1:2991-3699 GCA_002783145.1 Rhodobacteraceae bacterium CG17_big_fil_post_rev_8_21_14_2_50_65_11 | reverse complement strand
GCGGGCGCCATCGCGAGGGGCGGCGAGGTTTTCGTGCTCGACATGGGCGAGGACGTGCCAATCGTGAAGCTGGCCCGGCAGGTGATTGAAAGTTCCGGTTACACGCTGCGCGACGATGACAACCCGGACGGCGATATCGAGATCACTTTTTCCGGCCTGCGCCCGGGGGAAAAGATCAACGAGGAATTGACCCTGTGCGAGGACCGGCTGACCACCCGGCATCCCAAGATCTTCTGTGCGCGCGAACGCGGTCTGTCCGAAATCGAGGTTGCCTCCGCGTTGCGTGGCCTGCGCGAGGCAATCGCCTCGGGCAATGAGGCCGCGGCGCTTTCGGTTCTCGACCGCTGGGTGGAAGGCCGCGCTGCATTGCGCGATGCCCGCAAAAGCGACGCCACCTGATGCGATCCCGCAGCCTGTCACCAGAATGCCGCGGTCGCGGCAAAACGAACCTCCGCGCGGGTGCGCCGCGCTTGAACCGTCAACGCGTGGCGTGGTCTAACGGCCACAACAGGGAGTGGACGTTTTGATCGCAGCGAACAGACCGAACCGATGCTCCGGCCTTTTGGCGCCTCTGGCTGTCGCGGCGGCCATGCTGTGTGCGCAACCGGGCGATGCCGATATCCTTGGCCGACAGCCCGTTGGCCCTCGGCCGACGCTGAATTTCTTCGGATCACCCGGCCTGATGGACATGCCCTCGGCCGAGATGAT
>PFEX01000055.1:0-2932 GCA_002783145.1 Rhodobacteraceae bacterium CG17_big_fil_post_rev_8_21_14_2_50_65_11 | reverse complement strand
CGTATTTCGGGGGCATCACCCGCAACACGCTCAGCTTTCAGATAACGCCCCGCCTGTCGGGGTCGTTTCGCTACTCCGCGACGCAGGATCTGAACCTTGCCGGCTTCAGCACCTATTTCGACCGCAGTTTCGACCTGCGCTATCAGGTGATTCAGCAGCAAGAGGACGGTTGGCTGCCCTCTGTGACTGTCGGCCTTCAGGACTTCGTGGGAACCGGGATCTTCGCCGGCGAATATGTCGTCGCAAGCCGCAGGTTCGGCGACACGCTCACGGTGTCCGGCGGCGTCGGCTGGGGGCGGCTTGGCAGTTACAATTCCTTCGGCGCCCCGTTTTCCGCGACCCGCCCGGCCTTTGTTCCGGGCGACACGGGCGGCGAGGTCGCCTCTGACCAGTGGTTCCGGGGGCCGGCCGCCCTGTTCGGCGGGATCGAGTGGCAGCCCACCGATCGGCTTGGCCTGCTGCTGGAATATTCATCGGATGCCTACTCCCTTGAAACCGCCAGCGGGGTCTTCGAGCGCCAGTCGCCGTGGAACTTCGGTGTCGAATACCAGGTCAACCCGTCGCTGCGGATGGGCGCTTATTACATGTATGGCTCCGAGGTCGGGGTGAACCTTGCCTTCAGCTTCAATCCGCGCCGCCCCCTGACACCGATGACCCACCAGCCCAATCCGGGCCCCATCGCGCTTCGCCCCGACCGATCGGAGTTTCCCGAGTTGTGGACCGCCGACTGGGTCGCGGACCCCGCCGCGCGACCGGCGCTTGGCGACCGGTTGAGCGAGGCGCTTGCCGCCGAGGGGCAGGACCTGATCGCCTATGATCTTGGGCCGCATGACGCGGAGATCCGCATCGAGAACACCCGCTATATCGCTGTTGCGCAGGCGATTGGCCGGTCGGCGCGGGTGATGGCGGAATTTCTGCCGCCGTCGGTCGAGACGTTCCGCATCACCTTGGTCGATGAAGGCATGGCGGTGTCCACGCTGACGGTGCGCCGCTCCGATCTTGAGGCGCTGGAACAGGAGCCCGACTCGGTCGAGGCGCTTTATGCCGTGGTCGGCCTGTCAGCCGCGACCCCGACCGAGGAGGATGACCTTGTCGCCGGGCTTTATCCGCGCCTCGACTGGTCGCTTCGGCCCTATACAAGGTCGAGCTACTTCGATCCGGACAACCCGGTCCTGATGAACCTTGGTGTGCGGCTGCGGGGGTCTTATGAAGTCCGTCCGGGCTGGCGCTTCGATGGTGCGCTGACCTACCGGCTGGCGGGAAATCTCGACCAGGCCAGGACATCCGCCTCGGCCCTGCCGCCGGTGCGCACCAGCGGTCCGCTTTACAATAGTAACGAAAACGTCGCCATCGAGACCCTCACGTTTTCGCATGCCCGCGGTTTTGGCAACGACTTCTACGGCCGGGTGACGGCGGGCTACCTCGAACGCATGTACGGGGGTGTTTCGGCGGAACTGCTCTGGGCGCCGGTCGGCAGCCAACTCGCCCTCGGCGGCGAGGTCAACTACGCGGTGCAGCGCAATTTCGATTCCGGTTTCGGGTTGCGCGACTACGACGTGGTGACCGGGCACGTTTCGGCCTATTACCAAATGGCCGATGGGTACCACGTTCAGGTCGATGCCGGGCGTTACCTTGCCGGTGACTGGGGCGCGACACTTGCGATCGACCGCGAGTTTCGCAACGGCTGGTCGGTCGGGGCGTTCATGACGCTGACCGACGTTTCCGCGCAGCAATTCGGCGAAGGGTCGTTCGACAAGGGGATCCGCTTTACCATCCCGGTTTCGTGGTTCACCGGTCAGCCGAGCCAGCAAACGCTGGCGTCCACCATCCGCCCTGTCACCCGCGATGGCGGCGCGCGGCTTGACGTTCCCGACAGGCTTTACGAGCGGGTGCGCGACGGCAACCTTGGCAATCTCGACGACCAATGGGCACAGGTGTGGCGATGAAACGGGTTTTTGCAGCGGTTTGTCTGCTGGTGCTGACAGCCTGTGGTCAGGGCGCCTCGGACGATCCCTTGGTCTCCGCCGTCAACCAGATCCGTAGCGGCTTGTTCAACCGCGATACCGGCGGCAGCGTTGCCTTCACCGCCACCCGGGCCTCGCTGCGCGAGTCCGGCATCACCAGCCCGGTGATGATCACGAGGGTGCCGAGCCGTGGCATCGCGGTCGGCTTGATTCAGTATCAGCGCAATCGCGGCGTCACGGTCTGGCGCAGCACCGATGGCGGCACGATCAGCACCGCGAACGGGGTGCTTTTGAACACAAGGGGCTTCGGCACCGATCTGCACAGCCTGGAAACGGCGCCGCTGACCGCCGCGTTCGCATCCGGGGGCGATGCGGAGTATTCGCGCCTGTTCCGGGCCGTCGATGGCGAGGGCGCGCTTCAAAGCGCGCGCCTCTACTGCCGCCTGGTCCCCCTCGGGCCGGACCGAATCGATGTTCTGGGCCGAGCCTACGACACGCAGCATTTCCGGGAATCCTGCACCGCCGACGGGGGGATGGATCCGCTGTTCGAAAACGATTTCTGGCGCGGGTCGGACGGCACGATCTGGAAATCCCGGCAATGGGCCGGTCCCGAATTGGGCTTTCTGGAGTTGGAGCGCGTGACAAATTAGCAAAGCGCGAAAAATCGCCGGACAAGACGCTGTCCAAGTTGAAACACCTTTGAGCGCGTGGTATTACCAGCCTCGATGACCGCTTCCCCCCAAATCCAAGCGGTTTACATTGGAGAATGACAATGAAACTTACGAAAACGCTATTAGCCGCCGCGACCCTGTCTGCCCTGTCGGTAGGGTCCGCAAGCGCGATGACTGCCGCACAGTGCACTCAGGTTGGCGGAACCGTTGTGGTTGCAACCGCATCTTGCGAACTGACAGTGGCGCAGTATGAGCAAGCAACGTCGCTCGGCTTCACTACGGCTGGCGGTGCTGCTG
>PFEX01000123.1:2883-4899 GCA_002783145.1 Rhodobacteraceae bacterium CG17_big_fil_post_rev_8_21_14_2_50_65_11 | reverse complement strand
CGCGCTTGCCACCGGGCTTGATCGCAAGATCATGGTGCGCCTCGTGAAGGGCGCCTATTGGGATACCGAGATCAAGCGCGCGCAGGTCGAGGGGCTGGGCGGCTTCCCCGTCTATACCCGCAAGCCCGCGACCGACGTGGCCTACTTGTGCTGCGCGCAGAAGCTTCTGGGCTATTCCGACCGGATCTATGCGCAATTCGCCACCCACAACGCCCATTCGGCGGCGGCGATCCTCGACATGGCGACGGATTTCGACGTGTTCGAGTTCCAGCGCCTGCATGGCATGGGCGAGGCGCTGCACGAGATCCTGCACAGGCGCAACGACACCCGCTGCCGCATCTATGCGCCGGTCGGCGCGCATCGGGATCTGTTGGCCTATCTTGTGCGGCGGCTTCTGGAAAACGGCGCCAACAGCAGTTTCGTCAACCAGATCGTGGACGAGGACGTGCCGGCGGAAGTGGTCGGCGCCGATCCGTTCGCGCAGATGGAAAAGGCGATGCAGCAGCCCGCGCCGGGCGTCACCGACCCGCCCGACCTCTACGCGCCGCGCTGCAATTCAAAGGGGTTCGACCTGCATGACCGGGCGGACATGGCCCGCATCGAGGCCGCCCGCGCGCCCTTCGCGGATCATGGGTGGCAGGCCGCGCCGGTCCTTGCCGGGCCGGTGGCGGGCGATGCGCCGCAAGAGGTGCGCAACCCTGCAAGGCCGGGCGACCTCGTCGGCCATGTGCGCGAGGCGACCGAGGCGGACGCGGAAACCGCCCTTTCGACGGCCCGCATATGGGACGCGCCAGCGACCGAGCGCCGCGCCGCATTGCTGAAAGCAGCCGATCTTTACGAGGTGAATTTCGGCGAGATCTTCGCCGTGCTGTCGCGCGAGGCGGGCAAGACGCTGTTCGATGGCGTGGCGGAGTTGCGCGAGGCGGTGGATTTCCTGCGCTACTATGCCGATCAGGCCACCGACGAGGCCCCGCGCGGCATCTTCACCTGTATATCCCCGTGGAACTTCCCGCTGGCGATCTTCACCGGGCAGATCGCGGCGGCGCTTGCCGCCGGCAACGCGGTGCTGGCGAAGCCGGCCGAGGCGACCAGCCTGATCGCCGCCATCGGGGTGCGCTTGATGCACGAGGCCGGGGTGCCAGTCCATTCGCTGCAACTCCTGCCGGGGCGGGGCGGACGGATCGGCGGGCTTCTGACCGGTGACGCGCGGCTGGCGGGCGTGTGCTTTACCGGCTCCACCGCAACGGCGCAGCGCATCAACCGGACGATGGCCGGCGCGCTCGACCCGGATGCGCCGCTGATCGCGGAAACCGGTGGCTTGAACGCGATGATCGTGGACAGCACCGCGCTGCCTGAACAGGCGGTGCGCGACATCCTCGCCTCCGCCTTCCAGTCCGCCGGGCAGCGCTGCTCGGCCTTGCGCTGCCTTTACGTGCAGGAGGATATCGCCGATAGCTTCCTTGCGATGCTCAGCGGCGCGATGGATGAGCTTGCCGTTACCGACCCCTGGGATCCGGCCAGCGACCTTGGCCCGATCATCTCCGTTCCGGCACGGGACGAGATCGCGGCTTACGTGGCCAAGGCCCGTCGAGAGGGCCGCGTGCTGCACGAGATCACCGCGCCGGGTGAAGGTGCGTTCCTTGCCCCGGTAGCGATCCGGGTGCGCGGCATCGAGGATCTGGAGCGCGAGGTGTTCGGCCCCGTCCTGCATGTCGCCACCTTCAAGGCTGACGAGATCGACAAGGTTGTCCGGTCGGTGAACGCCAAGGGCTACGGGTTGACCTTCGGGCTGCACACCCGGATCGACGACCGCGTGCAACACATCACCGAGGCCGTGAAAGCCGGCAACCTTTACGTCAACCGCAACCAGATCGGCGCCATCGTGGGCAGCCAGCCCTTCGGGGGCGAGGGGTTGTCAGGCACCGGGCCGAAGGCGGGCGGGCCGTCCTACGTGGCGCGCTTCCGGGCGCGGGCGGCGGTGGCGGCGGCGCGGGCGGCGACGGCCGCGGCGACGGT
>PFEX01000123.1:0-2855 GCA_002783145.1 Rhodobacteraceae bacterium CG17_big_fil_post_rev_8_21_14_2_50_65_11 | reverse complement strand
CGCCGCCGCGGCGCAAGAGCAGGCGCGCATTGCCGAGGCCGCCGGGTGCAAGGCAGTCTGCGTGGCATCCGAGGCGCGTGTCGGTGGGGGGCTGGCGCCGGAGGCGCTGGGCGATCTGACGGGCTTCGCCCTTGTCGCGTTCGACGGGCCCGGGGGCGTGGCCCGCGCGATGCGGGTGGCGCTTGCGGGACGTGACGGGCGTCTGATCCCGCTGACCTCGAGCGGCGATCTGGCCGGGCTCTGCCGGTTGGAGCGCCACGTCTGCATCGATACCACAGCGGCGGGTGGCAATGCGTCGCTTCTGGCTGCGGCCAGCTGACGGGTTGCCCTCTTCCCGCCCTTTGCGGGGCGGTCATCGGCCGATGAGCCCCCGTCAAACGGGGTGCGAAGAGGCATTTGGTGGCTGGGGGTTGCCTGTACCCGGATATCCCGCGATGTAGGAGTGACGATGAATGGAACCCGCGACGGGAGGAATGAGACAATGGCGAAGGTGGCGTTTCTGGGTCTGGGCGTGATGGGATATCCGATGGCCGGGCACCTGGCAGCGGCCGGCCACGAGGTGACGGTCTACAACCGCACCGCGGCCAAGGCCGAAAAGTGGATGGCCGAGCATGGCGGATCGCGGGCGGCGACCCCGCGCGAGGCCGCCCGAGGCTGCGATTTCGTGATGGCCTGCGTCGGCAACGACGACGACTTGAGATCGGTGGTGCAGGGCGCCGACGGCGCCTTTTCCGGGATGGCCGAAGGTGCGGTTTTCGTCGATCACACCACGGTGTCGGCCATCGTCACAAGGGATCTGGCCGCGAGCGGCGCTGAACAGGGCATCGGCTGGGTCGATGCGCCGGTTTCCGGCGGGCAGGCGGGCGCGGAAAATGGCCAACTTGCGATCATGTGCGGCGGCGCGGAGGCGGCTTTCGACGCCGCGCTGCCGGTGATGCAGGCCTATTCCAAGGCGGTGGAGCATTTCGGGCCGGTGGGCGCCGGCCAGATCACCAAGATGGTCAACCAGGTCTGCATCGCGGGCGCGGTGCAGAGTATCTCCGAGGGGCTCTATTTCGCCATGAAGGCCGGGCTTGACGCAAGGAAGGTGGCCAAGCTGGTCAGCCAGGGCGCCGGCGGCTCGTGGCAGCTTGCCAACCGGGCCGACACGATGGTCGACAACCGGTTCGACCATGGTTTTGCCGTCGACTGGATGCGCAAGGATCTCGGTATTGCACTGGAGCAGGGCAAGGAGATGGGTCTGTCTCTGCCGGTCACCGCGCTTGTCGACCAGTTCTATGGCGAAGTGCAGCAGCTTGGCGGTGGTCGCTGGGACACGTCGAGTCTGATCCAGCGGTTTCGCAAGATGAACGGCGAGGATATTTGACGGTGATCGTGTCCGGCGGGCGGTCCGCAGCAGCAAAGCGCCCGGCCTCAGCCCCCTTGAAAGGGGGCCTCGCCCGGGCGCTGCCTGCGGCGCGAGTATTTGAACCAAGAAGAAGGACACAGGTGGCGTGAGCGTCGAAATCGGGGATATCCGGGACGCGGTGTGGCGTGGCTTCGATGAAGTGATCGACGTGCGCGCGCCGGCGGAATATGCCGAGGATCACGTTCCTGGCGCGATCTCGCTACCGGTGCTGTCGGATGCCGAGCGTGCGCGCGTCGGGACCATCTACAAGCAGGACAGCCCATTCGACGCGCGCAAGATCGGTGCGGCGCTTGTTGCGCGCAATACCGCGCGCCACATCGAAGAGCACCTGATGGATCGCGGTGGCGGTTGGCGCCCGCTGGTCTATTGCTGGCGCGGCGGGCAGCGGTCGGGATCTTTCGCCACCATCCTGCGCCAGATCGGCTGGCGGGTGGAGGTTCTGGAAGGCGGCTATCGCAGCTATCGCCGGGCGGTGGTGGACAGCTTTTACGACGCGGTGTTGCCGTTCCGGCTGATCCGTCTCGACGGCAATACCGGTACCGCGAAGACGGAGCTTCTGCCGCTGCTCGCGGCGCGTGGGGTGCAGGTGGTGGACCTCGAAGGGCTGGCCGGGCACCGCGGGTCGATCCTCGGCGCGCGCGCGGCCGGGCAGCCCTCACAAAAGGGGTTCGAGACAGCGTTGGCCGAGGCGCTGCGCCTGCTCGACCCGGCGTGGCCCGTGGTCGTGGAGGCGGAATCCTCGCGGATCGGGGCGTTGCGCCTGCCACCGGCGTTGTGGACGGCGATGACCGTCGCACCGCGCGTCGTGGTGCGCGCGCCGGTGGCCGCGCGCGCCGCCTACCTTGCCCGGGCCTATGCCGATCTGCTGGCTGAACCGGAGCAATTGATGGCGTTGCTGGCGCATCTGCGCCCGCATGTGGGCAGTGACCGTGTTACGCAGTTGCAGGCCCTTGCCGCGGCCAGCGACTGGCAGACGCTGGCCGCCGATCTCGTCCAGCACCACTATGACCCGGCCTATGCCCGGGCCCGCAACCGCGATGACGCGCCGGTTGCGGGGCAGATTGCCGCTGACGGCCTGGACGAGGCCGACCTGCCCGGTCTCGCCGACCGATTGGCGTTGGTGATCGCCGAGGTGCGGCTGCCCGTCAGCGCAGCTTGATCCGTGCGGGGCCTGCGGTGATCTCTCCGATCTGCACCGCGTCGATGCCAGCCGCGCGCAGCCTGTCAAGCAGCGCCCCGGCCTCCGCCGCCGGAACCGTGGCCAGCAACCCGCCCGCTGTTTGCGGATCGTAGAGGATATCGTCGCCCTTGGCGCGATCTGCCCGGCCTTCCAGCGCTGCCCGGTTCGGGGCATGAACGGAGGACAGGACCGCTGCGGCCAGCAAATCCTGCGCGCCGGGCAGAACCGGCAGCGCCCCGAGCGACAGGCGGGCGCCGACGCCGGAGG
>PFEX01000015.1:5864-6587 GCA_002783145.1 Rhodobacteraceae bacterium CG17_big_fil_post_rev_8_21_14_2_50_65_11 | reverse complement strand
GTGGTCTTGTAAAGCACCAGCGTATCGGGCGCCCGGGTCACGAAGCCATGCAGAAAGCCCTTGGGGATCAGCAGTTGCCGGCCGTTTTCGGCCGAAAGCTCGACCCCGACCCATTTGCCGAAATCGGGCGAGCCTGTCCGCACATCCACCGCCACATCCAGAATGGCCCCATGCCCCACCCGAACCAGCTTGTCCTGAGCATGCGGGGGTGCCTGATAGTGCAGGCCGCGCACCGTGCCCGCCGCCAGACTGAGCGACTGGTTGTCCTGCACGAAATCCAGCGCAAGCCCCAGCCGGGTCAAGGTAGCCCGGCTCCAGGATTCGCAGAAACTGCCGCGGGCATCGCGGAAAATCCTTGGTGTCAGAATCAGAACGCCCGCCAGCAAGGTTGGTTCGATTTCCAAGAAAAACGGCCTCGCTGCAACCAGAACAATGCTGCACCGCATACCAAGCTCTGCAGGTGAAGTCACGCACGGCCCGTGATAATTTTGCGCCCGCGTTGCCAGCCGGTCAGATCTTGCCCAGCACGGCGGCCAGCCACAGCGACAGACTGCCTTGCAGACCCTGGCGATAGAGCCCGATCCGCTTCAGCAGGCGCAGCCGCTGGATCATGCCGCTGTGGCGCAACTGTTCGAAATCGGCCAGAATCTGGCGGTTTTGCGGCGTCAACCGATGCGCCGAGGCGTTCAGGGCCTTGATGTTGACGCTGTTCCAGTGCCGGAA
>PFEX01000015.1:4850-5824 GCA_002783145.1 Rhodobacteraceae bacterium CG17_big_fil_post_rev_8_21_14_2_50_65_11 | reverse complement strand
CCATGCTGGCGATAGAGCAGCAGTGGCACCGGGTCGAACAGCACCCGGCCGCCGATGCCGGTAATGATCTGATAGATCCACCAGTCATGCGCCACCAGCCTGCGCGGCTCGATACTTGCGGGTCGCAGCACATCAAGCGCCGCACGGTTCAGCATCATGGTGTTGCCGCCGGCGATGTTCTGCACCAGGGCATGACAAAACCCCGGTGCCCGCAGCGGCAGCGACGACAGGCTGCGCTTGCCCAGCTGCGCGTCGCAGACCCAGGACCGGCCGCCGAACAGGGTGGGCAGGCCCGGGTCTTCAGCCGCCAGCGCCTGCGCGCCATGCGCCAGCTTTTCCGGCAGCCAGACATCGTCCTGATCCGAGATCGCCACCATGTCGATTTCGGGCGGCACTGCGCGCAACAGCTGCAGGAAGTTATGCGCCGCCCCTTGATGCGGGCCATTGATCAGGGTCAGCGGCAGCTCGGGGTGGCGGGCGGCAAAATCAGCCAGAATCGCCAGAGTTTCATCGCGCGAGCCGTCGTCGCTGACAATCAGCCGGGCGGCGGGCTGGGTCTGGGCCGCGTAGCTGTCAAGCTGTTCGCGCAGGTTGGGCGCACCGTTGAAGGTGGCCAGCAGGATCGCAATTGACGGGTTTTTGGGCGGAAAGGTCATTTTGCCGCGCTATAGCGCGCTTTGCCGGCCGGGGCCAGCGTTGAAACCGGTCATCCCTGCCCCCGCTTGCGCAGCCAGCCCAGAAAGGCCGCGTCGGCCGAGCGCAGCCTGGGCCGCCCGCTGCGCGCCCAAAGCCCCTGCCATTCGGCCACTAGCGCGTGAACATCCCAGCCCGGCCGCAGTGCGCGCGCCGCCGTCAGGGTGGCCTCGCGCAACAGCGGGCCTTCGCCGGGCAGCACTACCACCGCGCGCCGGGTGACGCAAAGAATGTCGCCGGGCTCCTCGGTCAGGCTGTAATCGGGCAGATGGTCGGTTTCG
>PFEX01000015.1:2848-4816 GCA_002783145.1 Rhodobacteraceae bacterium CG17_big_fil_post_rev_8_21_14_2_50_65_11 | reverse complement strand
GGCTCAGCGTCAGCACCGATTTTGACAGCACCGCCTGATAAAGCCAGTCCGACAGCGTGACCATGACCGACACCATCCGCCCGCCCCGGCTGCGTCGCACGATCTGCCAGGATTCGATCCGGCCGAAGCCGCTGGTGATCTCGGTCGGGCCGGTGGTGATATTGGTGGTGATGCGGGTGCCCGACAGCCGTTCAAAGGCGTCCCGCAGGCGCTGGTAGCCATCGCCCGAAGTTTCGCGGTTGGTGGCCACCAGCAGATCATGCGCGGTCAGATGCAGGGTGCGGCTGATGGCGCGCCCGGCATTCAGCGCGGCCATCAACTGACTGATGCAATAGATCAGGATATCCTTGTCGAACAGGGTGGCCAGCCCGCGCACCGAAGGCGTGACGGTGATGCCGACACCGTTATGGGCGTAAGTCAGCACCCGCAGATCGGGCTTTGTGGCCAGCGAGAACACCGGGTGTTCCATGCTGGCCATGTCATCCTTGGGCAGGGCATCCAGGATATCGCAGATGAAGAAATCGGCGGTCGGATACCGGTCCGGCAGCAGCGCCACCTTGCCCGGTGGTCTGCCCGTGCTGCCTGCACCGGATGGTTGCCTGTTGCCCGCCCTAACGGCCTGTGGGTCTGCCGGCCAAGATCGTGGCGGTGGCCAATTTCAAGGGCGGGGTCGGCAAGACCAGCACCTGTGCGCATCTGGCGATGTCGGCGGCGCTGGATGGCTACAAGGTGCTGGTGATTAATCTCGACAGCCAGGGTTCGATGACCTCGATCTTTGGCGGTCGGGTGGCCGATGAATGGGGCACCGTGTTTCCGCTGCTGGCCCAGCATTTTGCCACGCATCTGCAAGCCGACAACCGGTTGCGGGCGGCGCGCGGCGAAACACCCGCGTCGCTGGACGAAACCCTGACCGAGGCGCTGAAACTGCGCGCTTGCAATCTGATCCGCAAGACCCACTGGCCCAACATCGACCTGATCGGGGCGCAGTTGAACCTGTACTGGGCCGAGTTCCAGATTCCGGTCTGGCGGATGCAGGGCCGGTCGTGGAAGCTGTGGGATGCGCTGAGCGACATGCTGACCGCCGATGGCGTGCTGGATGCCTATGACATCGTGTTTCTCGATACCCCGTCGGCGCTTGGCTATCTGACCATCAACGGGCTGGCGGCAGCGGATATCGTGCTGGTACCGCTGGGAGCCTCGTTTCTGGAGTTCGATTCCACGGGGCGGTTTTTCGACATGCTGCATTCGACCTTCCGCTCGATCGAGGCGGGCGAAAATATCGCCGCCCGCGCCCTGGGGCGCGACGAGCTGGCGTTCGAGTGGGATGCGGTGCGCACCGTGCTGACCCGGTTCGATGGCGCGCAGCAATCCGAGATGGCGGCGCTGATGCAGGCCTATCTGGGCCGCACCATGACCACGCAGCGCCAGGATTTCACCGCCCTGATCGGCCAGGCCGGCGAGCAGGTGAACGGCATCTACGAGGCCGATTACCGCGATTTCAACCGCGAAACCTATATCCGCGGCCGCGAAACCTTCGATGCCACCTACGCCGCGTTCAAGCGGCTGTTGCTGGGGGTGTGGCGGCGCGATGAACTGGCGGCGGTGAAATGACCCTGTTTCCGGTTTCATCAATAACAATATCAATTGCTTGCACCGTAAATGTTTCGCGCGCGAAACATTTTATCACCCCGGCTTTCGGGCTTGTCGCTGCGAGGAGCTGCAGCGGCTTTTCGCAGCGGCCAGCCGGGCGAAGCGGTCGAAGATCGGTTCATTTCTTAGCCTCTATCATGCGCTCAAGGATGATCTGCGCTTTGCGCAGGCGCTGCCCGAGCGGCTGGGGCTGACACTGGCGCGTGCCGTTGACAGCGATCCGGGCTTGGGCCCGCGGTTGGCCACAGCCTTGGCTGCCGCAGACCCGGCAAGTGCCGAGGCCGAGCAGACTGTGCTGGCGGCGGCGGTTTCAGGCAA
>PFEX01000015.1:0-2834 GCA_002783145.1 Rhodobacteraceae bacterium CG17_big_fil_post_rev_8_21_14_2_50_65_11 | reverse complement strand
TCATGGGCCCGCCGCCGCGACGCCGAAGGGCGAAATCCGGCCCGGTGTTTTTCTTGATGCGACAGTGCCGGGGCGGCTGGTGTTGTCGGGGTCGGGCGTTGATGCCGGATTCGGGGACCGCCTGCTGATCTGGCTGCAAGGCTGAAGGCCGATTCAGCCCCGCATCCAGGCCGGTAGCGTTCCCAGCATGATGTGTTCGTGATGTTCGATGGCGCGTTCGACCCGGGCGTAAAAGAAGATCCGGCCGTTTTCCAGCACCGCTCCCGATTGGCACAACTGGCGCAGCAAGCCCATCGAATGCGACACGATGATCGCCCCGCTGGTCTCCAGCCGCCGTTTCAGGATGGCCTCGCTTTTCGCCCGGAAGGCGGCATCGCCGACGGATGTGACCTCGTCGATCAGGTAGGTATCAAACTGGATTGCCATCGACACCCCGAACGCCAGCCGCGAGCGCATGCCCGAGGAATAGGTGCGCACCGGCAGATGGTAATGCTGGTCCAACCCGGCGAATTCGCGCACGAATTCCACCATCTCGTCGGTATCGACCCCGTAGATGCGGGCCACGAACTTGGCATTCTGCGCCCCGGTCAGGTCGGGGTGGAAACTGCCGGCAAACCCGACCGGCCAGGAAATGCTGCCATCCGAGATGATCTGGCCTGAATCGGGGTTCATGGTGCCGGCGATCATCCGCAGCAGGCTCGATTTGCCCGCCCCGTTGCGGCCCAGCAGGCCCACGCATTCGCCGCTGGGAAAGGTGAAACTCAGGTCACGGGCCACGGTTTTCGAAATGCCGTTCAGGGTATAGGTCTTGCACAGATTGCGCAGTTCGATCATCGAGGATCAGCGCCTGTCACGCACGCTGTAATAGATCAGCATCGCAATGCCCCAACCCGCCAGCAACAGCCCGATCACCAGCAGCGAGGTCTGAACCCGTTGTGGATACAGCGCTTCTTCGGCCAGCGTCGGGCGCACATGGGCCGCCAGATAGCGGCTTTGCCGCTGGGCCTGGGCCAGCGATTCGTCATAAGCGGTCAGGGCGGCAAGATAGGCCTTTTCGGCAAATTCGCGATCAACGCTGAGGCGCTCGAATTCGCCCACCAGCGCCGAATAATCATTGGTTGCCGTCTGGCCACCGCTGCCGACACCAAACTTTTCACGCTCCTGGTCGATCAACTGCTGGATCACGGCGATCCGTCTTTCGCTTTGATTGATGCGGGGGTCGCCGCCAACCATTGTGGTCTCGCGCAGCAGGTTCAACTCGATGATGGCGGCGGCGAGCTGTTGCTGCAGGGTATTGAGCAGGCCCATCTGGCCCTGAATGTCAGCGGTGGGATCGACGATCTGGGTGCGCGAGCGGAACTCGGTGACCGCAGTGCGCGCCACCTTCAGCCGCTCGATCGACTTGTCCAGTTCTTCCTTGGCATAGCGGGTGGTATCGGCCCGGGCGATGGCCGAGAGCTGGTTGATCATCAGCGAGGATTCGTCATAGATTTCCTGTGCCACCATCTGGGCATCATGCGGGTCGAAGGCGTGAACCCGCAACTCGATCAGCCCGGTGCCCCGGTCGTAGAAGATATTGACCATACCCTCCCAGTAGCTGACCAGGTCTTCGATCGACCCATCGGGGCTGAACGCGTAATAGGGGTCGAATGCGGGTTTGGAATAGATCTTGCGCAGGTCGCGCTTTTCATTGACCCGCTCCACAAGTTCCTGACTTTGAATGAACTGATAAAGGATGTCAGTGTCGGAAGAACTGGTGCCAGACAGGCTGGACAGCCCGCCCAGCAGGCCAAGCGCCGAACTGATGTCTTCCGATCGCACCGAAAAGCCGACGGTCGATGTGTACTGGTCGTCGGCAACGGCAAACAGATAGAAGATCGCCGTCACGGTCGGCACCACGACCACCGCCACGAAACTGGCCAGAATACCGTAATGGCGCAGGTGGGCGCGTGCTGTTCCCACGGCAAGCGGGGCCCGCAACACCGGTTTGGGCGGGGTGGCCTGGGGCACTGGTGGAGCGGCGTTGGTGATGGTGGTCTCGCTTGTTACAGGGCTGCCTGCGGGGGATGATATGGCTGCTTTACAGTTTCGGATGCAAGTGGTTTTGTGCCCCCGCAGGCTGGCGGAAATGTCCCTTGATGTCGTCAGGGCGGGTTGCCGCCGATGGGCCTGATGCGAAAAAGGCAGGGGTTTCCCTTGCGGTGATACCAAATGGCGGGCGGAATGGCGCAGATCACAAGCCTTGTTGCCAAGGGTGGTTTTCCCGGCTTGCGGGCCATCACCGCGTTGATCCTGCGCGAGATGGCCACCACCTATGGCCGCTCGCCGGGGGGGTATGTCTGGGCGATTGTCGAGCCGATTGCAGCCTTGGCACTGCTGTCGCTGTTTTTTTCCATTGCCTTCCGCAATCCGCCGCTGGGCGACAACTTCGCGCTGTTCTACGCCACGGGTTATCTGCCCTTCATGATGTACACGGATATCTCGATCAAGGTCGGTGCCTCGATCCGCTACTCGAAGCCGCTGCTGGCCTACCCGCGCGTGACCTATATCGACACCATTCTCAGCCGCTTTCTGCTGAATCTCCTGACGCATCTGGTGGTCTTTATCATCGTCATGGCCGGCATCATCCTGTTTTATGATCTCAACATTGCCCTGAACATGCCGGCCATCGCCCAGGCCTTCGGCATGGCGGCAGCGCTGGCTCTGGGGATCGGATCGTTGAACTGCTACCTGTCCAGCACGTTCCCGCTGTGGGAACGGATCTGGAGCATTGTGAACCGCCCCCTGTTCCTCGTGTCGGGGGTGTTCTTCCTGGTTGACAACATGACCGAAAC
>PFEX01000098.1:12789-13385 GCA_002783145.1 Rhodobacteraceae bacterium CG17_big_fil_post_rev_8_21_14_2_50_65_11 | reverse complement strand
CGCCGCGATCAGGCCCGCGTCTTGCAGGATCGCGGCCGCTTCGGGGACGCAGGCGGCGCGCGCCCGCGCCTCTTGCAGGCGGTCCCCGGCGCCGGGGCCAAACACCTGCCAAAGCCCCGCGACCGCGATCGCAGGGGGGGCTTGCCGGTCGCGGGCGGTCATGCGCCGATCACTCCGTCGCGGCGGCGATCATCGCGGCGATGGCCTCGGCATGCTCGGCAACATAGGCGGCGGCCACCTCTTCCACGTCCTGCCCGTCCACGTCGACCGCGCCCATCATCGGTTCCTGCGCCTCGGTGGTCAGCTGATAGGCTTGCAGAATTTCATAGGCAGCGGGCCATTGATCGGCAAAACCGGACCACGCCACCTTGAAGATCCGCGACGGTGGGAAGTCGCAATCGCCGGTCGCATCCGGGTTCGGCCCGACGGACGCATCCTCGTAGCAGGCCTCGGTCCCCTCGGGCAGCGCGACGAATTCAAGGTCGAAGGCAGCCGCGGCCCAATGCGGTTGCCAGAACACCATCAAAAGCGGCGTCTGGCGTTCGGTCGCGGCGCGCAATTCGGCGATCAGCGCGCCTTCCGACCCGGCCGGAACG
>PFEX01000098.1:5251-12744 GCA_002783145.1 Rhodobacteraceae bacterium CG17_big_fil_post_rev_8_21_14_2_50_65_11 | reverse complement strand
GCCCGCCAGTCCGGCAGACCTGGGCAGATGTCCGCGACATGGGCGGGATAGGCAAAGCCCTCACGCGCGACGAGACCCAGATCGCCCACCTCCGCGACGCGGCCTGCCTCCAGTTCTGCGTAGTAGGGGTCGGCGACGTTGGATTCCCAGACCTCGAGCGCGGCATGAATCGCGCCCTCGCCGATCGCGCCGTACATGTTGTAATAGCCGGCGGTCACGTATTCGACGTCGTAGCCCGCCTGTTGCAGGATCTGCCCCGCGATCCGCGTGGTCAGGTGCTGGCCGGTCCATTCGTTGACGGCCAGCCGGATCGGCGTGTCGGTATCGCCAATCTCGGCGGCATCGGCGGCATCGCTCAGCGCCAGAACGGACAGGCCGGAAAGAAGCACGGATTTCATATTTGTCACTCCCTGAAAGTGTCGGTTTTCTTGTTTTTCACAACGTATGCGTCCCATGTCGCACGGCGTGTTGGCCGAATTCCACCCATCTTTGCACATTTCCGGCAGGGTCATTTGCAAAAAACACCCCTTACTGCCGGGCACACCGCTCCGCGTCCGCCCGGTCCTGCAACAGGTCGGTCAGCCAGTCGGGGTCCATTTCCGGGACCGAGGACAACAGCAACTCGGTATAGGGATCATGCGGAGGCGCGAACACCTGCGGTTTCGGCCCCTGTTCGATGACCCGGCCTTCCTTCATCACCACCACCTCGTCGGCAATCGCCTTTACGGTGGCCAGATCATGGGTGATGAACATGTAGGCGAGGTCGAACTCCGATTGCAGCTTGTCGAGCAGTTTCAGGATGCCCTCTGCCACCAATTGATCGAGCGCCGATGTCACCTCGTCGCAGATGATGAACCGCGGCTCGGCGGCCAAGGCGCGCGCGATGCCGATGCGCTGTTTCTGCCCGCCCGAAAGCTCGGACGGCAGCCGGTCGATATACGCGTCCGGTTCCAGCTCGATCAGCGACAACAAGTCCCGGATGCGAGCCTCCAGCGCCTTGCCGCGCAGGCCCAGATACATCTGCGCCGGACGCCCGATCACCTCGCGGATACGCAGCTTTGGGTTCAGCGCGGTATCGGCCATCTGGTAGATCATTTGCGCCTGGCGCAACTGGTCGCGGCTGCGGCGCCGGTAGTCGGGCGGCAGCACCTCGCCCTCGAACACGATGCGGCCCTGGTGCGGCGGCAACAGCCCGGTGATCACCCGCGCCGTGGTGGATTTGCCGGAGCCGGATTCGCCCACCACCGCCACCGTGCGCCGGGCGTGGATGTCGAAACCCACGTTTTCCAGCACGTTCAGCGTGCCATAACCTGCGGTGATGTTCTGCACCGACACGACCGGCACCGCATCGCCCGCCACGGGAGGCTGTTGCGCGCGCGCATGGCTGCGCACCGCCCAGAGCGATCTGGTGTAATCCTCCTTCGGGGCGGCCAGCATGGTGCGCGTGTCGGCCTCCTCGACCTCGTCGCCCTTCAGCAGCACCTTGATGCGGTCGGCCATTTGCGCCACCACGGCCAGATCATGCGTGATGTAGATCGCGGCGGTGTCGAACTCATCCACGATCTTGCGGATCGCGGCCAGCACCTCGATCTGGGTGGTCACGTCAAGCGCCGTGGTCGGCTCGTCGAAGATGATCAGGTCGGGCCGGCAGGACATCGCCATCGCCGTCATCGCGCGCTGCAACTGTCCGCCCGACACCTGGTGCGGGTAGCGAAAGCCGATGTTTTCAGGGTCGGGCAATTGCATCCGGCGATAGAGGTCAACCGCGTCCTTCCGGGCCTCGGCGCGGCCCATGACGCCATGCTGCACCGGCCCCTCGCAATACTGGTCCATCAGCTTGTGGGCGGGGTTGAAGCTGGCCGCCGCCGATTGCGCGACATAGGCGATGCGGGCGCCGCGCAGGTGGCGCTTCTTCGCCTCGCTGGCCGTGGTCAGGTCGATCCCGTCGAAGACGATCTCGCCCCCCGAAATGCGGCAACCATCGCGGGTAAAGCCCATCGCCGCAAGCCCGAGGGTGGATTTGCCAGCGCCGGATTCGCCGATCAACCCGAGCACTTCGCCGCGGTGAAGCTCAAGGTCGATGCCGTTGACGATGCCGGTCCAGCTGTCCTCGGCGCGGCCCTCGATCGACAGGCCGTGCATGGTCAGAAGCGGGGTGTCCGATGCGGTTCCGGTCATCGTCTCACTCCTTCAGGCCACTGGCGCGGTGCAACTGCCAATCGACGACGAAGTTCACCGACACGGTCAGCAGCGCGATGGCGCCTGCGGGCAGCAGCGGGGTGATGTCGCCAAAGGCGATCAGCGTCGCGTTCTCCTTGACCATCGACCCCCAGTCGGCCATCGGCGGCTGCAACCCGAGGCCGAGGAAGCTGAGCGCCGAGATCGCCAGAAAGACGAAACAGAAACGCAGCCCGAATTCCGCCACAAGGGGCGCCAGCGCATTGGGCAGGATCTCGCGGGTGATCAGCCGCCACAGCCCCTCGCCGCGCAGCTTCGCCGCCTCTATGTAATCCATCACCACGATATTGAGCGCGACAGAGCGCGCCAGCCGGTAGACGCGGGTGGAATCGATTACCGCGATGACAAGGATCAGGGTCAGGATCGAGGTGCCGAATATGGTCAGCAGCAGCAGCGCGAAAATGAGCGCCGGGATCGCCATCAGCACGTCCACCAGCCGGCTCATCCCCTGGTCGAGCCAGCCGCTCACCGTCGCCGCCAGCATCCCGAAGACCGACCCGATCAGGAAGGCCAGCACCGTGGTGGCAAAGGCGATCCCCACGGTGTTGCGCGCCCCGAAGATCAGCCGCGAAAGCATGTCGCGCCCAAGGTTGTCGGTGCCCAGAAGGTGCACGCTGTCCCATGGCATGTATTCGGTGCCGACGACGGCGCGTTCCGGAAACGGCGCGATCAGCGGCGCGAAAACCGCCACGAGGATATAGACGAGGATCATCAGCATCCCGAAGGACGCGGTCAGCGGCGCGGTGCCAAGCTCGCGCTTCGCACCCGCCGGCGCCAGCCGCATGGCGATGCCGCGAAACAGCCAACCCGCCGCGAGGCAACCGGCGACGACGACGAGAAACCAGAAAAAGGTGATCAGAACGCCCATCGCCGCCCCCTCAGCCCCGTTTCACGAGGCGCGGGTTGGACAGCGTCGCCAACACATCCGCGGTGAGGTTCAGCAGCACATAGGCCGCCGCGAAGATCAGCGCCACCGCTTGCACCACCGGCATGTCGCGCGCCGCCACGCTGTCAACCATCAACTGCCCGAGGCCGGGATAGACGAACACCACCTCGACCACGACCACCCCGGTGATCAGGTAGGCCAGGTTCAGCGCGATCACGTTGATGATCGGGGCCAGCGCGTTGGGCAGCGCGTGGCGCACGATGACGCGTATCGGCGACATGCCCTTCAGCCGCGCCATCTCGATATAGGGGCTGGCCAGCAGGTTGATGATCGCCGCCCGCGTCATCCGCATCATGTGCGCTGTCACCACCAGCGTCAGGGTCAGCGCCGGCAGGAAAGCCAAGTAGAGCTTTTCGGCGAAATCGGTCGCGGGACGGATCGTTGCCATCGAGGGGAACAGGCCACCCATCCCCGCCAGCCAGAAGATCAGGATATAGGCAACGAAAAACTCCGGAAAGGAAATCGAGGTCAGCGCCGAGGCGTTCACCACCCGGTCGAAGACGGAGTTGCGAAACAGCGCCGCGAGAATGCCAAGCATCAGCGACAGCGGCACCGCGATCGCGGCAGCATAGAGCGCAAGGAACAACGTGTTGCCAAGGCGCGTGCCCAGAAGCTCGGCCACCGGGCGGCGGTTGGACAGCGAATTGCCGAAATCCCCCTGCAGAACGCCGCAATAGGCCGGCGCGTCGGCGGTGGCGATGCCGGCCTCGATACAACGGCCCGTCAGGACGCCCTCGGCATTCATGCTGGTCCAGCCGGGCAGGATGCCGAGCCATTCGCCATAGCGGATATGCATCGGCAGGTTGAGGCCAAGCTGCCGCCGGATCGCGGCCACGGTTTCGGGCGTCGCCGACTGGCCAAGGAATTCCTCGGCAAAATCGCCGGGCAAAAGCTCGGTCGCGCCAAAAATCAGGATCGAGACAAAGAACAGCGTCAGCACTCCGAACGCCAGACGCTTCGCAATCATGATCAGGATATGTGACATGCAGTCCCCCAATGGCCGCGCCACACGACGCGGGCCAAGGTCATGAGAATTGCCCCCGGGGCGCGCAAGGCGACAAGGGGGCAATCGTCGCTATGGGTTCACGCGAACCACCAGCGTTCGGCGATCCGGTGGCCGTCATTGCGCCAGTTGGTGGCGACGGTGTCAGGCCGGACGAGGTGATTACCATGCGCGCCGACATAGTTGGCAAACATCGGGATGATGGTGCCGCCCTCGTCGGACACAAGCCGCTGCATCTCGAAATACATCTCGCGGCGCAGGTCCTGATCCAGCTCGGCACGGGCATCGACCAGCAACTGGTTGAAGCGTTCGTGGCTCCAGTAGGATTCGTTCCAGGGCGCGCCTTCCGAATAGGTCGTCGTGAACATCCAGTCCTCGGTCGGGCGCCCGCCCCAGTAGGTGCCGGTAAAGGGCAGTTGCATCCAGACATTGGACCAGTAGCCATCGTTGGGCTCGCGCACCACGGTAAGGTCGATCCCCGCCGCAGCCGCGGTTTCCGAGAACAGCACACCGGCGTCGATGGCACCGGCAAAGGTCGATTCGGCAAGGTGGATATCGACCGACAGGCTCTCTATCCCCGCCTCGCGCAGGTGAAAGCGCACGCGGTCGGGGTCGTAGGTCTTCTGTTCCAGTTCGGTGTTGAAGAACCGCTGGCCGGGGCCGATCGGGTGGTCGTTGCCGATGGCACCGTAACCGTTCAGCACGGTTTCCACCATCTGTTCGCGGTCGATGGCGTATTTCAGCGCGAGGCGCACGTTGTTGTCGCTGAACGGCGCGGCGCGGGTATCCATCGGCAGGCCGTAATGCTGGGTGCCGGTAACAGACAGGATCTCGATGCCGGGCGCACGCTGCAACAGGTGCACCGTGTTCAGATCGACGGTGTCGATGTAATCGATCTGGCCGGAAATCAACGCGTTCTGCCGCGCCGCGTCGTCATGGATCGCGGTGATCTCGACCGCGTCGAAAAACGCGCTGTTGGGTTTCCAGTAGCCGTCGTGGCGCACCAGCCGGGCACCGACCCCCATCTCCAGCTCCTCGATCGCATAGGGTCCGCAGCCATCCGTCGTCTGCGGGTCGATGGCGCCATTGATCGCGGGCAGGATCGGAATGTGGTAGTCGGACATGATGAACGGGAAGTCGGCATTGCCGGCGGCCAGAGTGATGTGCACGTTCATGCCATCGGCGCGCATCTCGGTGATATCCGAGACGATGGGCTTGGCGGCCGAGGTGGACTCCTCCCCCCGGTGATGGTTGATCGAGGCGATCACGTCCTCGGCCGTCACCTCGCGGCCGGAATGGAACGATACGCCCGAGCGAATGGTAAAGACCCAGCTCCGCGCGTCTGCCGACGCCTCCCAGCCTTCGGCAACTTCCGGCACAAGTGACCCGTCCGGCGCGATCTCGGTCAGGAAGTTGCCGCGCACATGCGCCATCAGGATCGTGAAATCGTTCTCCGAAGACCCGGGATCGAGGCTGTCGGTGGTCGAGCCATGCGCAACGCCGATGCGCAGCGTGCCGCCCCGGCGGGGTTGCGCGCGGGCCATGCGCGCACCAAGCGGCCCAAGCACCGCCGCACCGCCAATCGCCGACGCTCCTTTGAGAATGCCGCGGCGGCTAACGCCACCCGAGAAGAAGGGAGTGTTCGTCATTTTTCAATCTCCGCTGTTGTCATGTTCTTTACGGGCATCTTGCGTGCCCTACTCCGATACGTGCGGCCAACCCGTGCGGCCAACGTTCCGACGCGCGCCTGTCGCGTGGCGCTCTTGCCCGCGACGCTGACTTGTGCCCGCGACACTGACTTGCCCACGACACCGACTCCGGGTGGCGCGCCACGCTTACCGTAAGTTCGCCTCGTAGCATGAGGTTACCTTTGCACGGGATCGCAGCGGCGAAAACCTGAATTCGACGGATGATCGACAATTTGCGACATGCCCGCCGACCGTGTCGCCGCTTTTTTTCGCAACCTCGATGGCAGGATGCAGCGGCGTCTTTCGAAACCGTCATCAGGGTTGTGGATAACTCGGGCGAAACCGACAGCTCAGGGACAGAAAGCTGATAATTGACACTCTATCCGCTTATCGACCTTCCAGAATTACATACGTTACACATCATAACTATATGTTTTCAAGTTATTTTAAATCTTGAAGCAAGATCAATCCGAACTGGAGCGTTGAGACAGAATATTGAAAATATGCTATTCACGGATATCGGCTTCGCCCCCAGGAACATCCTGAAACAGGCCGGCGAGTTGCTTTTTCCCTCTCAGGCGACGGGCACCCTTCTCTGCGATGTCGCCAAGTCCTCGATCACCACAGAAAGACGCCCTAACGGCGCAGGTCTGAACACAGCGCACAAAGAAGGCACCGCCCCATTGCGTTCATGATATCTATTTCCAATTATTATCAGATGGTTAGAGGGAAATATTCGCTGTCTTGATATTTTGATCAAAAGGAAACGGCGCGTCTGCAAGCAACCCTTGGCTCTCGTCATCAACATGGCGCTGCGAACCAATGTTACGATTAAACTTCAAGATCTGCCAACAACATATTGAATTTAATAAATAAATCGTGTTCAGATGTGGGATTGGCCTCACCCCCTCCCATCAAGGATGTCACAGGCCTTCCGGGCCAGGGGTTCCGCCAGCGCCCCGACTTGCAACGCCCGGTCAGAGGATGCATTGCCCTGCAACCCCCGGAACCTCACCCCCTGCACGATCGCTGCCAGCCGAAACAATCCGAAAACGAGGTAGAACTCCCAATCCTTGATGCCCGGCACACCTGCCCGCGCGCAATAGCGCGCGACGTATTCGGCCTCCGACGGCAAACCCAGCGCTGCCCGGTCCACGCCCTCCAGTCCGCCAAGCACCGGCCCCGGCGGCATCCGCCACAGCATGCATTGATAGGCCAGATCGGCCAGCGGATGGCCCAGCGTCGACAATTCCCAGTCCATGACCGCAATGAGGCGCGGCGCGTCTGGCGCGAACATCACGTTGTCCAGCCGGTAATCGCCATGCACCAGCGACACGCGCCCGTCATCGGCCATCATGTTGGCGCCCAGCCAGTCGATGATCCGCTCCATCGCCGGGATCGCGCCGGTCTCACTCGCCCGATACTGGCGCGACCATGTTGCGAACTGGCGCTCGAAATAGCTGCCCGGACGCCCGTAATCCGCCAGCCCCACAGCGTGCACATCGACCGTGTGAATGGTCGCCAGCGCCTTGTTCATCTGGTCATAGATCGCCGCCCGTTCACCCGGGTCCAGCCCCGGCAAGGACGGGTCCCAGAACACCCGGCCGGCGACGAACTC
>PFEX01000098.1:0-5238 GCA_002783145.1 Rhodobacteraceae bacterium CG17_big_fil_post_rev_8_21_14_2_50_65_11 | reverse complement strand
ACCGACCCGAGCACCGCCTCATCCTCGCAAAGATGCAACGCGCGGGCCACCGGCACATCCGAATGCGCCAGCGCCGACAGCACCCGGAATTCCCGGTCCACCGCATGGGCCGATTTCAACAAGTCTCCCGGCGGCTTCCTGCGCAGCACATAGATACCGCTATCGGCCACCAGCCTGCTGGTCGGGTTCGACTGCCCGTCGGCGAAATCCTCGACCGCGTGCAACCCGCGAAACCCCGGCAGATGCGTCTCTAGATAGCGGCCGAGCCGCATCGTCCGCGCTGCCTCCATCGTCAGCCGCGCCCGTCTTGCTGAGCCCGCACCAACTGCCGGCCCAGCGCCATCATGTGCACCTGGTCGGGCCCATCGGCGAACCGGATCTGGCGGGCGTAGTTGAACAGTTCCGCCAACGGCGTATCCTGCGTCAGGCCGGCGCCGCCATGGACCTGGATCGCCCGGTCGATCACCGTCTGCGCCATCATCGGCGCCACGATCTTGATCGCGGAAATCAGGTCCTTTGCCGCCCTCGCGCCATCGCGGTCGATCTTTGCCGCCGCCTTCAGGGTCAAAAGCCGCGCCTGTTCGATCTCGCACCAGCTTTTGGCGATATCTTCGCGCACCGACTGGTGCTGCGACAGGCGCCGCCCGAAGGTCTCGCGGCTATCGGCCCGCGCGATCATCAGGTCGAGCGCTCGCTGCGCCGCCCCCACCAGCCGCATGCAATGATGGATGCGCCCCGGCCCCAGCCGGCCTTGTGCGATCTCGAACCCCCTGCCCTCACCCAGCAAAAGGTTTTCCGCCGGGACCCGCACCCCGTCAAACGCGATCTCCGCCTCGCCAAAAGGTGCGTCGGCATATCCAAACGTCGTGACATGGCGCAGGATGGTCACCCCCGGCGCATCGCGCGGCAGCAGGATCATGCTTTGCTGGCGGTGGCGGTCGGGATTTTCGGGGTCCGACTTGCCCATCACGATAAACACCGCACAGCTGTCACGCATGCCGCCCGTCGTGTACCACTTGCGCCCTGTCACAACGTAGTCATCGCCATCGCGGCGGATTTCTGTGCGAATATTCGTGGCATCGGATGACGCGACATCCGGTTCCGTCATCGCAAAGCCGGACCGGATTTCACCCGCCAGAAGCGGCATCAACCAGCGGTCCTTTTGAATATCGGACCCATAGAGCATCAGAGTCTCCATGTTGCCGGTATCGGGCGCATTGCAGTTGAAGATCTCGGGCGCCCACCAGACCCGGCCCATGATTTCGGCCAGCGGCGCGTATTCGAGGTTGGTCAGACTGCCGCCATGCGCCTTGGGGCGAAACAGGTTCCACAACCCGGCATCGCGCGCCTCACGCTTCAGATCCTCGTAGAAACCGGGGGTGCGAAAAGGTGTCTCTGTGGTGGCAAAGTGCCGGGCAAAGGTGGCCTCGGCGGGGTAGATATGCGCCTTCATGAACGCGGTAAGGCGCGCCTGCATCTCGCGCATCGTCTCTGTCGATTCGAAATCCACGGGTCCATGCCTCCCACGCCCTTTGCGGGAACGATCCGGCGAGCGGCGGGCGCTGTCAACCGTGCCGTCATGTCATCGCGTCCAGGCCCCGGAAACTGCGCGCCAGTGCTCCGCCGTCGCCATTTGCCGAAGAAAGCCCCCCGCAGGGGCTTGATGAGGCGCCGGATCGGCGCCGAAGGCGGCGAAAGGAAAGGGGCAGCCCGGTCGGCCGCCCCTCGCATTCAACCCGGTGTCATCCCGCGCAATCGTTCGGACCGTCGCCGCAGCAACTCCACCGTCGTCAGCAACAGGATCGAAATCGCAACGAGAATCGTCGCCACCGCAAGGATCGTGGGCGAGATCTGCTCGCGCAAGCCGATGAACATCTGCCAGGGTAATGTCTTTTGCCCCGCAGAGCCAACGAACAGCACGATCACCACCTCGTCGAAGGATGTGATGAAGGCAAACAATCCGCCCGAGATCACACCGGGCAGGATCAGCGGCATCTGCACCTTGAAGAAGGTCGTTACAGGGTTCGCCCCCAGATTGGCCGAGGCCCGCGTCAGCGATTTGTCGAAGCCAACCAGCGTCGCCGTCACCGTGATGATGACGAATGGAATGCCAAGCGCCGCGTGGGCCAGGACCACGCCCAGATAGGTTCCTTGCAGGCCGATCCGGCTGTAGAAGAAATACATCCCCGCGGCCGAGATGATCAGCGGCACGATCATCGGCGAAATCAGGATCGCCATGATCACCCCGCGAAACGGCACGTGGCTCTGGCTCAACCCGATCGCGGCCAGCGTGCCCAGCGAAACCGACAGAACGGTTGCCGCGGGGGCAATCAGCACCGAGTTGCGCAGCGCCTGCTGCCAGGACGGGTTGGTGAAGAAATCACGGTAGTGGTCCAGCCCATAGGCATCGGGATCCAGCCGCAGCATGCCCGGCGTGAAGGTAAAGAAGTTCTCGGCGTTGAAGCTCAGCGGGATGATGGTCACGATCGGGGCGATCAGGAAAAAGAAGATCAACCCGCAGATCACGCGGAACCCGTAATACCAGATCTTCTGACCGGTCGAGGCATATATCGGTAGGCTCATGGTCTTTACCCCAGTTTCACGTTGTCGATGCCGACAATCTTGTCGTAAGCCCAGTAAAGCGCCAGCACCACGACCAGCAGGATCGACCCGAGCGCGGCCGCAAGGCCCCAGTTCAGGCTCTGCGAGATGTGATAGGCGATCCGGTTCGAGATGAACGTCCCCGTTTCGCCGCCGACCAGTTCCGGCGTGATGTAGTAGCCGATGGACAGGATGAAGACGAGGATGCAGCCTGCACCGATGCCCGGAACCGAGTTCGGGAAATAGACCCGCCAGAATGCCGTCCAGTCCGTCGCGCCCAGCGATTTGGCAGCCCTCACATAGGTTACCGGAATCGTCTGCATGACCGAGTAGAGCGGCAGGATCATGAACGGCAGCAGGATGTGCGTCATCGCGATGATCGTGCCGGTCTGGTTGTTGATCAACGCCAATCGATTGTCATCCGCGACCAGCCCGACCCAGACAAGGATATCGTTGATCACCCCTTGCTGTTGCAGCAGCACCTTCCACGCCGAGGTTCGCACCAGAAGCGATGTCCAGAACGGCAGCAGCACGAGGATCAGCAACATGTTCGATATCCGCATCGGCAGGTTCGCCAACAGGAAGGCGATGGGATAGCCCAGCAACACGCACGATCCCATGATGACCATCGACATGAACAGTGTCCGAACGAACAGCGTGACGTAGATCTGTCGGTTCTCGGGCTGCGCGCTGATGCCCTCCGGGGTCAGTTGCATGTCGATCGCGGTCAGGAAGTAGCCCGGCGTGAAGGCCGGTGAATAGGCCTGGATCGTGCCCCAGATCGCAACGTCGCCCCAATCCTCGTTCTCATTCAGGAAAAACTCGGTATAGGTGATCGCGGGAAGTTGGTCACGTGCGACGTATGCGGCCTGAAGCTCGGCCGCGCCGTCGCCGGAATACGCGGCAATGGCAGCGACCGCGCCGTCGCGGCGCAGATCGCTCGCCAGCGCGCTAAAGACCGCTTCCCAAGGCTCCTCCTCGGACACGGTATCTCCATCGACCAGCGCGGCGAAGGTCGCCCACGCGGCATAGGCATCGGCGGTGCGCGGCAGGATTTGCGCGATATCGGCGGCCGGTTCAAACCCGATTTCGCCCGAATAGTCGTCCGAAGACAGCGTTTCCAACCGCGCTTGCTGCGACGCGATCAGGCCGTCGATCGGGTCTTCACCATTATCAGCCGCCATCAGGCTGTACCAGAAGCCCGCGTCGCCCCAGACCGGGTCGATCTCTTCGAAGACGTCGAAATAGTCGTCGCCCAGATCATCGAGCGACCGCCCGGTGCCCCGGAACAGCGACGACATGCCTGTCTGTTCATAGTTGAGCCGCGACCCGAGCCGCGTGTGGCGCCGCGCCTCGACGGCAACGAACATGTCGTAGTAAAGCGCCTCGAACACGTCTTCGTCGGGAAGCTCGCCGCTGGTGAATTCCCAGTCCTGCAAGGTTGCCGTCGTCTCGGGCAGCGTGTCGCCGACGATCTGGTTCTCGACCGAGCGGAACAGCATGTCCGCGATCGGCGCGATGAAGGTGACAAGGATAAACAGCAAAAGCGGCGCGATCAGCAGCATCGCCCGGATTTTCTGCGCGCGAAGCGCCCGTCTGAGGCTCGTCTTCAGGGGACGCCCGTCCGCGGCCAGCACCAGGCCGTTTTCGGTTTGTGCCGTGTTGTCGGTCATTCGTGGCCTTCCACTAGGATGATGACACTGTCCGCCGAGGCCCGCCGGATCTCGGCAACTTCCTGATAGTCTGGATCATTGTAAGCGGCCTTGGCCGCCTCGAAACTTGGAAACTCGATCACCACGTGGCGGTCATGGCTGGTGCCCTCGGGCACTTGCGAACGTCCGCCGCGCACGATGAACCTGGCGCCCAGCCGTTCAAGGATCGGCGTATCGCGCCGGATGTATTCCGGGTAGGCATCGGGGTCGGTGACCGTGATATGCCCGATGATATAGCCCTTCGGCATGACGCTCTGCCCTTTTACGGCGCTTTCGCCCGGGTGTTGAACGGGCGGGCCATCGGCCCGCCCGTTCCTATGCCATCAACGGCTCAGTTGGCCAGCCACGCCTGGAAGCGGGCGTCCATATCGTCCCGGTAATCGGCCCACCAGAGGTAGTTGAACAGGAAGGTCCGCTCCGAGTTGGCCGGATCGGTCGGCATGTGCGGCGCCATGTCGATGCCAAGCTCGGCATGGGTGCTCACCAGCGGCGCCGAAGACGCACGCGCCGGACCATAGGAGATGTAGGCCGCCTGGTCCGCCAGACGCTGGGTATCGGTGGCAAAGCGCACGAAATCGAGCACGCGGTTCAGGCGATCTTCCGGCAGCCCCTCGGGGATGATCCAGCCGTCAAGGTCAAAGACCTGCGCGTCCCACATCATCGCGACCGGCTGGTTCTGTTCCTCGATCAGGCTGAACAGGCGACCGTTATAGGTCGAGCCGAAGACAACCTCGCCATCGGCCAGCAGTTGCGGCGTGTCGGCACCCGCGGTCCACCAGACCACGTGATCGGCGATGCTGTCGAGCTTGGCAAAGGCGCGCTCGATGCCGTCCTCGGTTTCCAGCACGTCATAGACGTCTTCCTGTGCGACCCCATCACACAACAATGCCCATTCCATGTTGCCGATCGGGCGGCGTTCCAGCGA
>PFEX01000107.1:5659-6289 GCA_002783145.1 Rhodobacteraceae bacterium CG17_big_fil_post_rev_8_21_14_2_50_65_11 | reverse complement strand
GGGGCTTGGGCGATATGCACCCGCGCCGCCCGGATCTGCGGATTGGCCAGAATGGTGCGCGCCAGCTCGCCCTCCCTGGCGCGCCAATAGGCGGCATCGAACATCTGCGAGGTGGTGCCAAAGCCCGAGAGGCCATCGAGCAACTCGTAACCCGCAGCCCCGGTGGCCGGCAGGCCCTCGGCGGCCAGGGTCATGCGCAGGGCATCGCGCTGGCTGGCATCGACGTGAATCGAATCACCCCGCACCTCGTAGGCCACCCCGCGTTGCTCCAGCGCGGCCACCACCTGACCCGCAGCGCTGCTGTCCATCCCGGCATAGAGCAGGGCCATGCTCGGCGTCGCTGCCATGCGCGAAAGGCCCAGAATCGCCAGAAACATGGCAATTGTGGCCCCGATCACGATGGTGCGGCGGCGGCCATCAAGCGCGGTCCAGAGCGCGACGAGGTTTTGCAAGGGCGGTCTCCGACATGGGGGCTTCTGCCCCCGTTCGCGCCCAGCTTTGCCGAACGGGTTTAACAATCGGTTAGTGACCTTGGTTGTATAGCTGAACCCGTCAGCAAAGCCGGAGGTAGCCATGGCCGTTGCCGAAGAAGCACCCGAAGCGGCCCCAAGGAAGCGGTCGAAACTGCCG
>PFEX01000107.1:4711-5646 GCA_002783145.1 Rhodobacteraceae bacterium CG17_big_fil_post_rev_8_21_14_2_50_65_11 | reverse complement strand
CGCTGCCGGATATTGCCTTTGTGCCGATTCCGCCGGTGGTGATTTCGCTTGGGGCTGCGGCGCAGAATGCGCATCTGCGCATGATCGCCCAGCTTGAGGTCAACAAATCCCACGCCGACGAGGTGACGCTGCTGATGCCGCGCATTCAGGACGTGCTGAACGGCTATCTGCGCGCGGTCGAGGTGGCGCAACTGGAAGACCCGACGGCGCTGGTGCGGTTGCGCGCGCAGATGCTGCGGCGGTTGCAGATCGTGACCGGCGAAGGTCGGGTGCGCGATCTGCTGATCACCGAATTTGTCCTGAACTGAAGGAGGGCGGGATGGCACTTGTGGCTGATATCCTGATGGTTGCCGGCACTTTTGGCGCGGCAATCTACTGCTATGTGCTGGCGCAGCGGCTGAAGCGGTTCGCGACCCTGGAAAGCGGCATGGGCGGCGCGATCGCGGTTCTGTCGGCCCAGGTTGACGACATGACCAAGGCGCTGGACCGGGCGCGCGGGGCGGCCACCGGCTCGGCAACGGCGCTGGAAGGGCTGACCGGACGGGCCGAGGCGGTGGCGGCGCGCCTCGAGCTGCTGCTCGCTTCGATGCACGATCTGCCCGAGCCGAAACCCGAACCAGACCAGCCCGACATGGCCGAGCGCAAGCTGCGCTTCGTGCGCCGTCGGGCGCTGCGCGATGATCTCGAGGCGGCCGAATGAGACGGGCGCGCAAGCGCGCGGGGCGCGGCGTGCTGATGATTCTGGCGCTGTTGCTGGCGTCTTCGGGGGCGCTGCGGCTGGGGTCGGATATCGGCCAGGCGCTGGCGCTGGCGCCCGATCCCGCCGGGGCGGCGGCCCCTGACGCGCCGCTCGACTGCCCACTGCCGCCGCTGGCGCTGGCCCAGGCATTGAGTGCGCGCGAGGCGCAAGTGGCGGCGCAAGAGGCCGCTCTGGC
>PFEX01000107.1:4145-4693 GCA_002783145.1 Rhodobacteraceae bacterium CG17_big_fil_post_rev_8_21_14_2_50_65_11 | reverse complement strand
GTTTACGAGGCGATGAAGCCCAAGGATGCCGCTGCCGTGTTCGGGGCGATGGAACCCGATTTCGCGGCCGGTTTTCTGGGCCGGATGCGTCCCGATGCGGCGGCCGCCGTGCTGGCCGGGATGGCACCCGAAACCGCCTATGCCGTCAGCGTGCTGCTGGCCGGTCGCAATGCGCTGGTGCCCAAGCAATGAGGGGTTCCTTAACCTCGGTCTGCCACCCTCTCGGGTGTCGGTAAGGCAGGAGAACACGATGTTCGGCATCATCGGAATCGTCGTGCTGTTCGTCATGGTGTTCGGCGGCTTCGTGCTGTCGGGTGGCCACCTTGCGATCGTGCTCGAGGCGATCCCGTTCGAGATGATCACGATCGGCGGGGCAGCGATCGGCACCTTCCTGCTGGCCAACGATCTGGCTGCGATCAAGCAGACCCTCAAGGATGTCGGCAAGGTTTTCAAAGGGCCGAAATGGAAGCCCGCCGATTACCGGGACCTGCTGTGTTTGCTGTTCGAGCTGATCCGCATCGCGCGCAGCAACCCGGTCGCGCTTGAGG
>PFEX01000107.1:1292-4092 GCA_002783145.1 Rhodobacteraceae bacterium CG17_big_fil_post_rev_8_21_14_2_50_65_11 | reverse complement strand
CCTCGATGAACTATGACGATCCGCATCAGGTGGAAGAGGTGCTCGACAAGCGGATGGAAACCACCCAGAATCACGCCTTGCATTCCGGCCACGCCTTGCAGGTCATTGCCGACGCGCTGCCCGCGCTGGGCATCGTGGCGGCGGTTCTGGGGGTGATCAAGACCATGGGGTCGATCGACCAGCCGCCGGAGATTCTGGGCGAGATGATCGGTGGCGCGCTGGTCGGCACCTTTCTGGGCGTCTTCCTGGCCTATGGTCTGGTCGGCCCCTTTGCCACCAGGGTGATGTCCGTGGTCGAGGACGACGGGCATTTCTACACCCTGATCCGCGAGGTTCTGGTGGCCAATCTGCACAACCATCCCGCCAACATCTGCATCGAAGTGGGGCGTCAGAACACGCCGCATCACGTGCGGCCCAGCTTCACCGATCTGGAAGAGGCGCTGCGAGCGCTCAAGCAGGCGGCGGCATGAGGATCCGGATCCTGCTCGCGCTGCTGCTGGTGTTGCTGCAGGTGCCGATCGCGGCGTTCGCGCAGGCGATTGTGGTGCAATCGGGCGAACATCCGGGCTTCAGCCGTCTGGTGCTGGAACTCGGGCAGCCGGTGCCCTGGACGCTGGGGCGCACCGCCGACGGCTACGAACTGAAGCTGGAGGGTGCAAGCGCCCGGTTTGATCTGTCACAGGTTTATCGGTTGATTCCGCATGATCGCCTGGCGGCGATCTGGGTTGACCCCAGCAGCGGCAATCTCCGGCTTGGGGTCGGCTGTGCCTGTCACGCCATGCCGTTCGAGTTTCGGCCCGATGTGCTGGTGGTCGATCTCAAGGACGGCGCACCGCCGCCGGGCTCGTCGTTCGAGACTGCTCTGGATGGTGCAGGTTTGCCGCGCCTTGCCGCCCGTGCGGTGTCTCGCCCGCGAGCCCGGCCGGGGGGGCAGCCGGCCAGTTATGATTGGCGCGCCGCCGCCCTGGCCGCTGCCCCTGCGCCAGCAAGCCCCGAGCCGGCGCAGTCTCGGTCGCTGGCCACACCGAACGTCGATCTGGCCCCGATGCGCGATACGCTGTTGCGGCAGTTGAGCCAGGGTGCGGCCCAGGGCGTGGTGGCCATGACCCTGCCAAAGCCCGAGGCTACCAAGGCCCCGACCGCCGCAGATTCCGCGCCGGGGCTGGTCGAGCAGATCCGGGTCGGCGAAGACCTGGGCTTCGCGGCGGGTCCGTTGGCGCCCGAGCCCGCACCAATGACAGCCGACGGCGAGGGCTGTCTTGCCGATGATGAACTTGCCATCGCGACCTGGGGTCAGGACTTGCCGGTTGCCGAACAGATGGCACCGACACTGACCGCTCTGATCGGCGAATTTGATCGGCCCGATCCCGAAGCCATCCGCCGTGCGGTGCGCTTTTACTTGTATCTCGGCTTCGGTGCCGAGGCCCGGCAACTGCTGCGCGGAGTGGAAATCGCACCGCAAGACCAGGCGATCTGGCGGGCCATGGCAATTATCCTTGACCAAGACCCGCCGACCGAAGATCCGTTCCAAGGCATGCTGGTGTGCGACAGTGCGGCAGCACTCTGGGCGGTGCTGGCGCACCCCCACCTGGCGATCGGCGACGATCCGAACACCCAGGCGATCCTGCGCAGCTTTTCCGCCCTGCCCTTGCACCTGCGCCGTCACCTCGGCCCGCCGCTTGCTGCCCGGTTTCTCGAGCACAATGATACCGAAACCGCGCTTACCCTGCGGGCCGCGGTGCTGCGGGCACCGGGTGATCCAGGGCCGCAGGTGCGCCTGATCGGGGCCGAGATTGATCGGGCGATGGGCGACCCCGCTGCCGCCGATCAGACCTTGCAGCAGTTGGCAAGCGAAGGTGGCCCGGTGGCAGCCCGGGCGATGATTGCCAAGGTCGAGGTGCAGATTGATCACGGCCAGCCGGTCGATATGCCAACCGTCACGGCGCTGGCCGCGCTGGCGTTCGAGCATCGCGGGTCAGAGCTGGAACCCGCCCTGCAACGGGCGCATCTGCTGGCGCTGGCGGCGGCGGGCGATTTCGCGTCGGCGTTCAGCCAGTTGGCGCTTGCACCTGATACCGAGCCCGACCTGTGGCGTATCATGGCCGAGCATGGCGCCGATTCCGTGGTGCTGGAACAGGCTGTGCTGGGCCCTGAAATCGCGCTACCGGCGCTGCCGGTTGCCACCCGCCGGAACTTGGTCGCACGTTTGCTGGCCCTTGGTTTCCCCGACCCGGCGCTCCGCTGGCTGCCCGAGGTGCTGGCCCCCGGTCCGGCGGCAACCGATCAGGACCGATTGCTGGCAGCCAAAGCCCAGATGCAGCGTCATGACGCCCGTGAAGTGCTGCGGCTGGTGGCCGGGCTGACCGGACCCGAGGCCGACCGCCTGCGCGCCGAAGCGCAGGTGTGGTTGGGCGATCCCGCCACTGCCACCGCTCTTTTTGCGGCCCTTGGCGATGGGCCGGGTGAGTTGGCAGCCGCCCGTCAGGCGCAAGGTTGGGCACTGATCGCGGACCATGGCCAGGATCCGTGGCTGGCCGCAGCGCGACTGGTGCTGCCTGCGCCTGCCGATCGCGCTGCCACCGTGCCGGTCGCACCGCAGCCAATCCCCGGCCCGCTGGCGCGTGGCCGTCAGACCGTTGCGGAAAGTGCCGCAGCGCGGGCAACCCTGACCGCATTGCTGGCTGAGGTTCCGGTCGTCGTCACACCGCCTGTCGTCACAAACTGATCGGCGCTTACCGATTGGAAAGGTCTGCGCCCTAAGGTTTCGGCAGGCCACCGAAGCCGGTGCGCCGCAAAGGGA
>PFEX01000107.1:1017-1278 GCA_002783145.1 Rhodobacteraceae bacterium CG17_big_fil_post_rev_8_21_14_2_50_65_11 | reverse complement strand
TTGACCGAAACCGGTCGCCATCTGCCCGGCGCGGGCGACGGTTTGCGCCCTTGGCCCTGGACCGTCAATCAGGCTGGCGAGGGCCATTGGTTCGACACACAGGAACAGGCACTGACCTATGCCACCGAAGCCCGCGATCAGGGCATCAGCAATATTGATCTGGGATGTTTTCAGCTTAATCAGCGCTGGCATGGCGACGCCTTTCCCTCGCTTCAGGCGATGTTCGACCCGCCGCAGAACGCGCTTTACGCCGCGCGCTTT
>PFEX01000107.1:0-1003 GCA_002783145.1 Rhodobacteraceae bacterium CG17_big_fil_post_rev_8_21_14_2_50_65_11 | reverse complement strand
GCGCTGGCGCCGGTCGCTACGGCTGCCGTGCCGCGCCAGAACCTCTTTCCGCTGCTGCGGGTCGGGGCGCGCGGCGCGGGGGCTTCGCTGGTGCCCCTGCTGGGTGGCGGCCAAAGCCTGATCGCGCGGGCCCCATAAGATGAACCACATCCCGATTGCCATCGCCGCCTTCTTCCGCCCGACCATTCTCCTGGCGCTCGCCCTGATGGCGGTGATCGTGATGATGGTGCTGCCGGTCCCGGCCTGGGTGCTGGATGTCGGGTTGGCGCTTTCCTTCGCGCTGGCGATCCTGATGTTCACCGTCACCCTGTTCATCGAGCGCCCGCTCGATTTCTCGGCCTTCCCGACCATCCTGCTGGCCTCGCTGATGCTGCGCCTGTCGCTCAACATCTCGTCCACCAAACTGATCATCGGCCAGGGCCACACCGGCACTGACGCGGCCGGCCATGTGATCGAGGGCTTTGCCAATTTCATCATGGGCGGCAGCGTGTTGCAGGGCGTGGTGATCTTTTGCGTGCTGCTGATCGTGAACTTCGTGGTGATCACCAAAGGGGCCGGCCGGATGGCCGAGGTCGGCGCGCGTTTCGCCCTGGACGGCATGCCCGGCAAGCAACTGGCAATCGACAGCGACATGTCGGCGGGGGCGATCGACCATACCGAGGCCAAGGCCCGGCGCGAGCGCGAACTGGCCGAGACCAACTTTTTCGGCTCGCTCGACGGCGCGTCCAAATTCGTCAAGGGCGATGCCGTGGCGGGGCTGATGATCACCGGGCTCAACATCGTGATGGGCCTGATCATGGGCGTTGCGGTGCACGACATGCCGCTGGGCGTCGCGTTCGAGACCTATGCCATCCTGACCGTGGGTGACGGTCTGGTGGGCCAGATTCCGGCGGTGATCATCTCGATCGGGGCGGCCTTGCTGCTGGCGCGTGGTGGGGTCACCGGGGCCACGGATGTGTCGTTCTTCCGCCAACTCGGGCGCTACCCCGGCGCGCTTGGCACG
>PFEX01000117.1 GCA_002783145.1 Rhodobacteraceae bacterium CG17_big_fil_post_rev_8_21_14_2_50_65_11 | reverse complement strand
GGCTTCACGGCGCTCGGCATTCCCGTCACTGAAGCCATGGGATAAGTCTGTCCGGGGAAAGGGGAGGTCCGCCTGTCACCCGATTTATGCAACAGAGCCCAACAGAGCCACAAGTAACCCCCGTGCGGCAATTCGACTGCATCACCATCAAGTCATGAAAAACTGCTTCGGCAGCAGGTACGGGAAATTCGTCGTCGGATCGACGTCAATTTTCATGATGGGGGCCATCCATTCTCCCCAACGGCGATCCACCTCATTCGCGCGCAAGCTGGCCTTGGTGGCTTGCAGATTGTCGGTTTCGAAGTAGCCGAACAGGGTCAGCCCATGGCGAAAAATGTTGTAATTCCGGATGCCAGCCTGCTTGAGCGCGTCAAGCATCTCGGGCCAGATTTCATCATGGCGCTTTTTGTATTCATCTTCATATCCGGGCCGAACCTCAAGAACCCAAGCATATCCGGGCATGTCAGTCTCCTGTCCAGTGCCGAAAGCAGTCGCGCAAGGCGACGGTTTCGGTCAGCACATCTTCGGTCAATGTGTTCATGTAGTCTTGGTGCACAGCCTCCAGCGCGAGATATCCTTCGTAGCCCACGGCACGAAGCGTGCCGAAGATTGCCGAAAAATTCAGGGTGCCTTGCGCGAATTTAGCCTGCAATACGCCTGCCCGGGCCTGACGCAGGTGAACGTGAACCGCATGGGGGGCCAGCACGTCTATCTCTTCCTGACAGTAGCCAAGACAGGCGAAGTGGGAATAGTCGAGGACCAATCCAATGCCGGTATCGTCAATCAGGCGACGCACCAGATCGGGGCTTTCGGCCCAGCTTTGCACATGCGGTTCAATGCAAAGCCTTGCCCTATAGCCCTTGGCCACTTCGACCAAGGCCTTGATGCTTTGGGCAGATTGGCGTGCCGCGTCGTCGCGCGACTGGCCGGGATTGACGATGCCCGGCAAGATGAACACGCTGGCAATGCCGGCAGCATCGGCAAAGGCCAGAACCGCGTCGAGGTCTTTCTCATTTTGACCAATGGTGCCTCGAAGTGCGAGATTGCGTCCCGCCAGCCCATCCCCGAACAGATGGTAGTAATTGGCTATCACGAGACCAAGATCGAGGAGCGGCATCGCGGCAGCTTTCGGCGTAGACAGGATCTGCGTCTTGTCCAGTGCCGATGCGTAAAAAAGCCCCACATCCAAGGCTCCGATGCCTAGCGTTCGGGCGACACCGGCACATTCCGAAAGGCTGAGGGAAGGAAAAGACCAGGCGGTAACGGACAGCTTCATGTGCCCACCGTTTCGATGCGGCCCGATGCGGCGGCGCGGTACATTGCCTCAAGGGCTTCGGTCACGCGGCGCCCAATGCGGGCATTGGCGGGATTTTCGACCGCCTGCCCGGCACAGAGCAACGCAAAGGCTTTCACAGGCAAAGTGCCGTCATACTGAATTTCGGACGGCAGAATGACAGGGTGGTTGTCGGTGCCGTCGTGCCGGGAAAGAACCATCCGGGCGTCGCCTGCCTCCGAGATGAAATGCAGCATGCCCTCGGACCCGAAAATCCGGAACTCGATGTGCAGGCCGCGGTGCTTTGGCATGGTAGCAGACCCTGAAATCGAAACGGTGACCCCATTGGCGGTGCGCGCGATAGCCGCATCGTAGAAATCCACACCGCTTTTTGACTTGCTGTCCATGCAGGCGACCGCGGCAAATTCCAGATCGCAGACGTGGAACAGCCAGCCCAAAGCATGCGAAAGCTGCCCCCACCCGTAGCCGCCAGCGCGGGCCGGATCGGCCCATGTTGAAGCGGGGGGCTGGAACAGGTGATCGGCTGCCTCAAGCATCGGTTCGCCGGCAAACAGATCCTCAAGCGCCGATGACATGAGGCAGTTTGCATGACGGATCGTTCCGATGCGCCCGTCGCGGACCATGGCTGCTGCCGTTCTGGTAAAGCTGGTGAAACTCATGCCGGTCGGCACCATGATCTGCCGCCGGGCGCGGGCTGCGGCAGCCTCCATCGTGCGCGCATCGGCACCTGTCGTGGCCATCGGCTTTTCCACCAGAACATGCGCCCCGGCTTCCAGTGCCAAAAGCGTGGGCGCAAGGTGAGCGACGTGCGGTGTCGCGACAATCACCCCATCCAGCCGTTCGGACCGGACCATCTCTGTCACGTCAGAATAGCGACCTGCGATGGAAAACTGGTCGCCGACAGTCTTCAAACGGTTGGCATCCAGATCGCAGATCGCCACACAGTCTGCAATATCAGACGCTTGCAGGGTCGGAATATGGTTTAAGCACGCCCACCAACCCACACCGACAATTCCGATTCCGGCTTTCACGATAACCCCTCCTTTTGCGCGATGGTCGATTGGTAGACGTTGCGCATGTGGCTTTCGGCGGCACGAGCGGCGGCCTCCGGATCGCGTGCGCGCAAGGCGTCCAGCAGCACGCGATGATCGATCAGGGATTGCTCCAAGGTCTCGGGCCGCTCGGACGCGCGCTTGCGGAACTCCAGCCCCAAAACGTTCAGGCTTTCGCCGATGCGCTTGAGGAATGCATTTCGTGCGCCGATCCAGATTACTTGGTGAAAAACGTAGTCCGAGCGACGAAACGCCAGCGGGTCGTTGATGGTCGCTGCCTGTTCCGCCAAGAGTTCTTCAAGCTGGTCGAGGGCTGCGTCCTGGATGTTCACAGCGGCGCGACGTGCCACATCACTTTCGATCAGGCTTCGCGCATCGTAGAGTTCCTCGATGTTCACATCTTCCAGCGCGAGATAGAACTGGATCGGCCCAAGCAGGCTGTCGGGTCCAAGATCGCTGATAAAGGCACCGCCGCCCTGCCGCGTACGCACCACGCCCAGAACCGTAAGACCCCGAAGCGCCTCGCGCACGGATGGCCGCGAGACACTTAGAGAAGCCGCAAGATCGCGTTCCGGGGGCAAAGGGTCGCCCGCCTTCAGCAGCCCGGCCTTGACCATATCCAGAATACGCCGGACCACAGCCTCGGCGACAGACTCGCGCATGATGGGCGAGTCCAGTTCGAACTTGCGCTCGGGTTCGTTCATTCCTGCCCCTTCGATTTCTTGGTGATGCGGCGCAAAAGATCAAGCCGCGGCACCAGTACGGAAGCGATCAACAGAAAGCCGATCACACCTGTCTGAATATGCCCCGTCACATTGTGCAAAGCCATGCCGTTGCGCAGATTCAGCACGATCAGAATGGCCAAACCGGTGCTGACAAGTGTGCCCGATCCGCCAAAGATGGACGCCCCGCCCAACAAGACGATGGTGATGATGTCCAACTCGAATCCGTTGGCAACATCGCCCCGGACCGCGCCGACCCTTGCCGCATAAAGCAACCCCGCAAAGGCGGAAACAAGCCCTGTGGCGACGAAGATGATCAACTTGTGCCGTTTGGTGTTGATCCCGGCAAATTCGGCAACGTCCCGGTTTGAGCCGATCACATAGGTGTGGCGACCAAAGGCGGACTTTTCGAGAATGATCCAAGCCACGACCAGCAGGGTGAAAAAGCTGATCATGGCGAAGGTCATTGGACCGATCAGCCCTTGCTGTCCAAGGGCGTCGAACCAATCGGGAAAGTCAGTGATCCCGCGATCTTCGACAAGCACGCGGGCAAGACCACGAAACCCGATCAGCGCGGCCAGCGTCACGACAAGCGATGGCAGGCCGACCCAAGCGACAAAGAGCCCGTTCACCGCGCCGCCCAGGACCCCGATCAGCAGGCAAAGCCCGATGGCCACGACGGGATCAACACCCTGCTGGAACAACCAGCCAAAGGCGCAGGCGGACAGCCCCATCATCGACCCGACCGACAAGTCGATTTCGGCGTTGATGATGACAAACGCCATCACCAGCACCACGATCACCTTCTCGATCGATAGCTGGAACATATTGATCTGGTTGGGGATCGTCAGAAACTGCGGCAGCGATATAGCGTTGAAGGCGAAGATCGTTGCGAAGGCTGCCAATAGCAGGCCTTCCCAACTGAGAAGGCGCTTCTTCATGTCTTCGCTCCCTCGGCTGCAATTGCCGCTTCGTGCGCGCGCGCCGCCCGCATTTTGGCCAAACGCCGGATGAAGATCGTATCGGCCGCAACCGCAATCAGAATCATCGCACCGAGCACGGCTTCCCGCCAGAACTCGCTGACCACGGGCCAGCGGACAAGGCTGTTGTCGATCAGGTCAACCAGAACGGTGCCCAGAAGCGCCCCGATCACCGTGCCCGAGCCGCCATTGATGCTGACCCCCCCGACGACTGCTGCGGCGATAGACTTCAGTTCGAACCCAAGCCCCGCGACAACCGTGATGTTGCCGAAACGGGCAACGAACATGAAACCGGCGAGGCCCGCCATCACACCGGACAGGATAAAGGCGATCAAGATTACACGGCGGCTGTCGATGCCCGCCATCGTCGCAGCCTCTGGGTTGGAGCCGACCGCATAGAACTGGCGGGCGGGCCGCAGGCGTGTCAGCGCGATGTGCGCGGTCAGCACGACCAGGATCGCCGCCATGAACCCGGCGCGGAACTGGAACTCTCCCAACGAAAAGACCACCTGATTGGGGAAGTCCACGAGCCACGCGGGCAGATTTTGTGAGGTGACGGATTTGGCATTCGAATATTCCACCAGCGCCGACCGAAAAAGCGCCATCGTGGCAAGGGTGACGATGATCGACGGGATGCGGGCATAAGCAACCAGCAGCCCGTTCACAACGCCGAACGTCCCGCCCAAAATCGCCGCATACCCGACCAGAAGCACGGGGCTCAGATCCGGGTTGTTGGCGATCACACTGCCCGTCGCGAAAGCCGTGAAGCCCACGATGGACCCGACCGAAAGATCAATATTCCGGGTCAGAATGATTAACGTCTGCCCTGTCGCGATCAGGGCCATGACCGCCACCGAAGACGAGATGCGGTTGAACAGCCGACCGTTCAGATAGTTTTCGATCTGCGAGGCAAAGAACAGAACGATCAGTGCTGTCACGACCACAAGCGCCAGAATACGCAACACCTGAGGCGAGAACGTGAGGATACCTTTCTTCATCACGCAGCCTTCTCTTGGCCCATGGCAAGCGCCATGATCCGCTGCTGATCAGCTGCATCGTGGTTGACGATGGCCATTTGCCTGCCCTCGCGCATGACAAGGATCCGGTCGCCAAGCGCCAACACCTCGGGCAGGTCGGAACTGATGATCAGAACCGCACCGCCCCGCGCCGCGAAGCCGCGGATCAGGTCATGCACCTCGGCCTTTGCGCCGATGTCGATGCCGCGTGTGGGTTCGTCGATGATCAGCAATTCCGGGTTCATGTTCAGCCATTTGGCCAGCATCACTTTTTGCTGGTTGCCGCCCGACAGCTTGCCCACGGCAATGTCGACATCCGGCGTGCGGATGTTCAGCCGCTTGCGGAAATCTTCAGCCATGCGGCGCTCGGCGCCGGTATCGACCAGACCGGGGCCGCGCAGGAAGGTCGCCAGGGTCGCCAGCGTCATGTTCCAAAGAACCGGCAATTCCATTGCCAGGCCCAGTTTGCGCCGGTCCTCGGACACATAGGCGATTCCGGCCCGGATCGCATCCTGCGCGGATCGGGGTTTCAGCGGACGTCCCTTGAAGCGAACCTCACCTTCGGTGGCCGGGGTGATCCCGAACAGGGCCAGGCCAACATCCGTGCGCCGCGCGCCAATCAGGCCCGCCATCGCAAGGATTTCTCCCCGCCGCAGATCAAAGCTGATCCCTTCAAACACGCCCTTGACCGCAAGGTCACGCACGGAAAGCAACACTTCGTCCGTCGTAGTCGAAGCCATCTTGGTAAAATAATTTCCGACCTCGCGCCCGACCATTTCGGCGATCATCTGCTGCGGCGTCGTATCGGCAATCAGGTTGGTCGAGATGTGTTCCCCATCGCGGATCACGCTGACCCTGTCGGCAAGTTCGAACACCTCTTCAAGGCGGTGCGATATATACAAGACGGCAACGCCTTGGTCCGCCAGCCTGCGGGCAACCCGGCGCAACTCGGCGGCCTCATGCGCCGAAAGCGACGCCGTGGGTTCATCCATGATCAGGACACGGACATTCTGTGACAGGGCGCGGGCGATCTCGACCGCCTGTTGCTCGGCCAGCGTCAGGCCCGAGGCCACCCGGTCCACATCCAGTTTCATCCCGATATGCGCCATCAACTCGGCTGCCTGCCGCCGCGTTGCCTTGCGATCAAGCCAAAGCCCTCTGGAGGCAGAAATGAAAATGTTTTCGGCGACATCGAGGTCGGGGAAAACCATCGGCTCTTGATAGATCGCGGCGACACCATGAAGTCTTGCAGCCTTCGATCCGTGCAACGACACCTCTGCGCCGTCGATTTCGACATGGCCCGAAGTCGGCTGATAGATGCCTGTCATGATCTTGATCATGGTCGATTTGCCAGCGCCGTTCTCGCCCACGATGGCGTGAACCTCGCCCGGAAAAAGCTCCAGAGACATACCTGTCAGTGCCGCCGTCATCCCAAACATCTTCGAGACCGAACGCAGCGCAAGTGTCGGTTTTGTCATTGTCTTGTCCTGCAAATTGAGGCGCAGCCGGAGCCGTCCGGCTGCGCCGTCAAATTACTTTGCTGCGGCTTCGACGTTGTCCTTGGTGTAAACCGTAAACGGCCCCATCAGGATGCGCTTGGCGTTCGCGCGGCCAGGATCAGCCTCGATCGTGTAGTCACCCATGCGGCCTGCGGTGAAGGTTTCCCCGATCTCACCCGTCAATTGACCGCTCGCCAGACCATAGGCGGTGTAGTAGGTCAGGTAGCCAAGGTCGCGGAAATCCCACAGCGCGAATTCCGGCGCGCAGCCGTTCATCGTATAGGACACCATTTCGGAGGGCAGGCCGAGACCCGAAACCTTGGTCTTTTCGCAAAGCCCTTCGTCCTGCATGGCTTTTGCCGCCGCCTGGATACCGACGGTCGTCGGCGACATGATCAGCTTGAGGTCAGGATACTTGTCCACCAGAGCCAGCGCGCGGTTGTAGCTGACTTCGGCCTGGTCATCGCCATATACGACATCGACCAGCTTGATGTCTTTGTACTTCGCGTCTGTTGCAAGGGCCTGTTTCATCGCCTCGATCCAAGCGTTCTGATTCGCTGCATCCGGCGTGGCCGAAAGCACGGCCATTTCGCCTGCGCCGCCCAGGATCGAATGCGCCATGTCAGCCATCACGATGCCGATCGACCCGAAATCAACCTGTGCGACAAAGACGCTTTCGCCCTCACCGGACGGGATCGGGCTGTCCCATGTGACAACCTTGGTGCCCGCGTCCATCGCGGCCTTGGCCGCAGGCGCGATCTGGTCACCGGCGTTGTTCGACAACAAGACGGCACCCTGTTTTTGGGTAGCAGCGGTGGTCATGATCTCGATCTGACCCGCGACCGAATTCTCGGGCGTCGGCCCCAAGAATTCAAGCTTGCCGGGGTTGGCAAGCTCCGCATGGGCTTCCTGCGCGCCTTCATTGGCTTGGTCAAAGACCAAGATACCAAGGAATTTGGGCAGCAAGATCATTTTGCTTTCCTTGCCCGATTCCAGCTTGATCGCGTCCGCATAGGCGAATTGGGTTGTGCCAAGCATCAGTGCTGCAGCAACACCGAGCAGTCCAAGATTTTTCATTTCGTTCCTCCCAGTTGATTTTGCGCCGGCGCCTTTCACCGGCACTTTCGTTGTCAGTGTCATGGAACCGGTTTGCGCGGCTCCTCGCCGCGCAGGGCGCGGGCGATGTCTTCGGCGACAAGCGCCTGAAGATTGCGGATTGCCGCCTCGGAATACCAGGCGGCATGTGGGGTCAGCAGCGTGTTCGGGGCCGACCGCAACGGACTGTCGGCAGGCAGCGGCTCGACGTGAAAGACATCCAGCGCTGCACCTGCGATCGTGCCTGCCACCAAAGCTGCGGCAAGATCATCCTCGACAATCAATTGCCCGCGCGCCGAGTTCACGATCACCGCGTTGGGCCGCATCATGGCAAGGCGCGCTGCGTTGAAATAGCCGGTCGTTGCCGGTGTTGCAGGCGCGTGCAAAGAGATGATATCCGCGTCGCGCAAAAGCCTTTCGCCATCGACCCGCACCACGCCAAGGTGTGCTGCCTCTTGGTCCGACAGACCGGGGTCTGCGGCCATGAACCGAAAGCCGAACCCCTTCAGACGGGCCAAAACGGCGCGACCGATCTGCCCCAGACCGAAAAAACCGAAATTGGTTTGCGCGAAAGGCTTCATCGGTCTGGCGCGGGCAACGGCGGCCCATTCTTTGCCGCGCACAGAGGCGTCAAGCATCGGCAACTTGCGCAACATCGCCAAAGCTGCAGCGGCGGTGTGATCAGCGACTTCGTCGGCGCAATAATCCGGCACATAGCCGACGCGCAGCCCATTGGCCCGCGCAGCGTCTATGTCGATGTTGTTGTAGCCCACGCCGTAGCGAATGACGGTGCCGCCGGGCTTCATCGCGGCGGCTGCCGCTGCGGTGAAGGGCGCAAATTGCACCACAGCAACATCGGCCCCGCGCACTGCAGCGGCCACCTCATCGGCATCACGCGACTTGTGGGCGGCGAATTCGGCACCTGCGGCCCGTGCGGCGGCTTCTTCCTGAACAAGGTCGGGAAAGGTGTAGTCGGTGACAACGACGCGCGTCATTCGCCTGGCTCCAGATAGTCGTGAATGATCTCGCCTTCCACCAGTGTGAAATCGGCGCGCCAGAAGAACCCTTGCAGCGGCTCCAGCACCGGCAAACGAAACACGGGAAGCTGCGCATTGGCGCGCAACTCGACCGTGCAGGGCCCTTGCCAGCACTCATGCACGACCACCTCGGCAAGGCGGCGCGACGTTAATTGCCGGATCGCCGGGCGACCGTCGATGTGGTCAATCGCCTTGAGGTTCAGGTTGGTCGCAAAATCGAACCAAGGCTTCATCTGCGCCGGATTACAGCGTTGCTGTTTGTAGGCCAGGGTGCCCGTGATCACGTCGATGCCGTTGCGCTCTACCGTGCCGACGATCAGGTCACCGCGGAATTCCACCTTTGGGGTGCCAAGCTTCTTGGGCTGGCCGTGAACCTCGCGCCCGTGCGTAACTCCTACATCGGACGACAGAACCAGATAGGGCGAATAGGCACCGGTCGCCTTGCCCGGCATCTCGGCCCCGAACATCACATTTGCCTCGGCATAGGGACCAAGCCAGTCAACATCGTTCATCTTGTAGATGTGGACACAGGCCACATCACCCACTGCGCGCAGCGGCGGCGGCAACAGGAACTGCATCGCTTCCGGATCGGTCCGCCAATACAGCGTCAGGACCTCGCAGTTGCGAAAGCGAAAGGGGAACGGCGGGATCATCGGCGCATCCCAAGGGGTGGAGAAGCTGCCCTTTCGGATATCCCCCTCGGTCGGGCGGGTCAGACCGTAGCGACTTCCAATGCCTTTGTTCATCTCCGCCCCCCTTTCGAACTTGCTTGACAAACTGTTTGACATCCAAACCGCAGTTTGGCTAATTGGTAAGGCCAATTTACTTCGCTGACAAGAGGGAAAAATCATGCAGAATCTGCGGTCGATAGAGGTGCCCGACATGTCGGGAAAGGTCGTGCTGATCACCGGCGCGGGTCGCGGGATCGGGGCCGAACTTGCGCGGCTTCTGTGCGACCGTGGCGCAAGGGTTTATGCTGGGATACAGCCTGCGACCAAGGCCGAAGCCCTGCCTGACGGGGTAACCGTGCTGTCGCTCGATGTCACCCAGCAATGCGATGCCGACGCCGCGATGATGCAGATCGCGGCCGAGGCGGGCCATCTGGATGTCCTTGTCAACAACGCAGGTGTCATCGCCCCGATTGGACCGCTTCCATCGGTATCCCCCGAATCGCTGGGTGCGGCCTTCGCGGTCAATGTGATGGGCGTTCAGCGTATGGTTCTGGCGGCTCTGCCGCTGTTAAAGGCATCGAAGGGGGCAGCCATCAACGCGGGAACGGGTGCCGCAACCACGCCGATGGAAGGTTGGACTGCCTATTGTTCGACCAAGGCTGCGGCGCAAATGCTGACACGCATGATGGACAAGGAACTGACACCCCATGGCGTGCGAAGCTTCTTTGTCGGTATTCCACCCACCGACACCAATATGCAGGGCGCTATCCGGGTATCCGGCCTGAATCCGGTCAGCCAGATTCCGAAAGAAAACCTGGTTCACCCTGCCGTGCCTGCCAGTTGCATCGCCTGGCTTTGCGCCTCCTATGCCAGCATGCCGCCTGACCCGTTGCTGGACGTCCGGCAGGACTTGTTCAGGTCCATGATGCAGCCTTCGCCTTGATTGGCGCGACAGCACATGCGGCGAGGAGGGGCATCTGAGATGGAATTTCTGGTGAACATCACCCTGCGCTGGCCCCCCGACCTCGGCGACGAGGCCAAGGCGCCGATCATCGCGGACGAGCGCGCCCGCGCCGCCCAGTTGGCCGCGTCGGGCCACCTTGTCCGCATCTGGCGGGTGCCCGGCAGATTCGAGAACTGGGGCCTCTGGAGGGCGGCAGATGCAACAGAACTGCATGAACTGCTAACCAGCCTTCCTGCCCATCCATGGATAACACATGTGGACGTCATCCCCTTGGCCAGTCACCCCTCCGATCCCGCCAGCCACGGCCTGCGCGCATCGGGCGGTAAGCAACAGGCCGTCAAAATTCTGCCCGCACAAGGGCACTGACAAGACAGGAATCAGACCATGAAACTGCTGCGCTATGGACCACGAGGGGCCGAAAAACCCGGATTGCTCGACAACACCGGCCGTATCCGCGAGCTGAGCCACCTGGTTGCCGACATCGGCGGCGAAGCCCTGACCGTTCTGGACAGGATCGCCGCGATCGACCCTGCCTCGTTGCCCTTGGTCGAGGGCAATCCCCGGCTTGGCGCCTGTGTGGGCGGGACTGGCAAGTTCATGTGCATCGGGCTGAACTACGCCGATCATGCCGCAGAAAGCGGGATGGCTGTCCCGGCCGAACCCGTCCTTTTCATGAAGGCTACGTCGGCGATCTGCGGGCCGAATGACCCGTTGATCATTCCGCGCGGATCCCAAAAGACCGACTGGGAGGTGGAACTTGGCGTGGTGATCGGAAAACCCGCCAAATACGTCAGCCAAGCCGACGCCTTGGGCCATGTGGCGGGTTATTGCGTCATCAATGACGTCTCGGAACGGGGATGGCAGATCGAACGTGGCGGTCAGTGGACCAAGGGCAAGTCAGGCGACAATTTCGGCCCCACCGGCCCGTGGCTGGTGACGCCCGATGAAGCAGGCGATCCGCAAGACCTGTCGTTGTGGCTGAGCGTGAATGGCGAAAAGGTGCAGAACGGATCGACCCGAACGATGGTGTTTGGTGTAGCACACCTTGTCTCCTACCTCAGCCAGTTCATGACCCTGCATCCCGGTGACATCATTTCAACCGGCACCCCGCCCGGCGTTGGGCTGGGCATGAAGCCGCCGCGCTATCTGAAGCCGGGCGATGTGGTCGAACTCGGCATCAAAAACCTTGGTAGCCAAAAGCAGCTTTGCGTGGCAGATGTCTGACATGTCGCGCATCGTTAAGGTTGAAGCCCTTCCCATCAGCTACCCCGAACCAACGGACCACCACCGGTTCCGATCGGTCTGCCTCGTGCGGATCACAGGCGAGGACGGCCATGTCGGCTGGGGCGAATGTTGCACCTATTTTCCCGAAGCCACGCTTGCCGCAGCAAAGCTGGTCGAAGGGATGGCCGCGCTGATCATCGGCGCCAATGCGCTGCACACCGAGGCGATCTGGCTGAAGCTCAAGGAACAAAGCTGGTGGTATGGCACCGGTAGCGGTCTGGCCTCATTCGCCATTTCCGGCATCGACATCGCGCTGTGGGATATCAAGGGCAAGATCCTGGGTGCCTCGGTTCTCGATCTGCTGGGCGGACCTGTGCGTGACCATCTGCCCGCCATTGCCAGCCTGCACGGAACAAAAGCCAGCATCGACGAAATGGCAGAAGATATCGCAATCCATACCGCGACCGGTCTGCACGGTGCCAAGGTCGGCTTCGGCAAGGCGGGAAATGCCCGGCTGGGATTTGACCGTGCCCGCGACATCGAATTTGCTGAAAAGGTCATAGCCGCCATGGGACCTGACAAAAGCCTCATGGTCGATCTTGGCGTCAAGAACTTCTGGGACATCGCGACCGCCATCGACCGCGCCCGTGCTTTCGAAGAACTTGGCGTGGCATGGCTGGAAGAACCGCTGGGCCATGACGACCCTGAAGGCTACCGCGCCTTGCGCGCCGCCACCGGCATCCGCATCGCCTATGGCGAGCGGGAATGGAACACCCGTGGCGTGCTGCGTATCCTCGAGACCGGGACGGTGGACGTTGTCGGGCTTGACCCCGGCCGGGTGGAGGGCATCACCGGCTTTCGCAAGGCGGCGGACCTCTGCGCGCTGACGCGCCGACAGGCCAACGCACATAACTTCTCGACCGCCATCGTCGGGGCGGCAAGCCAGGCGCTGAGCTGGTCATGTCCCGCCTGCAATGTGCTCGAACTTCAGCCCGTTTACGGCCCCGCGCAACGTGACCTTGTTGACCGGCCGATCTGGCACAAAGCGGGCAATGTCAATCTGCCCGATGGCTGCGGTTTGGGCATCGAGGTCGACGAGGCACTTGTCAGGGCCATGCGGCTGGACGTTTGAATGCTTTTCTTCGAAACGGCCCGGGAGCCAGGGCTTCCCAAGCCCAAGGTCCGAACAGTTGGTGTGGAGGGGCGGATTCGGTATATCAAATGGCCGTTTTGGGCCGACTTCGAC
>PFEX01000039.1:10585-12990 GCA_002783145.1 Rhodobacteraceae bacterium CG17_big_fil_post_rev_8_21_14_2_50_65_11 | reverse complement strand
CGTCCGGCGGGGTGCCCCGGCTTGGCAATCACTGGGGCGATTGTGACCCGAAAGAACCGAAGAACCGCCGCCGCCGCTGTTCGCTGCTGATCGAGCGCGAAACCGACGCCGGCATCACGCGGGTTTTGATCGACACGTCGCCAGACCTGCGGTCGCAATTGCTCGATGCGGGCGTGGGCGAATTGCATGGCGTCGTCTTCACCCATTCCCATGCCGATCACACCCATGGCCTCGACGATCTGCGGATGATCGTCTTCAACATGCGCGCGCGGCTCGACGTCTATGCCGACGGTGCCACGCAGAACGACCTTCTGTCGCGCTTTGGTTATGCGTTCGTACAACCCGAAGGCTCGGCCTATCCGCCGATCCTGAACCTGTGCGCGATAACCGGCGACGTGGAGGTCGACGGCCCCGGCGGCCGCATCCGCCTGACCCCGTTCGAGGTGCGCCACGGCAATATTCCCAGCCTCGGCTTCCGCACCGGCGATGTCGCCTACCTGCCCGACGTGTCGGAGATACCGGAGGCCGCGTGGCCCGCGCTGCAAGGGCTGGAGTGCTGGATCGTCGATGCGCTGCGCCGCACGCCACACCCTTCGCACGCGCATCTGGACAAGACGCTGGACTGGATCGCCCGCGCCGCGCCGCGCCGCGCGGTGCTGACCAACATGCATGTCGATCTCGATTATCGCACGGTCGCGGCGGAAACGCCTGACCACATCACCCCCGCGCATGACGGACTGGTGATCCGGCAAGAGGTCTGAATGACCGCCCTTCTCGACGTCGTTCTACCGGTCTTCATCGTGTTGGGGGCCGGCTATCTTGCCGTTTGGCGCGGGCTGTTTACCTATAGCGGCGTCGATGGGCTGATGATCTTCACCCAGAAATTCGCCATTCCCTGCCTGTTGTTTTCCGCGATCTCGGGACTCGATCTGGGGCGAAGCTTCGACTGGCGCTTGCTGCTGTCCTATTATGGCGGATCGGCGTCGGTCTTCACGCTTGGCATCCTTGGCGCGCGCCTGATCTTCGGGCGCAGCCTGCCCGACAGCATCGCTATCGGCTTCGTGGCGATGTTCGCCAATACCGTTCTGCTCGGCCTGCCGATCACCGAACGCGCCTATGGTCCGGAGGCGCTGGTGACAAACTACGCGATTGTCGCGATCCACGCCGCGTTTTGCTACATCCTGGGCATCACCACGATGGAGGTCGCCACCGCGCACGGTCGGACACTGCTGCGCCTTCTGGGCACGGTGGCCAAAGCGGTGTTCTCGAACGCGTTGATGATCGGCGTCCTTCTGGGCTTCGCCGCCAATCTCGGCAACCTCACCCTGCCGGCAGTGGTGACCGAGGCGATTGACCTGATGATCCGGGCGGCGCTGCCCGCAGCGCTGTTCGGGCTGGGCGGGGTGCTCTACCGCTACCGACGAGAGGGCGATGTGAAGGTGATCGCGTTCGTTTGCGGCCTGTCGCTGCTGGTGCATCCCGCGATCACCTACGGGCTTGGCCAGGGGATCATTGGCTTGCCCGCCGACCAGGCGCGCGGCGCGGTGCTGACCGCGGCGATGGCGCCGGGGGTCAATGCCTACCTCTTCGCAAACATGTATGGCGCAGCGCAGCGGGTCGCGGCCTCCTCCGTGCTGATCGGCACCGCGCTGACGGTGCTGACCGCGTCCGTCTGGATATTGATCCTGCCTTGATCCGCTTGTGAAACCACGTCCCAGATCGTATGCAACCGGTCTTATGTCCACCACGCAGGTCCGCCCCTTGATGACCGCCCTGAAAACCGCGCTCAGCAATCGCCGCGCCCGACGGCGGGCGGCGCTGTCTGACTGGCGCGCGGGGTGGACGGCGGATCTTGACGCGCCGGGCGCGCGCAAGGCGGCGCGCTACGATATGGATATCCTCGACCACGGACTGCTGCGCCGGCTCTGGACCAACCGCCACGAAATCGCGCCGGGGATCTGGCGCTCCAATCAGCCATCGCCCGAACAAGTGGCCGATCTGGCCGCGATGGGTATCCGCACGATCGTTAATTTCCGCGGCCGCAACCAGTGGGGCAGCTACCTGCTGGAGGCGGAAGCCTGCGCCGCCCACGGCATAACGCTGGTCAATGGCCGCCTTTATTCCAACCGCGCGCCGACACGCGCGGAAATCCTTGCCGCGCTTGCCCTGATGGATGATGCGCAAAAACCGATGCTCATGCATTGCAAATCCGGTGCCGACAGGGCCGGGCTGGCCTCGGCGCTCTACCTGCTGGCCAATGGCCATGACCCCGGCGAGGCGGCAGCGCAGTTTTCATGGAAGCACGCCCATTTCCGCACCTCTCGCACGGGGATCCTTGATGCCTTCATCGCCGCCTATGCCAAGGCGCACGCCGACACCGGCATCGCCTTTCGCGATTGGGTGAA
>PFEX01000039.1:0-10567 GCA_002783145.1 Rhodobacteraceae bacterium CG17_big_fil_post_rev_8_21_14_2_50_65_11 | reverse complement strand
GGCGCTGACCCGCGTCTTCCGGAATACCCGCCACGGCAACCGGTTACTGGATTGGATGCTGCGTCGTGAGTGACCCGTACAGAAACCTCCTTGTGCGCCTGTGGCGCGATCACGTCGTGCAATTCTGGCCGCTGCTGATCGTGGCCTTCGTGCTCATGGTGATCGAGGGCAGCACGCTTGGCGCGATTTCCTACCTGATCCAACCGCTTTTCGACGAGGTTTTCGCCTCCGGCGACGCCAGCGCAGTCACTTGGGTGGCATTGGCGATCTCAGGCGTGTTCATCCTGCGCGCGCTGTCGGGCTTTGGCCAGCGGCTGCTGATCGTGACCGTCGGACTGCGCGTGACCACCGGGCTGCAATCGCGCTTGTTGTCCCACCTTTTGGGCCTCGATGCGCGCTATTTCCAGGACAACGCGCCCGGATCGCTGATCGAACGGGTGCGCGGCGACACGCTGGCCCTTCAGGGCGCGGCAAGTTCCACGTTGATGACACTCGGGCGCGACACGGTTTCTGTGATCTCGCTGCTGTCGGTGATGATCTGGTCGGACTGGCTCTGGGCGCTTTTGGCCATGGCAGGCGTGCCGATCCTGATCCTGCCGCTGACCATCCTGCAAAAGCTGATCCGCACCACCACCCGTGCCGCGCGAGAAGCTGCCGCGCGGCTGTCCACGCAGCTGGACGAGGTCTTTCACGGCATGGTCTCGATCAAGGTCAACCGGCTGGAACAGCACGAGGCACACCGCTTCGACACCGAGGTGAACGGGTTTCTGGCCGCGCAGCTTCGTGCGGAGCGGGGCAAGGCCGCGAACCCTGCGATCATCGACGTGATCGCCGCGATCGGATTCCTTGCGGTGCTGGTCTATGGCGGTCAGCAAATCATGGAGGGCGACAAGACGGTGGGGGAATTCATGTCGTTTTTCACCGCGCTGGCACTGGTCTTTGATCCGATGCGGCGGCTGTCCGCCGTGAGTGGCCAGATTCAGGCGGCGATGGCCTCGCTTGAACGGCTTTACGACGTGCTGCAAGCCCGGCCCACGATCCTGACGCCCGCGCAACCGAAGCCGGTTTCGCGGGGCGATATCGTCTTTGACAACGTCGATTTTTCCTATGGTGACAGCCCGGTTCTGCACCAGCTGTGCTTTACCGCTGCCGAAGGCCGCACCACAGCGCTTGTCGGCCCCTCCGGTGCGGGCAAGAGCACGGTTTTTTCTCTTATGTCGCGGCTGGTCGACCCGTCCGCCGGGCGGATCACGCTGGGCGGCGTGGCGACGACCGAGGCGGATCTCGATGCGCTGCGAGACAGTATTGCACTGGTTGGGCAGGACTCCGCGCTGTTCGACGAAACGATCGCCGAGAATATCCGCCTCGGGCGGCTCGATGCGACCCCGCAGGAGGTGCGCGCGGCGGCAGCGGCGGCCTCTGTGCTCGATTTCACCGATGAATTTCCCCTCGGCCTCGAAACGCGGGTCGGGCCGCGCGGCGCATCCCTCTCGGGGGGGCAGCGTCAGCGGGTAACAATCGCCCGCGCGATGCTGCGAGATGTGCCCGTCCTGTTGCTCGATGAACCGACCTCGGCGCTTGATGCGCGGTCGGAACAATTGGTCGGCGAGGCGCTTGCACGGCTCTCGCGAGGGCGCACCACACTGGTGATCGCGCATCGCCTGTCAACCATCCGCGACGCCGATCTGATCGTGGTGATGGACAAGGGCCGGGTGATCGAACAGGGCACGCATGACGCGCTGATTGCCCGCAATGGGGCCTATGCCCGGCTGCACCAGTTGCAAAGCGCCGGCGTCACGACCCCGCTTTAGGCGCGACGCCTCGCGGCGAAAGGCGCCGGCCCGCTGGGTCGGTAAAATCGTGATCACCCCTTGCCCGTGGCGGTTTTTGGGCAGTTCTTTCCTCAACGTCAGATAGTTACTGGTCAATCCCGAAGGTTGGTCGTTGCCGTCGGGCAGGCGGGGCGCGTTCACAATTTCCCGCTGTCGATTGACAGGGCCGTGAGTGATTTGAACAGTAGTCGCACGACCGCGCGATATTTTATGTCGCAAAACGTTTACAGTTTATCGGAGATGCCGATGTCCCTGCCCCGGATCACACCCCGGATCACGCTCCGTGCGGGCGGGCTTGTTCGCATGGTCTGCTGCTTGGCGGTCGCCTTGGCAGCAAGCTTGTCAGCTGCACCAGGCACTGCGCAGCAGACGGGTGACCTGACACGGTATTACCAACAGATGGAGGCGCGACTGGTCTCGCAGGGAAACCTGCGACAGGATCGGCAGGTGCGCGGGCTGGATACACCGACGCTGGCGCGCAATTTCATGTCGATCGCCATGCGCACCGAATATTCGCCGACCGGCGGCGCGGCGTCCAGCGGCTACAGCCCCCTGCGTCGTTGGGAAGACCCCGTGCGCCTCGGCGTTCACTTCGGCGCTTCGGTCAGTGGCGCGCAGCAACGCAGGGATCTGGCTGCGGTGCAGGGCGTCGCGCAGCGGTTGCACCGCGCCACCGGGCACCCGATCCGCATGGTGACTGCCAATGCCAATTTTCACGTTCTGGTTCTGAACGAACAGGAACGCGCCAATGTGCGCAATACCCTTCTGCGTATCGCGCCGGGGCTAAGCCGCGCGGCACAAAGCGCGGTCTTGAGCATGCGGCCCGATACTTTCTGCCTCGTCCTGGCAATCCCCCATAACACCCCCGAGAACGGCTTTCGGCAGGCCATCGCCATCGTTCGGGCCGAACACCCGCCGCGCATGCGTCAATCCTGTATGGAGGAGGAATTGGCGCAAGGCATGGGCCTGACCAATGACAGTCCCGAGGCGCGGCCCTCGATCTTCAACGATGACGAGGAATTCGGGGTTCTGACACGTCACGATGAATTGCTTCTGCGGATGCTTTACGATGACACTTTGCGCTGCGGAATGTCCGCAAACGATGTCGTGCCGCGTTTGGAGGCGGTCGCACAGGCCGCCCTGTCGTCCGGGTAGGGCTTTTGCGAAACACAACCGACCCCGACGCCGAAGCGTGGGGCCGGCTGAGTTGCCGCTATCCGGGTGATCCGACAGGGAGGGCGAGATCAGAAAGCGGCAAACCGATCCGGGGCGGCCGCGATGCGACCCGCCCCGAACCATTGATCATTCGGCGTCGATGCGCGCGAAGATTTCCTGTGCCCGTGCGTTTTGACCGTAGCTTTGGGTCGAAACCACTTCGGCGCCCGCGCGCCGCAGGTAGTTCAGCGTTGCGTAGTCGTCGTCTGCAACCGCCTGCTCAAGCCGGGTGTTGTAGATGGTCGCTGCATCGACCGGGTTGCTGTGCCCGTTCAGGATGAAGTTGACACGGGCAACATCGTTTTCTTCCATCGCGTTGCGCAGGTTGATCAGCTGGGCCGTGGTGTATTCGCCGGGTGTGACACCCATGGATTGTGCCAGGCTGCCGGATGCGAAAGCCGCCGGTGCGGACAGGGCTGCGACGATGGCGGTGGTCAGTGCGAGGGTTTTCATGGTTCTTCCTTTCGCTGTGAAGCGGGTTTGATACTGTCTGGCGGGGCGTCGTGTCCCGCCGTGTGAGACAGCAGATAGGCCCGCCCCGGCCGGCCTGAAACGCTGAAAACGGCCTACGCATCTGCGCGTTTACGCACATGAAAATAGAAATTAAACTGATCTGTTCTTGAGGGACGGTTGAATCGCACGCTTGCCGCCCGCCGGATCACTTGCATTTTCAGTATCCTCACACCTTCCCCTCGCATTTTCGCCGCGTTTCCGGTTTACTGCGTCCAAGAGGAATGACCGGGCAGGAAAGACCCGGCATGAGGATGGGCAGCAACGGGCACGGGTGCCCGAAAGGGGCATGACATGCCGAAGCACAGGTATACGATCCTGTCGATGATGAAGGATGAGGGTCACTGCCTGCTGGAATGGGTGGCCTACCATCACCTTCTGGGGTTCGATAACATCTGCGTCTACACCAACAACTGTCAGGACGGCACCGACGAAATGCTGATCCGGTTGCAGGAGATGGGCTATTGCAAGCATTTCCGCAACGAGGTGCCCAGGCAAAAGAAACCGCAGCCGCATGCGCTGTGGCTGGCCGGCAAGAATGCGGAGGTTGTCGATAGCGACTGGATCCTGACAATGGATGCCGACGAATTCGTCAACATCAAGGTCGGCGGCGGCACCGTGCAGGAGCTTGTCGATGCGATCCCCGATGACAGCGAGGGCATCGCGATCACATGGCGTTTTTACGGGTCGAACGACATCGTGGACTGGCGTCCCGGCCTTGTCACCGAAAGCTACACCCGCGGCGCCCCGGACAAGTTCCGCAAGGGCTGGGGCGTCAAGACCATGTTCCGCCCGTTCAAGGATATGAAATTCGGTATCCACCGCCCCTCGATCAAGCACAAGTCCACGGAGGGACAGATCGACAACTTGCTGGCGCGGAAATGGGTCAATGGCGGCGGCAAGCCGATGACCGACAGCTTCAAGCGCAGCGGCTGGCGATCGACCGGGCCGACCTTGTCCTATGACCTCGTGGAAATGAACCACTACGCGGTAAAAAGCTACGAGGCCTACCTGCTGCGCCGGGTGCGCGGCAACGTCAACAACAAGGAGGACAAGTACAACGCCTCCTATTTCTCGATCTTCGACCGCAACGAACAGGAACCCGATGTCAGCGCCGGCCGCCACGCGCCACGTGTCAAGGCGCTGATGGCGAAATTGCTGGAAGACGACCGGTTGGCGGCGCTACAGGACGAGGCGCTCGACTACCACCGAGCCAATGTCGACAAGCTGCGCCACACCGGCGAATACGACCAGTGGATCGCCGACCTGCAAGAGGCCGGCGCGGTGCGCATCGACCAGCTTGACGAGGTGCTGTTCACCCAGCACCTGCCCAAGGACACGCAGGAACTGGTGCGCAAGATGCAGGCCGATGGCGTGCCCAACAAGACCATCGCCAAGATGATCGCGCGCTCCACCGGCATCCGCAACGCGGAAAAACGACAGGACGCGCAGGACGCCGAGGAACTGGCCGAACTGACCGGCGTCCAGTTGGACGGCAGCGAGGAAAAACCGCGCAAGCAGGACAAGACCGGGGAGGTGCCGGAATTGACCCCCGAAACACGCGAACGGCTGTTATCGCTGATCCAGAAGGCGCGCCAGACGGGGCAGACCATCAACGAGGACGGCGAGCCGGTGAACCCTCTGCACGACAAGACCGCGATCCGGCCCAAGCTGACGCCGCCCTTTCCCGGTGACGGGCGCAAGGTTGTCGTCTCGACGATGAAGAACGAAGGGCCCTACCTGCTGGAATGGATCGCCCATTACCGCAACCTTGGCTTTGACGATTTCGTGCTCTTTTCCAACGATTGCACCGATGGCACCAACCTGCTGCTGAACCGGCTGGATGCGATGGGGATCGTGCATCACTTCGACAACCCGCTCGGGCCACGCATGGACCCGCAGCGCCGCGCCTATAGCCGCGCCAACCAGATGGATATCGTGCGCAACGCGTCATGGGTGCTGATCGCCGATGCCGATGAGTTCCTCAACATCCATGTCGGCGACGGCACACTCGATGCGCTGCTCGATGCCTGCCCCGCGGAATCGGAGGCGATCTCGATCAACTGGCGCCTGTTCGGTTCGTCGGGACACAAGCACATGCACGCTGCCCCGGTCACGCATCGCTTTACCCGCGCTTGCCGGGTGGACGAGCCGGAAAACGGGCTTGTCTGGGGCTTCAAGACGCTGTTCCGCCCGGCCAGTTTCGACTATTTCGGGGTGCATCGCCCGAGGTTCGAGAAAAAGCGCGAAATCCTGCCCGACCAGGTGCATTGGGTGAATGCCCGTGGCCACCTGATGGGCGAGAAATACATGCGCGGCGGCTGGCGGTCGAACAAGGATATCGTGGCTTATGATTTCGCGCAGATGAACCATTACGCGATCAAGAGCCGCGAGGAGTTCCTGCTCAAACGGCTGCGCGGCACCGCCAATTCCAAGGACAAGGGCCGGATCGACCTTGGCTACTGGGACAAGTTCGATCTCAATTCCTGCGACGACAGCTCGATCCACGACGACACCCTGCAAGCGGGGATAGACGCGCTTTTGCAGGATGGCGACCTTGCGGCGCTGCAACGCGCGACTCTTGACAGCGCGCTGCGCACCATCGAAATGCAGCTGGAAGACGAAGAGCTGCGCGCCTTCGTCGAGGCCGACAACCTGGGGAAAATCGCCGCTCAGTAAGGGTGGTCGCGCCCGTCCCAGCACAGGAACCGGCCGGTCGCCTCAAGCGTCAGATCGTCGAAGCGCTGAATCAGGCCGGTGGCGGAGTCCGCGACCGTCAGATCGGCCGCCGTGCCACCCATATCGGTCTGCACCCAGCCGGGGTGATAGATGCCCACGGCGATGCCCTCGGGCCTCAGCTCTGCCGCCAGGTTGCGCCCAAGGTTAAGCGCCGCCGCCTTCGAAGCGCGATAAATGAACGACCCACCGGGCGCGCGCGTGTCGCTGCCCATCTGGCTGCCGATGATGGCGATCTTGCTTGCGGGTGCGGCGCGTAATTGCGGCAGGAAGGCCTGCACGCAAAGGAATACACCGGTCACGTTCACCGCAAAGCTGTGCGCCCACATCTCGGGCGGGAACCCGGTATCGAGGTCATTGAGCTTGTCAAGATAGACCCCGGCGTTGCAGACCAACAGGTCCAGCGGTTCGGGGTGTGCCGACGAAAGCGCCGCGACCGATGCCGCATCCGTCACGTCAAGCACATCCCATTGCCCCGGTCCCGGACCCTCGCCCGGCGCGCGCATCGTGCCCAGCACGCTGTCGCCGCGCGCATGCAACCGTTTGACCAGTTCCAATCCGATCCCGCGGCCCGACCCGGTCACGACGACGCGCATGGCTCAGGTGCTCCGGTCCTTGGGGATGATGGGCAGGGGTGCGATCGGCACGCCGTCTTCTATCAGGGCCTTGGCCTCTTCGGGCATCGCCTCGCCGTGAATCATGCGTTCCGGCGCCTCGCCAAGGTGGATCGCCCGCGCCTCGCGCGCGAAATTACCGCCGACATAGGTGGAATGCGCCTCGATATGGGCCCGCAGCTTGGCCAGTGCCACCTCCATCGGGGTGGCAGGGGTGGTCAGCGACGGTTTTTCGAGCGCGTGTGACGGGGTCGGCGGTGCGATGGTGGCCTCTCCCCGCTTGGCCACGCCCGGCGCCATCATCGCCTTGGACACACCCGACCCGCCACAGACGGCACAGGACACCAACCCCCTGGTTTCAAGCGCCTCGAACGCGTCGGCGGATTGAAACCAGCTGTCGAATTCGTGCCCTTCGGCGCATTTCAGGGTGTATCGGATCATGGTCGCTGAATAGTAAGCCGCGCAAGCGCGGAATCAAGCCCAATGCCGCCACAAGCCCGCGTCAGACGTATAGGCGCGGGTCGAAATTGCGGATGATCTTTTGCAGATCCGGTTCCTTCACGCGCGCCGCTGCCTTGCGCGGGGCCATCCATTTCAGCTTGCGTTGCCCGGCTTCGGGAAATTCGCTTTCAAGCTTTCGCACCTCAAGAGGGAACACCGCGACGATGCAGGGAATGCTGCTGCCATCCGGCATCGCCTTTTTGTAGGAATAGAACCCGGCGCAATGCTCGCTCACCACGCCGACCGCGCCCGCCTCTTCCCATGCTTCGCGCGCGGCGGCGGCGGCGGGTGTCAGGTCGTGCATCGGCCAGCCCTTGGGAATGATCCAACGGCCGGTATCAAGGCTGGTCAGTATCAACACCTCGGTGCCGGATTTCCTGCGGCGAAACGGCAACGCAGCAAATTGCGACCGGCTTTCCCGCTTCGGGATGCCCTCCAGCCGCATCGGCGCCTGATATGTCGTCGTGCTGCCCATGATTTGCGGGTCTGCCTGTGATCGTTTCTGCTGCTCTTGTTCCATCATAGGGAAAAGTGAACGGAAGAACAATTTTCCTCAGGTCGATTTCAGGTTGATTTTCGGGCCGCGCGGTCGATTTTTGCCTGATACGCTCCTGCATGAGGTCCGGATGCCCGACGCCCGAGTCGACATTACCCCGCCGCCGCTGTTTTTCGGCTCCGAGATCTATCGCGGGTCCTCCTACGGGGCGCACCACCCGCTGCGGGTGCCGCGCGTCTCCACCGTGATGGACCTTGCCCGCGCGCTTGGCTGGCTGCCGCCTGCGCAATACCGCACCAGCCCGCGCGCCAAGCCTGCCGCGCTGACCCTGTGGCATACGCCGCGCTACCTTGCCGCGCTGCAAGACGCTGAAGCGCGTCAGCAGGTCAGCGACGCGTCACGCGACCGCCATGGTATCGGAACCCTGTCGAACCCCGTCTTTCCCGAGATGTATCGCCGCCCCGCCACCGCCGCCGGTGCCGCCCTGTTGGCGGGGGAGATTCTGGCCCATGGCGGCATCGTCCACCACCCGGCGGGCGGCACCCACCATGCCTTTCCCGACCGGGCCGGGGGGTTTTGCTACCTCAATGACCCGGTGCTGGCGATCCTGTCGCTACGCCGGGCCGGGGCTCGGCGGGTCGCCTATGTCGATATCGACGCGCATCATTGCGACGGGGTTGAACACGCCTTCGCCGGCGACGCCGAGACGCTGCTGATCTCGGTGCACGAGGATCGCCGTTGGCCGTTCACCGGCGCGATTTCCGACGACGGCGGCGGCAACTGCTTCAACCTGCCGGTGCCGCGCGATTTCAACGACAGCGAAATGGCGCTTGTCCGCGATCGCCTGATCCTGCCCGCGCTGCACGGCTTTCGCCCCGATGCCATCGTCGTGCAATGCGGCGCCGATGCGGTGGAAGAAGACCCGCTGTCGCGCCTCGCCCTGTCCAACAATGCCCATTGGGACGCGGTCACGGCGATCAAGGCGCTCGGCTGTCCCCGCCTTTTCGTCACGGGCGGCGGCGGCTACAACCCGTGGTCTGTCGGCCGTCTGTGGACCGGGGTCTGGGCGGTGCTGAACAGCTATGAAATCCCTGACCGCCTGCCGCCAGCGGCAGAGGCGGTTCTGCGTGGTCTGACGTGGGATAATGCCCGGCGCGGCAGGAATCCGCCCGACCACTGGTTCACAACGCTGCGCGACCTCCCACGCTCCGGCCCGATCCGGGACGAGCTACGCACCCGGATCGACAGGCTCACCGCGCGCCTGACCCGCTGGACATAAGCCCGCACGCCGCTGCCGGGCGCGGACGACCGGCGCCCGGTCCGACCGTCAGCATCCTGTGGGCGTCTTGTCAGGATCGAACAGGGGACCGAATCCCACCGGCTTGATCGGCCCGTCGGCGTCCCGCATGAGCAGCAACGCACTGAGGCCGCGTTCGCGCGCCAAAGCGCCGCCTTTTTCCGGCCCCAGCACCATCAAGGCCGTGGCCCAGGCGTCCGCCTCGGCGCAAGTGCGCGCCACCACCGTGACGGACGCAGGTGCGCGGACCAGCGGTGCGCGCCGGGCCGGGTTCATGGTGTGTGACAGGCGATGTCCCTGAACGTCGACCCAGTGACGATAATCGCCAGAGGTGGCAACGGCCGCATCTTGCAATTTCACGATAGACCGGGGGCTGCGCCGGTCCGGGTCCGGGTCTTCTATTGCGATGGTCCAGCCGCTGCCATCCGGTCGCAGGCCGAGGGCGCGCATCTCGCCGTCGATCCCGACAAGCGCATCGGTGATGCCAAAGTCCAGCAGCACCTCCGCCAGCCTGTCCACGCCATGGCCCTTGGCGATCCCGTTCAGATCCAGCGACAGCGGCGCGTGTTTGCACACGCTCTGACCGTTGGTCTCCAGGCCCTCATGCGCCGCGCTGCGCCGGGGTTTCATCGCCGCGACGATGGCCTTCTCATCGGCGGCATCGGCGCCGAACCCCCACGCCCTGACGGCGTCGCCCATGCCGATATCGAAGGCGCCCCCGCTGATCTCTCCGATCGCCAGCCCAAGCCGCAACACATGCGCCAGTTGCGCCGGAACAGCGACCCATTTTCCCACCGGCGCCGCATTGAGGCGCATCAGGTCGCTGTCTGGCTTCCAGGTGGACATTTGCGCGTCCACCTCGGCCACCGCCTGTTGCAGCGCGGCCTGCACCGGCACCACGTCGAAGCCGGGCGAAGCGAAGAACAGCGCCGACCAGCGTGTTCCCATGGTCTCCCCGTTCAGCGCGTGACGCGAAAGGTCAGTAGACATCCTCGACATATCGTCCCTCCGCTTTCAGCATCGCCGGGGTCCATTCCGTCTTGGCAAGGATGTCATCAAGCGCCTGCCTGACGCCCGTCGCCATGTCGCGCCCGCCACAAACCATGATGCGCGCCCCGTTCCGGACCGCGTGGATGACCTGCGACGCATCGACCCGCAGGGCATCCTGAACGTAATGCGGCTTTTCGGACCGGGACGTCGCGGTAAACAGATGATCAAGCTGGCCATTCGCCTGCCAGTCCGTCAGTTCCGTTTGGTACAGGAAGTCGCTGTTGGCGTGACGCAGGCCAAAGAACAGATGCATCGGACGATGACGGGCGTTGGCGCGGATGAACCCCGCAAGCGGACCCACCCCCGTACCCGCGCC
>PFEX01000237.1:5476-13094 GCA_002783145.1 Rhodobacteraceae bacterium CG17_big_fil_post_rev_8_21_14_2_50_65_11 | reverse complement strand
TCCCGCCACGCCATAGAGATCGCCGCGCTGGCCCCGATTATCCCGGTTCTCGTGGTCGAGGATGCGGCCATCGCCCGGCCCCTTGCCGAGGCGCTGGTTGCGGGCGGGTTGCCGGCGCTGGAAGTGACCCTGCGCACCCCCGCCGCCCTCGACGTGATCCGGGAAATGGCACAGGTCGAGGGCGGCGTCGTGGGCGCCGGCACCCTGTTGACACCCGCCGATGTGGAGGCCGCGAAAGCCGCCGGCGCACAGTTCGGCGTCTCGCCGGGCGCCACCGACCGGCTGCTTGACGCCTGCGCGGCGGCCGACCTGCCGCTCCTGCCCGGTGCGGCAACGGCGTCCGAGGCGATGCGGCTTTTCGAACGCGGCTACGACATGCTGAAATTCTTCCCCGCCGAGGCGTCGGGCGGCGCGGCGGCCTTGAAGGCCATCGGCGCGCCGATCCCGCAGATCGCCTTTTGCCCCACCGGCGGCGTCAGCATGAAGAATGCCAACGATTACCTGAGCTTGCCGAACGTTCTTTGCGCGGGCGGCTCGTGGGTCGCGCCGAAGGACGCGGTCGAGGTGGGCGACTGGGCGCGGATCGAACAGCTTGCCCGCGAAGCCGCCGCCCTGCCGCGTTGATGCGGTCATCCCGGCAAGAATACCGCCGCCGGAGGCCCGGCGCCGAGGAAGGCCCCAAAAGGGCCTGAGGAGGCGCCCCCGGTCGGCGCGCCCGCGGCGCGGCGACGCTCAGCCCAGCACCTCGCGCAGGACCGTTTCCACCATCATCACGTCGTCGCGGGTGCAGTCGAAACTGCCCGCTGTCATGCGGATCACGAAGCGGCCTTCGTGGCGGGTCTGGGTCAGGTAGACCCGGCCATCGGCATTGACCGCCTGGATCAGCGCCTCGGTCGCCGCGTCTCCGTCCCGGTGCGCGAAGGTAAAAAGCGCCAACTGCGGCTCCGTCACCAGCTCCAGCCCTTCGATCCCCGCAACCCGCTCCGCCAGTTCCCCCACCCAGGCGACATGGTTGCGCAGCCGCGCGCGCAGCCCCTCCAGCCCGTAGGCGCGCAGCACGAACCAAAGTTTCAGCGCCCGGAACCGGCGGCCGAGCGGCACGGTCCATTCGTTGAAATCGGTGATGCCGGTGTTTTCCAGCGTTTCGAGGTAGTCGGGCCGCAGCCCCATGGTGCGGATCTGTGGGCTTGGGTCACGCAGGAATTGCACCGCGCAATCGAACTGCACGCCAAGCCACTTGTGCGGGTTGAAGACGATCGAGTCGCAGGCCTCCGCCCCGGCCCAGAGCGGCCTGAATTCCGCGCAGATCATCGCAGATCCGGCCCATGCGGCATCGACATGGGTATAAAGCCCTTCTGCCTGCGCCACCGGCAAGCTGGCGGCGATGTCATCGAACGCCCCGACCGAGGTTCCGCCGGTGCAAAACACCACCCCCCCCGGCAAGAAACCGGCCGCACGGTCGTTCCTTATCGCGGCGGCAAGTGCGGCGGGATCCATCGACAGATCGTCCCGCACCGCGATCTTCACGAGGTTCTCCTGCCCGATCCCGGCCAGTCGCACCGCCTTGTCAACCGAACTGTGGGTCTGCGCCGAGGCGTAGATCCGCAGGCGCGGCTGACCGGACAGCCCCTGCGTCAATCCGTGCCAGTCCAACGCGCGCTCGCGCATCGTCAGCACCGCGCACAGCGTCGCGGTGGTGGCGCTGTCATGGATGGTGCCGGTAAAGCCCTCGGGCAGGCCGAGCGCGGCGCGCAGCCATTGCACCATGCGTTCCTCGATCTCGGTCGCGGCGGGCGAGGTCTGCCACAGCATGCATTGTGCGCCGATGGCATTTGCCAGTTGCTCGGCCAGCATCGAGGCGGGCGAGGCATTGGCCGGGAAATAGGCGAAGAAACGCGGGTGTTGCCAATGGGTCATGGCATCCGGCACCAGCGCCTCGAAATCGGCGAAGATCGCCTCCATCGGCTCGGCCGTTTCGGGCGCGGTCTGCGGCAGCGCAGCACGGATGCTTCCCGGTGTCACGGTCGGGCGCACCGGGCGGTCGCGCAGGTGGGCGTGGTAGTCGCGCGCCCAGTCCGCGGCCCGCGCGGACCATTTCACAAGATCGTCGTGGTTCATGCCTGCGCCTCCGCAATCTTGCCCGCGAAGTCCAGCAGCACCGCCACCGCCTCGCGCAGTCTTTCGTCATCCACCGTCAGCGCCAGCCGCACATGCCCCGCCGCCGCGTCCCCAAAGCTTTCTCCGGGCATGACCGCGATGTGATGGTCCTTCAGAAGCGCCATACCGAAGGCTTCGCCGCTCATCCCGGTGGCGCGGATATCCAGCATCGCGTACATCGCGCCTTGTGCCGGGATCGCGCGCACCGCCTGCTGGCGGGCGACAAGGTCCAGCACGATATCGCGGCGCCGTCGGAAGGGCGCGGCGATCTCGGCCTCGAATGCCGCGCCCAGTTCCAGCGCGAACAGTCCTGCCGATTGCACGAATCCCGCGACGCCGTAATTGGTGTTTGTGGCAAGCTGGATCAGGTGCCCCGTCACGTCCTCCGGCGCCACGATCCAGCCGCAGCGGGACCCGGTCATGGCGTGGCTTTTCGACAGCGAGCCGACCTGTAGCGTGCGCTCGGCCATCCCCGGCAGGCTGCGCGGGCTGACATGACGCCCCTGCCACACCTGCGTGTCATAGACCTCGTCCGAGATCAGCCACAGGTCATGATCCTCGACCACGCGGGCGATGCCCTCCATCGTTTCGGCGGTATACACCGCGCCGGTGGGGTTGTTGGGCGAGTTGATCAGCAGCGACCGCGCACCGGGCGCGGCTGCGGCGATGTTGTCCGGGTCCGGCTGGAACCCTGTCGCGGACTCGGCCTGCACCGCCACCGGCACCGCGCCGACGGACCGGATCGTGCCGGGATAGGTGGCATAATAGGGGTCGATGTAGAGCGCCCGGTCGCCCTCGTCACAAGTGGCGTGGTGTGCCATGAACAGGGCCGCCTGACCGCCCGGCGTGATCATCACGTTGTCGCGCGTCGTCGCCACGCCAGATCGCGCCTGCACACGAGCCGCGACGTGATCGCGCAGCGCGTCGATGCCGGGCACCATCGCGTATCCGGTATTGCCCGCCATGGCAGAGGCGTGCATCGCGTCAAGGATGCGCGCATCGGTGCCGATGTCATGTTCGCCGATGGTCAGTTCCACCACCGCAATGCCGTCGCCGATCATCCGCCGCGCCGCGAGGAACAGGCCCCAGCCATCGTCGCCATCGCCGTTCAGTGTCGATATCCGCCGCGATTGCCGCATGCTTTTCCTCCACTCACATCGCCCGAATCCGGGGCCAGAGGGGCGCATGGCCCGCGCGGCTTGTCAATCCAGCCCCTCTTGGTGCCATCGGGGCTTGGCATGGCGGCGGGGGAAGGCTAAACCAACAGGCATGAAACGGACCCTTTGCATCATCTGCTGCATGACCGGCTGACATCGTCAGGGCGTCCGTTCGTTGCTTCCATATGTGAAAAGAAGTTGATAGGCCGCCCGCGAGCGCCCCCTCGTGAGGAACAGGCATGACCCAGATCAAGCTTCACAACACCCGCACACGTCGCAAGCAGGCATTCGAGCCGCTCGATCCCGACAATGTGCGCATGTATGTCTGCGGTCCCACGGTCTATGACCGGGCGCATCTGGGCAACGCCCGCGCGGCGGTGGTGTTCGACGTGCTGTTTCGTTTGCTGCGGCACGTCTACGGCGCCGATCACGTCACTTACGTGCGCAATTTCACCGATGTGGACGACAAGATAAACGCGCGCGCCGCCGAGACCGGGCGCGCCATCGGCGAGATCACCGCGGAAACGACCCAGTGGTATCTCGACGACATGGCCGCATTGGGCGTGATGGAGCCGACCCACATGCCGCGCGCGACCGAGTATATCGACCAGATGATCGACATGATCGCCGGGCTGATCGAAACGGGCCACGCCTACGAGGCAGAGGGGCATGTGCTCTTCTCGGTGAAAAGCTACCCCGATTACGGCAAGCTGTCGGGCCGGTCGGTCGAGGACATGATCGCCGGCGCGCGGGTGGAGGTGGCCGCCTACAAGCGCGACGCGATGGATTTCGTGTTGTGGAAACCGTCAAGCGATGACCTGCCGGGATGGGACAGCCCCTGGGGCCGGGGGCGGCCCGGCTGGCATATCGAGTGCTCGGCGATGAGCTACGAATTGCTGGGCGAGAGTTTCGACATCCATGGCGGCGGGGGCGACCTGATGTTCCCGCACCACGAGAACGAGGTGGCGCAAAGCTGCTGCGCGCACCCCGAGGGCGGCTTCGCGCGCTACTGGCTGCATAACGAGATGTTGCAGGTCGAGGGCAAGAAGATGTCCAAGTCCCTGGGCAATTTCTTCACCGTGCGCGATCTGCTGGATCAGGGCATTCCGGGCGAGGTGATCCGCTTCGTGATGCTGTCCACGCATTACCGCAAGCCGATGGACTGGACGGCGGAGAAGACGCGGGAGGCTGAACGAACATTGCGAAAATGGGAGAATGCTCTCGAAATCGCAAAGCAATATCGAGGCTATCGAGCCGATAATTCTGATGCTTTACCGCGCGGCTTGCTCGATGTCTTGAGCGACGATTTGAACACTCATGGAGCAATAGTGATAATCGACGGTAGTGCCGAGGCGCTGATCGACCTCGAGGATGGAAAAACCAAGCCTGTCGATGGGAGCGTTAAGAACGCGCTTGGCGAACTCGGGCAACAACTTGAGAACGCAATCGAACTATTGGGCCTTTCGGGAGTAGAAGATTGGGCCCACCTTAGAGAGATCGAGCGTGACATACATCGAGCGATTGTCTCGACATATGTCGAGACAAGAGCGGAGGCCAAGAACCGTGGAGAATTTGGCACAGCTGACAAGTTGCGGGATGAGCTGAACGCTGCTGGAGTTGAATTAAGAGACACGCCAGAGGGCACAGTTTGGGATATTACCTCTGACTTCGACCCTGCCAAGCTAAAGGCCCTGAAATGACGCGCCTTTCCGCACACAGCCTGACGGTAGCGCAGCGCCCGACCGCCGGGGGGGCGCTGCGACGCATGTTTTACGCACTTTATGGTCGCCAAGCACATCGAACGACTGTGCAGCGCGGCCACGTTGTAAAAGCGCCCGCCCGGGGGGCGGTCGGGCGCTCGCGCGGCGGCGTGCAAGCACGCCTTGATTCCGCGCGGGGGCGTGATGTGGCGGTGTATGCGCCATGACCAAGCAGCGCCTCACCCTCTACGACACCACGCTGCGCGACGGGCAGCAGACGCAGGGTGTGCAGTTCTCCACCGCTGAGAAGCAGACCATTGCCACCCTGCTCGACGATCTCGGGCTCGATTACATCGAAGCCGGCTGGCCCGGATCCAACCCCACCGACAGCGCCTTTTTCGACGCCGCGCCCGCCACGAAGGCAATCATCACCGCCTTCGGCATGACCAAGCGCGCCGGCCGCTCGGCGGAAAATGACGCGGTGCTGGCCGCAGTGCTCAATGCCGGCACGCCATCGGTCTGCATCGTCGGCAAAACCCACGATTTCCACGTCGAGGCGGCGCTCGGCATCAGCCTGCCGGAAAACGTCGACAATATCGCCAAATCGGTCGCGCACCTCGTGGCGCAGGGACGCGAGGCGCTGTTCGATGCCGAACATTTCTTCGACGGCTACAAGGCCAACCCCGGTTATGCGCTCGATTGCCTGCACGCCGCCCATGACGCCGGTGCGCGCTGGATCGTTCTGTGCGACACCAATGGCGGCACCTTGCCTGCGGAAATCGGTCGCATCACCGCCGAGGTCATCGCGGCGGGCATCCCCGGCGACCATCTGGGCATCCACACCCATAACGATACCGAAAGCGCCGTCGCGGGCAGCCTTGCCGCCGTCGAGGCCGGGGCGCGGCAGATCCAGGGCACGCTCAACGGGCTCGGCGAACGCTGCGGCAATGCCAACCTGACGACGCTGATCCCGACGCTTCTGTTGAAGGCGCCCTATGCCGAGCGCTATGACATCGGCGTGTCGCAAGACGCGCTGAAGGACCTGACGCGGGTCAGCCGCACGCTCGACGATATCCTCAACCGGGTGCCGATGCGGCAGGCGCCCTATGTCGGGGCATCGGCCTTTGCCCACAAGGCCGGGCTGCATGCCAGTGCCATCGTCAAGAACCCCACCACCTATGAACATATCGACCCGGCGTTGGTCGGAAACACCCGCATCATCCCGATGTCGAACCAGGCCGGGCAATCGAATCTGGTCCGGCGGCTGGCCGAGGCTGGTATCGCGGTTGAAAAAGGCGACCCGGCGCTCGCCACCATCCTTGAAGAGATCAAGGCGCGCGAATCGGAGGGCTATTCCTTCGACACTGCGCAGGCCAGTTTCGAGCTTCTGGCGCGGCGCGCGCTCGGCCAGTTGCCCGGCTTCTTCGAGGTCAAGCGCTACAAGGTCACGGTGGAACGCCGCAAGAACAAGTATAACCGCATGGTCAGCCTGTCGGAGGCTGTGGTGGTGGTGAAGATCGGCGATCAGAAGGTGTTGTCGGTCAGTGAAAGCATGGACGAGACCGGTGGCGACCGCGGGCCGGTCAATGCGCTCTCGAAGGCGCTGGCCAAGGATCTCGGCCCCTACCAATCCTATATCGACGATATAAAGCTGGTCGATTTCAAGGTCCGCATCACCCAGGGCGGAACAGAGGCCGTGACCCGTGTGACGATCGACAGCGAGGACAGCAGCGGCCGGCGCTGGTCGACGGTGGGCGTCTCTGCCAATATCGTCGATGCCTCGTTCGAGGCGCTACTCGACGCGGTGACGTGGAAACTGGTGCGCGACGGGGCGCCTGCTGCATGAGCGTTCAGGCTTGCGCCGAACTGGTGAAGCGGGGCGACCGTGACCGGTTTCTGGCCGCCATGGCCGCCCCCCCCGCTGCCCGCGCGGTGCTGTTCCCGCTCTACGCCTTCAACCTCGAAGTCGCCCGCGCCCCGTGGGTCGCCTCGGAGCCGATGATTGCCGAGATGCGTCTGCAATTCTGGCGCGACGTGGTGGACGAGATCGGGCAGGGGGCCAAGCCGCGCGCCCACGAGGTGGTGGCGCCGCTGGCCGGGGCGGTGCGGGCCGAGGATGCCGGGCTTCTGGATGCGCTCATTGCCGCGCGCCGCTGGGATGTCTACCGCGACGCGTTCGAGGACGGGGCGCATTTCGAAGCCTACATCGACGCCACCTCCGGCAACCTTGCATGGGTCGCCGCGCGGGCGCTCGGCGCCGGGGCAGAGGCCGAGGCGCCGGTGCGCGACATGGCGCACGGGGCCGGAATCGCGGCGCTTTTGCGCGCGGTGCCGGAGCTGGAGGCGCACGGGCGGGTGCCGTTGCCGGATGGCCGCCCCGAGGGGGTGCGTGCGCTGGCCGATCAGGCGCTTGCGCGGTTGGGGCGCGGCAAAGCGGGGCAGTGGGCGATCCCGAAACCGGTGCGCCCGGTGCTCTACGCCTTCTGGCGGGCAGAGGCCGCGTTGAGATCGGCCCGCGCCGATCCGGCCCGCGTGGCGGCGGGTGCGCTCGATGAAAGCGAATTTGCCCGGCGCGGACGGCTGTTGCGGGTGTCGCTGCCCGGG